>JADHNY010000011.1 GCA_016779265.1 Pirellulales bacterium | reverse complement strand
CCATCGCAGCGCCGGGCTTGGACGATGCGGGGTCACGGTCATGCCCACGACCGTTTGAGCGGAGGCGGCCCCGCTCGCGATCCAGCAGAGGCCCGCGATGCACGCCATGAGGGCCCGTTTCCGGAGCGAGCCAGGCTGTTGCGAGAGCGGGTTCCAGAGTGTGTGGTTCACGCGGTATCGCACGAGAAGCCTTCGTGAGTTCGTGAGGAGGAGCTGCAAACGCGGGCGAGACGCCGCAAGTGTAGCGAGCGGGCTTGAACCGCGATCGACACGTCCGTTTCGATTGGCACTGGCTCGGTGGAGGGGACATACTGCCCGCAATCATGCAGTCTCGAAATGCGTGGAGAGCGGCACCACCACGCGACCACGAACATGAGGAGATCCGCCATGCCTACCCGCGCGTCCCGCCGCCGCTTCCTGGCCTCCGCAGCAACCTCCACGGCAGCGTTCACGATCCTGCCATCCGGATCGGCTCGCACCTATGCGGCGAATGAAAAGCTCAACATCGCCGCGATCGGCGCCGGCGGCCGTGCGGCGAGCGTGCTGCGGGGAGTGGATTCAGAAAACATTGTGGGCCTCTGCGATGTGGACGAGCAGCGGGCTGCCGAGAGCTTTGCAACGTATTCGCGTGCGAAGCGATACAAGGATTATCGCGTGATGCTCGATGAGCTGCATGGCTCAATCGATGCGGTGATTGTGGCCACGCCCGACCACCATCATTTCCACGCCTCGATGGCGGCGCTTCGGCTCGGCAAACATGTCTACTGCGAGAAGCCGCTGACGCATTCGGTGTGGGAAGCGCGGCAGCTGACTGCGGCGGCCCGCGACGCGGGGGTGGCCACGCAGATGGGCAACCAGGCCCAGGCGTCAAAAGACACGCGGAGGGTGCAGGAGTTCATCCTCGACAACGCACTAGGGCCGGTGCGAGAAGTGCACATCTGGACCGACCGGCCCGGCCGCGGGCTTGACGGTGAGTTTTGGGCCCAAGGCCTGGCCCGCCCGACCGAAACCCCTGAGGTGCCCACTACGCTCGACTGGGACCTCTGGCTAGGCCCTGCTCCTGAGCGGCCCTACAACCCCGCCTATGTGCCGTTTGCCTGGCGAGGCTGGTGGGACTTCGGCACTGGAGCCCTCGGTGATATGGGCTGCCACTACTTTGATCCGGTGGTTCGGGCGTTGAAACTCGGTCCGCCTTCGAGCGTGGAAGCGACGTCGACGCGGGTCAATGAAGAGACCTATCCGCAGGGGTCGCTCGTCACCTACCAGTTTCCTGCCCGCGGCTCGATGCCCGCGGTCACGCTCACCTGGTATGACGGTGGGCTGCGGCCATCTCGGCCACCGGCGTTTGTGAAGGGGGACCTGATCGGGCCCAACGGCTTGATGCTCGTGGGCGACGACGGCCTGCTGATGAGCGACTGGGACGACTGGTGGCTCCTGCCGGACGAACTGGCGAAGGCCTACGGCGAACCGCCAAAGGTGCTACCGCGTTCGCCAGGCCATTTCGAAGAGTGGCTACAGGCCTGCCGAGGTGGTGATCCGGCCGGGGCCTGTTTCGATTTCGCCGGTCCGCTCACCGAGACCGTGCTGCTGGGCAACATCGCTCTTCGCGGCCAGCTCCGCGAAGGCCAGACCCAGAAGCGGCTGATCTGGGATGCCGAAGGCATGACGTTTCCCGGCAGCCCTGAGGCCGAGCAGTTTCTCCGGCGTGAATACCGAAAAGGCTGGCAAGAGGGTTAGTAAGTCCTCAACGGAATCTGCTGAGAGGAGTTGTCGCTAGACAGCCGCTCGATGGCAGAAAGAGACGACGCGTGGTCGCGTTGTGACGCTTGTGACAGTCGAGACAGGCCGGGTCAAGCGGGTGATGCCGGTTCTGGGGGGCTCGCTGTTCAACAGCTGTGGCTGCTGTAGGAACTGCCGATGCGAGAAGGGGGTGGGAATCCCCACGTGTCGTCAGAGGTCTCCAGGGAGGGTGTGCTATGAGGCGGATAGGTGCGTTGTGCGCGGCGGCTGTGCTCGCTGTCGCCGGTGTCGCTCACGGGGAAGAGGTCTATTCCGGAATCGATCTGAGTAGTTTTGAACAGGAGATCGAAGCGCTTCCTGAGGTAACGGAATCGCCCTACTGCGACGTGGGGTGTCTGTCCGAAAAGCCATGTCGGCGGTTCTACATTACCGGCCTGACCGGAGCGTCCTTCGCAAGTTTCACAGCACCGAATGATCCCGGGCTCGGGATCGACACCGAGGGCACGGTGTTCGCCGCCGGGGCGGCTGTTGGCATGTCACTGGAGCGGCAGCGTGGGCGACTGCGGCTTGAGGTCGAAGGCCTTGGCCGAGATGTGTATGCGGAGCCTTTTGTCAGCGATCCCAGAACCGAAGTAATGTTAACCAACAACTGGTCGGTCACGGCCAATCTCTGGCGGGACTTCATGTTTACCGATCGCTTCGGTATCTACGCCGGTGGTGGCCTCGGCGGTGGTGGCTACAAGCTCGGCGAACGAACTATTGCCACAGGAGACACCATCTACGCCGACGCGAAGGGGGCCTTCGCCTGGCAGGTGGGAGCAGGACTGATCTATGAGCTGACGGATCGGCTGACTGTCGACGTCAGCTATCGATACTACGAGCTCGACACGATTCAGCAGTCGAGTTTCGTCACTCCAAATCAGTTCAGCTCGAGCGAGGTGATGGTGGGCCTACGGCTCTACGAGCCTTTCCGTCACTGGCGAAAGTAGGTCGAAGCCGACTCTGAAGAGCGATTTTCCCACAAAAGGCGGGCGGGCATCCTCGGATGGCCCGCCCGTTTTATTTGGCAGCGTGTCTCGTTTGGCAGCGTGTTCTCACGCGAAAGCCACGCTGCCTGATGCGAAGGTGAGTGACTGCCGCAGATCTGCGAAAGCGGTTGTCGCCTGGCGGGCGGCGGGTAGGTTGACAGGAGTTGTTTTCCTTGATTTGTGGGAGCCTTGCTGATGTCTGCCTCTTCGCCGTTACGCCTTGTTGTTCATGGAGCTGCCGGACGCATGGGCCGAAGGGTCGTGGCGGCAGCCGTGGCAGACGCCCGTGTTGAGGTCGTCGCAGCGATCGATTGGGAGCAGTGCCCACAGCTTGGAGACGACGCTGGTCAGCTCGCTGGTGTAGGCACGATTGATGTGCCCGTGACCTCTGACTGGGACTGTGTGGCCGATGTGATCATCGACTTCTCACTCCCCGGGGCGGTGGCCGCGATCGCTCGCAAAGCCGTGGCGCGGAAGGTGCCGCTGGTGGTGGCGACGACTGGCATGAATGCGGACGACCTCGCAGGAATCGAAGACGCACGAAAATCGATCCCCGTGCTTGTATCGCCCAGCATGTCACTGGCAGTGAACGTGGCGATGGATCTCGTGGCACGGGCGGGGCGTTTGCTCAGCAGTGTGGGAGGCCGCACCGATGTCGAGATCATCGAGTGCCACCATCACCATAAAGAAGATGCACCCAGTGGCACCGCGCTGAAGTTTGGGCAGATCGTGGGCGAGGCGATGCATCTGACTGATGGGGGCGAGCCGGCTCAGGTGGCCCACGGTCGCGAGGGGCGTGTGGGGGCTCGGCCCGTCGGTGAAATCGGCTACCACGCTGTTCGTTCCGGTGACAACCCGGGCGAACACACGATCCTCTTCGGTATGGAAGGTGAGAGTCTGTCGGTGAACGTGCGAGCCTCAGGCCGAGACTGCTACGCTCATGGTGCCGTTGCTGCTGCGGTCTTTCTGGTTGGCAAGGCTGCTGGCACGTATTCCATGCGAGACGTGCTCGGCATTGACTGAACTGTGACAAAGGAGCTGAGGATGCAACGCCCCTTCAGGCTGATCCGAACCGTTCTGTTTACCGGTGGCTTGTTGGCGGCGTCCCTGCCCGTGGCCTCTGCACAGCAGCCGGAACGTCCGCGGCCGGCAGCCGACCGTGGACAACTTGGCGAGCTTCTCCGGCAGCGAGCCGACGTCCTGAAACTGAGTGACTCGCAGCGTGCAGACCTGCGACGACTGGTCGTCGAATACCGCGGGAAGCTCCGTTCGTCGGCATTTCGCGAGGCCTTTGAGAAACTGCTGTCTGACGAACAACAGGAAGCGTTTGCCGCAGTTCGTGGCCGTGGGCTAGTGGACTCTGATGATTCGGTCCGTGTGACACGGGACGTCCTCTACCACAACGAGGAGGGAGTTGATCCTCGTCTGTTGAGTCTCGACATCTATGCCCCTGTAGACGCTGAGCAGCTCCCAGTGATGCTGTTTATTCATGGCGGGGGCTGGCGGCAGGGTGACAAGGGGCAGGCGGCTGAGAAGGGACGGTTTTTTTCGGAGCACGGCTATCTGCTCGTCAGCGTGAACTACCGGCTCTCACCGGCCGTGCAGCATCCGGTGCATGTTGAAGACGTGGTCCGTGCGATCGCATGGGTCAAGGCAGAGATCGCTGCGTACGGTGGGGATCCGCAGCGGGTGTCCTTGATGGGACACAGCGCCGGAGCCCATCTGGCGGCTCTGGCAGGCGTCGACACCGATCGTCTCCAGGCTGTTGGGCTGAAGCCAGCTGACATTGAAGCCGTGGTCTGCCTGGATGGAGCAGGTTATGACATTGCCTGGCAGGTGACCGAACTTGGTGGCGACGTCGCTGGAGCCATGTATCGCACCGCGTTTGGTGAGAGCGAGGAGGCGTGGAACGATGCGTCCCCAGTTGTGCATGCCAAGACGGCGACGGACCTGCCGTACTATCTCATCTTTCACGTGGCCAATCGCGAGGCGTCGCGACTGCAGTCGCAGCGTCTTGCGGAGGCCGTGAGAGCCTCCGGTGGAGAGGCGGCAGTCGTCTCTGCCCGCGGCAAAACGCATGGCACGATCAATCGAGAGATCGGCCAGGTCGATGACCCGGTCACCGGAATCCTGCTGCGGGTGCTCACCGCACTCGACAGCGATGAGCCTCCGTTCACACCCGACACGCTGTCGTACGAAGCGGCGGTGCTCACACGTTGAACAGGAAGTGGCACACGTCGCCGTCCTGCATCACGTAGGCCTTGCCTTCGACCCGGAGCCTGCCGGCTTCGCGGATCGCTTTCTCGTTCTTCAACTCGGCAAGGTCCGCTACGGAGTAGATCTCAGCACGGATGAAGCCTCGCTCGAAGTCGGAGTGGATCACGCCTGCTGCCTGCGGGGCGGTGGCACCTTGCGAGACCGTCCAGGCTCGCACCTCTTTTTCTCCGGCGGTGTAGAAGCTCTGGAGGCCGAGCAACGTGTAGGCACCACGAGCGAGGGTTGCCAAGGCAGGCTCGTGGAGTCCGTAGGCCTCAAGCATCTCGTCACGCTCGGCATCGTCGAGTCCAGCAAGTTCGCTCTCGATCTTGGCACACACGGGCACCACCTCCATGCCTTCTGCTGCCGCCCGTTCGCGAACCTTGGAGGCCAGCGGGCCTTGGCCGAGCAGGTCGCTCTCGTCGACGTTGGCCACATAGAGCACGCGTTTGGCGGAGATCATGCCGAGGCTCTTGGCAGCCTTCTGCTCATCGGGATCTGTCAGCCCGGCGATCACGCCCCGAGCCGGCTTGCCTTCGGCCAAAACCGGGGCGAGCTTCTCGAGCAACGCGAGCCTGGCCTTGGCTTCCTTGTCACCGCCGCGGGCGGCCTTCTTCGCCTTCTCGGTCGCCTGCTCCACGGTCTGCAGGTCGGCGAGGATCAGTTCGAGTTCGATCGTTTCGATGTCGCGAATCGGGTCGACCGTGCCGTCGAAGTGCGTAATCTCCACGTCGCCGCTGTTCTCAAAGCAGCGGACCACATGCAGGATGGCATCCACTTCGCGGATGTGGCTGAGGAACTTGTTGCCGAGCCCCTCCCCTTCGCTCGCGCCTTTGACGATGCCGGCGATGTCGACCACGCGGATCGAAGCGGGGATTATTTTCTGGGTGGAGATGTAGCCAGAGATTTCAGCCAGTCGCGGATCTGGAACGGCGACGACGCCCACGTTCGGCTCGATGGTAGCGAACGGATAGTTGGCAGCCAGAGCTCCGGCGTCCGTCAGGGCGTTGAAGAGCGTCGATTTTCCAACGTTTGGCAGGCCAACGATACCGACTTCCATTGCTCAACTCCGGACGGGCATGACCGCCGCGAGAAAAACAGGTCTCACGGCAAACACGGGACAAACGTGGGAGGCTACCGGGGCATAGGGTTTGTGACAACTCGGCTGAGTGTCAGCCGCAAGCATCGCAGGGTGCGATATACTCCCACCCCGAACTGGTCGATCCGGGACGAATCGGCCGTATCCAGAGGAGGTGTTGAGTGAGTGGTGATGCTGCGTCGCAGGCTGCCTGTGAGACCCCGTTTGATGCAATGGCCCGACCACAGCTGCCAGCCTGGCAGGAGCTTGAGGCCCACGCGGCTGCGGTCAGCGACACCTCCCTGCGGGCTCTCTTCGACAGCGACGCCTCACGCGGCACCCGGCTGACTGCGGAAGCCTGCGGCCTCTACCTCGACTTCTCGAAGCAGCGGGTGACCGACGAGACCCTGCAACTGCTGGTCAAACTCGCCCGGTCAGCCGGTGTCGCGGAGCGAGCCGAAGCGATGTTTCGCGGCGAACGGATCAACGTCACGGAGCGTCGGGCGGTCTTGCACGTGGCCCTGCGTGCCCCAAAGTCGCAGCAGATCTTCTTTGACGGCGAAGATGTGGTGCCGGGGGTGCACGCCGTGCTGGAGGCGATGGGTGTCTTCGCGAACGATGTTCGCGAGGGACGCTGGACGGGCCACACAGGCAGACCGATTCGGAATGTCGTCAACATCGGGATTGGTGGCTCAGACCTGGGGCCAGTGATGGCCTGTCAGGCCTTGCGGCATGTGAGTGACCGAAGTCTCACGCTCCGCTTTGTCTCAAACGTCGACGGCACCGACTTTGCCGAGGCGGTTCGTGATCTCGATCCTGCGGAAACGCTGTGTATTGTCTCGTCGAAGACGTTCACGACGCAGGAGACGATGGCCAATGCGGGTTCGGCTCGCGACTGGGTGCTCGGTGCGTTGGAGGACGAGGCGGCGATCGCTCGGCACTTTGTGGCGGTCTCGACCAATGCAGACGCCGTGGCCGCGTTTGGGATCGACACCGCCAACATGTTTGGCTTCTGGGATTGGGTTGGCGGCCGCTACTCGATGGACTCAGCAATCGGCCTTTCGACGATGATCGCGATCGGTCCGGATGGATTCCGCGAGCTGCTCGCCGGCTTCCACGCGATGGATGAGCACTTTCGTTCGGCACCCTTCGATGAAAACCTGCCGGTGCTGATGGGGCTGCTTGCGGTCTGGAACACCACCTTTCTCGGCTGTCGAACCCTGGCAGTCTTGCCGTACGACCAGTATCTCGCCCGCTTTCCCGCCTACCTGCAGCAGCTGACGATGGAGTCGTGTGGCAAACGGGTCACGCTTGCCGGCGAGCCGATCGACCCGGCCGCTGACGGGGGCTACACAACGGGACCGATCTACTGGGGTGAGCCTGGCACCAATGGTCAGCATTCCTTCTATCAGCTGATTCACCAGGGCACCGAGGTGATCCCGTGTGACTTCATTGCCTTCGCGAACTCGCTCAATCCGCTCGGCCGCCATCATCATCTGTTGATGGCGAATGTGTTTGCCCAGGCAGAAGCACTGGCCTTCGGCAAGTCGAGCGAGCAGCTGGTGGCCGAAGGATGTGCGGAGTGGCTGATCCCGCATCGCACGTTTCCTGGCAACCGGCCTTCGAGCACGATCCTGGCGGATCGGCTTACGCCTGCCTTGCTTGGCAGTCTGATCGCGCTCTACGAACATTCGGTGTTCGTGCAGGGAGCGATCTGGAACATCAACTGCTTTGATCAGTGGGGTGTTGAACTCGGCAAGCAGCTGGCTGGCAAGATTGTGCCAGAACTGGAGGCGACTGATGAGCCAGAGTTGGCTCATGACAGCTCGACAAACGCCCTGATTCGTCGCTACCGCAGAATGCGTGGCTGAGTCGTGGGAGGGGCGGTGGCTGTCGGGATCGCCGGCGTATCGGTCCATGCCCCGGTTGGGAGAGGAATCTCCTCGGCGGTGTCGACTTCTCCGGTGGCTCCAGGGCCGAGTGATGTGTCGGAGGCTCGCAGGTCGCTCTCTGCGGTCCAGAACTGCTGGCGAGCCACAATCTCGTAGAGGTCGGCGTCGAACTTGGCCTGTTCGCGGAGCGCGATGCGGAGGATATCGCTACGGCCAAGCCGAAACTGCTCGCGTTCTGCTCGAGCGACGGTATCGGCGAGCGTGACCATCTCCAGAGTCTTCTCGTGAAAGGTGTAGGCCCGTTCCAGTTTGGAGTAGGCGTTTTGCACCTGTGCTTGCACATTGTCTTCCATATACCGCAGCTGCTCGTTGAGCTGCGAGATCTTGGCATCCAGGGCCTGGAGGCGGCCTCGAGCTCCCCGGCGCTGGGCGGGTAGCTGAAACACGAGGGCTGCGGAGAGCACCTGACGGTTCAGTCCCTCGGGGCCTGAGAGTGGGCTCTTGCCGTATCCGAGGTCTTGATTGGCGGCGATCTGCGCGTCGAGTCCCGGAAGTGTCTCATTGGCAGCGAGTTTTCGCTCAACGAGCAGCTTCTGCCGCTGCAGGCTGAGCTTGCGAAACTCGGGCCGCTGGGCGAGGGCTCGCGAGAGTGACTCATGGTAGAGCGTGGGCGTCGGAGGAATCGGTTCGGGAAGTCGTCGGAGCCGCTGCTTTCCCACCAACAGTGGCCTGCCAGCCTCATCCCGGTAGTAGAGCGAGAGGTCGATGGCCGCCTGCTGCACAAGCCGGTCCGCCTTGACGGCCATGCCCTCACGAAGAGCGATATTACGCTGATTATCGACTCGTTCAATGTTGGCGGTCGCTCCACGATCGACTCGGGCCGCAAGGAACTGGTCGCGATCAGTGGCCAGCTGCACGAGCGACTGCGTGGCGGTCCGTTGCTCTCCGCTGCCTGCCCAAGCCCAGTAGGCACGAGCGGCTTCCCGCATGTAGTCGAGCCGGCTGCGAGCGATGGCGGGCTCTGCGATCGCCACGTCGAGCTGTGCCTGCGCCTTGCCAGCTCGAGCCCGGTCGATGTCGCGGTCGCGTGCCAGAGGAATCGAGAGGCCACCGCGAAACTCACCTCCCACCGCGGTTTTGTTGTGGAGCTTGTAGGTAGGGAACTCGCCAAAGCCGGTGCGGTATCCACCAAACAGCGAGATGCCCTGCTGGGAAAGCAGCTGTTCAACGCCGAAGTCAGAGACGTAGTTTTCGTAGGTGCTCGGTGCGAGCGATGTGCCCATGCCGGTGAGCTGGGTGTCGAAGGCCCCCATGGCACTTGTCAGGCCGCCACTGGCCACCCCGCGTTCCTGCTCAACTGCAAGCAGCAACGGGTAGTGCCGCAGCACGCTCTCGAGCACCTCCGAAAGCGTGAGCGGCTGATTACGGTTGTCGATGTTGTCGGCAGGGAAATCACCGAAAGGCCGGGCGATCGGGGGCGGCTGACCGGGTGGCACCGGCATTTCTTCGGCAGGCAACGGCAGTTGTGCAGCAGCGGTCACCACAACACCGCTACCTGCCGGTGGCACCTCTGCTTGCCGGTAGGTTGTTGAGAGCACGCCAGGTATCTCACCAACGAAGGTGCCGGGATCACTCTCCACCGGAGGTTCGGCAAACAGGCTCCATGGCTCAGCCCGGCTGGTGCCTGGCTGCACAACGCACAAGGCAAGCAGCAGCAGTGACCGCGTTGCCAGCGAGAGCCGGCGGACTACTTGACTTTGATCTTGGGAGCCTTGCTTCCCTTGTCGCCCTTGGTGATGGGCGCGACCTCTGGTGGGAAGCCATTGAGCCGTCGCCAGAGCTCGTAGCCCAGTGACACCCGGTTGAGAAACACCCAGCCGATCGCCTGGTTGCCCTGCCGGAGGAACTCTGGGTCGGGCCATTGTTCGCCCGGCCGCATCTGATCCGGCTCGATCAACACGCGAAACTGCCCGGATGCGGTGCTGGCGGGATCGACCTGTCGAACCTTTCCACCAAAGGTGCCGATCGCTAGTTCGGGGGCGGCCGAGAACTGGATTGCTGGCCAACCCTCGAACTGCAAGCGGACCTGTGGCATCTGTCCGGTTCGCTCCGCGAAGCCGAGCACAAGCGGCGCGTCGAAGCCGTTGAGAAACAGCTCTACGACGGGGTCGTCTGTGTCGGGGACGATCGTGCACAGCTCATCGCCTTCTTGTACGTATTGTCCGCCTTGGTTGACGTTGGCATCCACGCGATACACAACGCCGTCGCACGGTGCGACCACCAGTCGCGCCTTGAATCGCTCGATTCGGTTTTCGATGTCCTGAAGTTCTCGCTCGATGGAAAACAGGTTTTGTTCACTCTTCCGCAGGTTGCTCCGAGCCACGGCGATCGCTGAGAGTCCGGCTGCATCCGCCTGAACGACGAGCGACTCTTGAGTCAGCAGGTGTGCGCGAGCCTGTTCGGTCTCTGCTTCTGCCCGTTCGGTGTCCGTGCTGGCACGATCTGCTCGCATCCTGGCCTCATCACGGTTGATTTTGCTTTCCAGGCCTCCAAACGTCGGGTTGGTGAACAGATCCTCAAACATCTCCGAGCGGCTCTGCTCGAACGATTCGGCAAACTCCGCGTTGGCCAGTGACTGCTGGGCAACCTCAATGCCACGGACCGCGGCATCTCGACTCGCCTCTGCCGCTTTCACCGCAGCTGCCCGCGCTGCCACCTGGGCATCGGCAGCCGCCTGCTGTTCTGCGACTTCTTTCCTGGCCGCTGCGAGCCGTTCCTCAAGGAAGGCCTTCTGGACCGCAAGCCTTGCCTCAAGCTCCGAATCGTTATCTTCGATATCGACCAACGGATCGTTGATCTTCACGCGACTTCCTTCAACGACGTGCCAACGCTTCACCTGCCCACTCACTCGGGCAGTAATCACCTGCATCCGCTCGACTGGGGAATAGGCCACGACGGTTCCGCGACCCATCACCGTCTGTTGCCAGGGCACGAAGGCAAGGATGAATGGGGTGGCCAGGAAGGCGGCAAAGACTAGGCGAGCCAGCACCCGCACGAGGCGTGGCGTGCCTGTGCGGCGCATCAGCTCGGCAAAGCTCTGGGGTTCACTCATGACCAGTTCACCGTCCTGTCGCAGCGGCTGGTGATGTCTTCTCGAGACGTGACGATAACCAGTGTCCAAGGATTGTCACGTTCGAAGAGCGAGGCGATCAGCTTTGGGCAGTCGGCCACGTCGAGGCCGTCGAGCAGGCCGTCGATGAGCAGTAGCCTCGGCTTGCCTGCAATCGCCCGGGCGACGGAGAGTCGCAGCAGTTCGTTCGTGGAGAGCGGGAGGCCATCAGATGCGAGCGGAGAGGAGACGCCCTTGGGGAGACGTGCGATCTGTTCGGCAAGGCCGACCATCTCGAGCGCCTCACGGACGTCGCTAGCGGTCAACTCGTTGCGTCCGACGCGGATGTTCTCCGCCACCGTGCCAGCAAAGGTCTCTGCCTGACCGACCAGAGCGATTCGTAGGCGGGCGGCCGCACGGTCAAGTGAACGGGCATCGATGCTGTCAAACTCGAGCAGGCCTCTGTGGGGCACCCGCAGGAGGGCCAAGGTTTCCAGCAGAAACGACTTCCCACAGCCAGGCTCCCCGACAATCGCAATCCGCTCGCCTGGGGCCGCCTCGAGCAGCTTGGGCGTCTCGGCCTTAAACGTGATCTCGGCCCGAACCTGCATCGGCTCAGCGCTGTCGGGCAGCAGTTCGCCCCCAGAGGGCTCCAGGGGCAGTTCTTCGATCACCGCAAGTTTGTCGAGAGAGGCCTGCAGGTCGTAAAAAATCTCCAGGTATTTACCGCTCTTCGAGAGGGCAGACAGCACCAGGGTGACAATCAGCTCACCGGCCACCAGTTGGCCAAGATTGAGCTGCTGGCTGATCACAAGCCACCCACCAAGCCCGAGCAGCACGGTGCTCGCGATGGCCTCTAAAAGAAGGGCAAAAAGCGTCTGTCGCCAGACCACCCGAAAGTGTTCACGCCGCAGGTCAATGTATTCGGTGGTCAGCTGATTGGCGCGGTCGATCGCCACACTGCCCCCGCGGCCAAAGCGAAAGGTGTGCGGGCACTTGGCGATCTCTTCGAGCCAGGCCGCCACATCAAACTTGGCGTAGCTCTCGTCGATGGCCGTTGAGATGCCATTGAGCCCGAGCACGCCGAGAAGGAAGGCGATCAACAGGATCATCACCAGCCCGAAGGTGAGGAGATACGGGTGGTAGAAGGAGAGCACTGCCATGCCCACGATCGTGATCATGACCACGCTCGTGCCCTCGACGAGCAGGGTTGCCAGGGCCTTCTGCTCGGAGGCGACCTCAAAGAAGCGATTGACGATGTCGGTGGGATTGCGGCCGTCGAATGACTCGATCTCAGCCTTGGCAAAACGGGTGGCGAATGCATTGGCCGTGCGGGCAAAGATCCGTCGCTGCATGTATTCCATGGCCAGCACCTGCATTGCCCGCAGCAGGGCGGAAAAGCAGAGAAAGCCGAGCATCACGAGAGCCAGCACGATCACCGGCCAGAGCAACACGCCAAACGCCACCACGTTGACGAGCGCCTCGATCGCAGCCGGCGTGACAATCGAAAGCAGCCCCACCCCCAGAGCGAGGGCCAGGATCATGAACACATCCTGCCGCTCGAGGTAGAGAATCGCCCCGAGTCGAGCCCAGTGACTGCCGTGGGCCGCATGTCCGTCGGTGTTTGGGGAACGACCCATGCTGCAGCCGGGCTGAGGGTTGTGGCAGGCTAGAAGCGAAAAACCAGAGTGAGCCGTCGGCGCTCCATTACTATAGACGGCATGAACACCTCCCCCACTGTGCATGTTGTCGATTCGGCCGCAGACTTTGCCAAAAATGCCGCTGATTTTATTGTTTCACGAGCCAAGGCCGTGATTGAGAAGCGTGGGCGATTTGTGATCGCGTTGGCAGGAGGTGGGACCCCAAAGCCTGTCTATGAGCAGCTGGCGCGGCCCGAGGTGTCTGCCGGGATCGACTGGGACAAGACGCATGTCTTTTTCGGTGACGAGAGGTGTGTGCCACCGGCAGATGAGCAGAGCAACTTTCGGATGGCCCGGGAGGCTCTGCTTGAGCGTGTGCCGCTGCCTGAGGCCCACGTCCACAGGATGCTCGGGGAGGTGGAGCCAGAGCTGGCGGCCCTCGCCTACGAACAGGAGCTCAAACGGCTGTTTCGCTGCGAGCGGCCCGCCATCGATCTCGTGCTGCTGGGCATCGGAGGTGACGGCCACACCGCCTCCCTTTTTCCGGGAACGGCCGCGGTGCGGGAGCAGGACCGGCTCGTGGTGGCCCAGTATGTCGACAAAATGGCGTCATGGAGGGTGACCTTCACGCCAGCACTTCTCGACCAGGCAGGCGAGGTGCTCTTCCTCGTTGAGGGAGCCGGCAAGGCCGAGGTGCTCCAGCGAATCCTGGAGGGGCCGTATCAGCCTGACGTGTTGCCGAGCCAGCGGGTACAACTTCCCGGCGGTCGCGTACACTGGATGGCCGATCAGGCCGCGGCGGCAGGGCTCCAGAACTCGCCCTACGTCGGGCGGTGTTCGTAATCGACGGCGTCCTCCAGAGGGCGAGATGCCGCGGTGGGGTTCGGGGCTGCAGAGAAGACTCGCGGGCTGCTGAGCGGATGACGCATCATCTGGCGACACGGCCGCACAATCTTGGAGACGCCTGTCATGGCTTTGGTTCGACTGAGTGCTGTTGTGTGTCTCGTTGCCCTTGTTGGCTGCGTTGATCCGCCAGCGGATCCGAATGCGACTGCGTCGCCCGGAACGGCGAGTGGCTCTTCGGCGGGCACTGGCGGTCCGGTGCAGACCCGCAAGACGATCAACCAGAAGACGCAGAACGTGATGCGGATGGAGGAAGCCCTCGCTGCCGGTGGTGTGCTGGCAGGAAAGCCTGAGAACGACGGGGCGCTCGGCGTGGTTGCGGGCGCGTATCGCTCCAGCGTTGCCAAGCTGGGCAACATTGCTGTCCAGCAGGCGATGCAGTTCTATCAGGCAGAGCATGGCGAGATGCCAGCGAACTACGACGAGTTTATGAAGTGGATCATCAAGCCGGGACAGCCGGATGGGATCGAACTCGCGATGCTTCCCTACTACCAGGAATACTCATACGACGAAGAGTCGCGACAGCTTGTGGTCGTGGAGTTCCCGGCGAAGAAAGAGCAGCGGCAGCAAGAGACAACAGGCGCGTCTGGTCTCTAGGCGTCACCAGGTTGGGGCAGGTGCCCGGCAGTGGTTTTGGTAGCAGTGTGATCAGTGGTCTCGAGGGTTTTCTTGACGGACTGCGTTGGTCATGCCGACGCAGGCTGTCACCGCCAGGCCGGCGGAGACGGCCAGTGGGGAAACGGGTATGCCGTCCTCGTGTGAAAACCGCTGGCGATCTGCTCGCCAGGGATGGTGGCAGCGTGGTTTCTGCTCGCTCCAGGCGGCACTGGTCTTTGCGGTCGCGGCGTTGTCGACTGCTGTCTGGGCGGACGAACTGCCGGAAGCGAGTCGCCACGACGCTGATGATCGCGGCAGCCATTGGGCCTATCTGACTCCGCAGCGGCAGCCACTGCCTGACGTGTCAGACGTGAACTGGCCGCGTGTCGACCTCGACTACGACGTGCTCGCGGCGCTCGAAGCCAAGGGGCTCGCGCCAGTGGCCGACGCGTCACCAGCCACCATTGTGCGACGACTGTATCTCGATCTGACCGGTCTCCCGCCGACGCTGGAGCAGGTCGAAGCATTTGTCGCTCAGCCTTCGCAGGAGCACTACGAAGGGCTCGTTGATCAACTCCTCGCCTCGCCTCGTTTCGGTGAGAAGTGGGCCCGCCACTGGCTCGACGTGGCTCGGTATGCGGAGAGTACAGGGGGGGCGGTGAACTTCACCTACCCGCATGCCTGGAGATATCGCGACTACGTGATCGAAGCCTTCAACAGCGGAATGCCATGGGATCAGTTCATTCGGGAACAGTTGGCTGGTGATCTGCTGCCAGCCGGCTCACCGCAGGACGCGGCACGTCAGCAGATTGCCACGGGCTTCTTGGCCATCGGGACTCGCACGCTCAACGAGCCAAGCGGCCTGCAGTTTGAGCTCGACACCGTTGATGAGCAGATCAATGCGACATCGCTCGGATTCCTTGGGCTCACCGTGGCGTGTGCCCGCTGCCATGACCACGAGTATGACCCGATTCCGCAGCGGGATTACTACGCGTTGGCCGGGATCTTTCGCAGCACGCAGTCGCACTATGGCACGACGGTGTTCGTCAACGCTCGCCGACCAACTCCGCTGCTCAGACTTCCTGAAGAGGCTGTGGTGCCTGATGCGGTTGCCCCCTTGCCGCCCTTGGCAGCGCGACAGATGGCGATGCAGATCAGGAACACACGCGATGCCCTTCGTACGGAGGAAGATCGTCTGCGACGCTTCCTGGCTACCGGGAGACTGGCGTTACTCGAGACCCGTCGAGCTGCCTGGGATGAGGATGGAGAGCCTGTGCCGTGGGTGATGGGCGTGACCGACAAACCGGTCGAACCACCGTTTCGCCGACGCTTCGCCAGACGCACGTTTGGTGACTACACATATGGCGATATGACGCAGTCGATCGGCGACAGTCCGCTCTACGCTCGGGGAGAGTCGGATCAGGCTGAGGCCGATCTGGTTCCACGGGGAATGCTGGCGGCGCTCGTTGATGAGCCGTTGCAGATTCCCGAAGACACCAGCGGCCGGCTGCAACTTGCTGAATGGATCGCCAGTGATCGCAATCCATTGACTGCCCGTGTGGTGGTGAACCGCATCTGGCTGCAGCTGTTTGGGCGGGGGCTTGTGGCGACGCCAGACGACTTTGGCATGGCCGGCCAGCCCCCATCGCACCCTGCCCTGCTTGATCGGCTCGCAGTGCAGTTTGTGGAGGACGGCTGGAGAGTGAAAGATCTGATCCGCTCGATCGTGCGGTCACGCACCTATCAGCTGGCGAGCGTGATGGATCCGGTGGCGTATGCCGAGGATCCGGAGGCGGTGACGCTCTGGCGGATGCCACCACGACGGCTTGATGCCGAACAGATCCGCGACCGCATCCTGTTTGTCAGCGGCCACCTGATCGTCGAGCCTCCGGTCGGGTCGGCCGTGGCGAGGTACGGTGAGGGGCCAGTGGCGGGGCGTGGGGCCCAGCGGCTGCTCTCGGCGGTGAACGATCCGTTTCATCGCCACCGCTCGATCTACCTTCCATGGCTTCGGGACAACCTGCCGGAGGCGATGGAACTGTTCGATGTCGCGGATCCTTCGATGCCTCGGTCAGATCGTGATCGGACGACCGTCCCTGGTCAGGGGCTCTATCTGCTCAACAGCCCTCTGGTGATGCGTTCTGCGGAACGGCTGATCGATCTCTTGCCGGACGATCTTTCAACCGAACAGCGGCTGGAGCAGCTCTACCGTCGCGTGTGGCTGCGGTCTCCGACGGCAGAGGAACGTGACGCGTCGGTGGCATTTCTTGATTCGTTTGATCAGGCCGAAGACGCTCAGCATGCCCCGGCCTCTCGCGAAGCTCTGGCAGCGGTCTGCCAGAGCCTGTTTGCAAGCAGTGAGTTTCTCTACCGGTGGTAGCACCACAACGGAGTTGCGATGAATACACGTCGCGAATGGCTTGAGAATGTGTCTGCCGGCTTTGGCTGGCTCGCTTTTTCGGCGCTGGCGGGTCAGCAGAAGGGCGTGGTATCAGCGGCACTCGCTGAGGAGGCTGCTCCGTTGGCTCGCGCTCAGCGGGTGATTTTCCTCTGCATGGAGGGGGGGCCGAGCCATCTTGATACCTTTGACTACAAGCCAGAACTGACCGCACGTGATGGTGAGCCGTCTCCCGCTGGACGTCGAGGGGCTCTCATCAAGGCCTCCCCGTTTGCGTTTCAGCAGCATGGTGAGAGCGGGCAGTGGATCAGCTCCCTGTTTCCTCATGTGGCTCGGCATGCCGACAGCCTCTGCATGCTCAAGGGGATGCATACCGATCGGCCAAACCACGCCCAGGCCTGCCTGCAGATGCACTGCGGCATCTTCCAGTTTCCGCGTCCGTCGATGGGCTCCTGGGTGGTGCATGGCTTGGGGAATGCCAATGAGAACCTGCCGGGATACGTCACGATTAATCCCTCGGCTGCGAACGGAGGAACGGCAAACTATTCGTCTTCGTTCTTGCCCGCCACCTGCCAGGGAACCCGGCTTCAGGTTCGCGGGGGAGGCCAGAGCATGATGGCCAATCTTGAGAACCGACGTCGGACACCGCAGGAACAGGAGCAGCAGATGGACCTTCTGCGAAGGCTCTCTGCCGCCGATCCACACCATGATCCTGTCGTCGAAGATCTGCTGGCTTCCTGGGAGATGGCGTTTCGGATGCAGTCGGAGTTTCCAGAGGTACTCGACTTTCGTGGTGAGCGACGGGAGACGCTCGAGATGTATGGCATCGACGAAAATGCGGAGCCGGCTGCGGGCGGCTTTGCCGGTCCCATGGCGACCGCCTCGGTAGACACTTTCGGCAGGCAGTGTCTTCTCGCACGGCGGCTGATCGAGTCGGGGGTGCGGTTTGTCGAAGTGAACGCCTCAGGCTGGGATCATCATCGCACTCTGGAGGAGTCGCTCACCGCGAGCTGCGAGTCTGTCGATCGCCCGATTGCTGCCCTGCTGGAAGACCTTGGGCAGCGTGGGCTTCTCGAGGACACGCTGGTGATGTGGGGAGGCGAGTTTGGCAGATCGCCGTGGGCTCAGGGCGATGGCCGCGACCACAACAGCCGTGGCTTCACGATGTGGCTTGCGGGCGCTGGTGTGAAACCCGGGTTTACCTATGGTCGCACCGACGATCTTGGGTATGAGGCGGTCGAAGGAAAGATGCACATCCATGACTGGCATGCCACCATCCTGCATCTCCTCGGCCTCGATCACACCCGGCTCACGTTCCCGTATGCGGGGCGAGAGATGCGTCTGACTGATGTCTACGGGGACGTGGCGACCGAGATTCTCGCCTGAGCCAGAAGGTGCCCCGCAGGTGTCGCAGACTTCACACGCCTGCAACCTTGGGCCGCTTGCTCTTGCAGGCCTGCGAGCAGTATTTCACCTGGTCCCAGCAGCTGGCCCACTTCTTTCGCCACGTAAACGGACGTCCACAGGTCGCGCAGACTTTCGACGGAAGCTGAGGCTTACGATGGGCCATCGACGTCAGGGCTGTGTGGAGAAAGCGACTGCCTCTTTCACCGTGCGAACGCCCATCATGTCGGGCTGCACGAAAGGACCGTCCGAGCCACCCTTGGGCCAGGTCTCAGGATCAGCGTAGAGCCCGTCATCCTCATACTCGTTCTGCAGCCGAGCGATCTCAGCCTTCAGCTCCTGGAAGAGGGCCGCCACTGCGGGCTCATCGGCACGGTCGTAGAGCAGGTTGTGCTGCTCAGTCGGATCAGCCTTGAGGTCGAACAGTTCCCAGGCATCCTTCTTCCAGTAATGGATCAGCTTGTGGGTCGCTGTTCGCACGCCGTAGTGGGCCCGCGTGTTGTGGTGGCCAGGGTCATGGTAGTAACGGTAGTAGACCGTTTTTCGCCAGTCCTTGGGCTTCTCTCCGGAGAGCAGCGGCAGCAGGCTGCGGCCCTGCATGGAGTCGGGGATCGAGAGCCCGGCAATGTCGAGAAACGTCGGTGCGAGATCGATGTTGGCCACGAAGGCGTCGGGGGTGATCCCGGTCGTGATGCCCGGACCACGTGCCAGCAGCGGCACCCGTAGGCCCGGCTCGTACATGAATCGCTTGTCATACATGCCGAGGTCGCCGAGATACCAGCCGTTGTCAGAGGAGTAGATCACAACGGTGTTGTCAGCAATTCCCAGGCGGTCGAGTTCGTCGAGAACCTTGCCGATGTTGTCGTCCACTCCCTGGACACAGGCGAGGTAGTCCTGCATGTACCGCTGATACTTCCACTTCACCAGTTCCTTCCCACTGAGTTCCTTGCCGTCCACAACGAGGCTCTCTGGTTTTACGCCGAGCCAGTTGCGGAGTTCCCGGCCTTCGAGGCCTTCTGGCGGCGTTAGCTTGAGGTCGCGACGGGTCAGGTCGCGGGCCACTGTCTGCTGGTTTTCAGGAAGGGCATACGGCCGGGTGGCGTAGTCGTCCCAGAGCGTTTCAGGCTCGGGGATAACGGCATTCTTGAACTTGGCCTTATTTCGCTCGTCTGGTTCCCAGGCTCGGTGGGGAGCCTTATGGTGCAGCATCAGGAAGAACGGCTTGTCATCGGGCCGCGTTCTCAGAAACTCCACGCCGAGGTCGCCAATGATGTCGGTGCAGTGGCCCTCGATCGTCAGTTTCTTACCGGGAGCAAGGAACTGTGGATTCCAGTAGGCCCCCTGCCCTGGCAGAACCACCCAGCGATCAAAGCCGGTCGGGTCGCTGCCAAGATGCCACTTGCCGATCATGCCGGTGTGGTAGCCGCCGGCCTGGAGATGCTTGGCTACGGTATCCCGCGACCCATCAAACCTGTTGAAGACAGGCACGCCGTTCTTGTGGGAGTACTGACCAGTCAGGAGCGTCGCTCGGCTCGGCGTGCAGATCGAGTTGGTGACAAACGAGTTGGTGAATCGCGCCCCTTCCTCGGCGAGTCGGTCGAGGTGCGGGGTGGTGTTCACGCGAGATCCGTAGGCTGAAATGGCATGCTCGGCGTGATCGTCGCTGAAGATGAAGAGGATGTTTGGCTGGGCAGCAGTGGCCGCAGCAGGACGGACAGCCTCTGAGAGCACCAGGGCCATGACGGTCAGCACGAAGGCTTGAATCGTGAAGAGTGCACTCCGCATCGGGTCGGATCCTCTCGAAGAGTTCGTGGTCAGTGGGCGTGAAAAGCGTGGGGCCGGTTGCTATTAGTCCTCAAGCACCATGATCTCGACCGACTTGAAGTCGATCGGGTGCCCTTCTGATTGCAGCGAGATTGTGCCGCCGCTGAGGGCCAGGTTGCCCCCCGCAGCCTGGATCAGAGGTTTTGCTGTGGCGTCGTCGGGGTCGTACTGCGATCGCTCGTATTCGAGCACGGGTTCTCCGTTGACGTAGTGCCGGATCAGACCGTTGCCGTGGGCCTCAAGCTCAATCGTGACCCACTGGTCGCCATGATAGGTCTGGCTTGTACTGTTTTTGCAGTGAGGGGTGTGGAGCAGATCACGCATCACCACATGCGTGCCCGGTGTGCAGAGATTGCCGGTGTGCCGCGGGTGTTCGCCGTCACCACCAAGCATCTGCACCTCGATAGAGACAGGAAACTCCTGGTCAACAGCCATCGACTCAGGTGTCTGGCCGTGAGCCATGATGCCGCTGTTGCGAATCGCCCAGCCGGGGGCACCGGGGCACTGGTCGCCCACAAACCGGTAGACAACTCGCAGTTTGTAGTGGCTAAACGGCTGCTCGAAGAAGAGATGCCCAAAGCGATCTTCAAAGCGGTCGTAGGCGTCGTAGCGGACCTGGATCAGGCCATCGACAACGCGGAACGTGTTGCCGAAGTTTTCCCCCGACTTGTGTCCGCGGATTTTGGGTGTCCACCCCGAGAGGTCCTTGCCGTTGAACAGCGACCGCCACTCACCTTCGCTCTGCTGAGCGTTCGCAACACTCGCCGTCACACTCACAAGGGTGACGCATGCCGCCAGAAGCCATCGACTCATCTCTTCGTACCTCCTTAAACAGGGCCTGTACGATACCTTTGCGAGCGAAAGGATGCGACTGGTCGCTTCCGACGCCGCCCGTTGCTCCGATCCGTCGCCATGTTTGACCTCCCCACATCGTCGTGGCTCCTGCTCCTGCTCGGCGGCTTTGCCGTGGGGATGTCGAAGAGCGGCCTGGCGGGTGTGAGCCTGGTGCAGGTGCTGGCATTTGCGGTCGTCTTCGGTGCGAAGCAGTCGACCGGAGTGCTGTTGCCTCTGCTCATTGTGGGAGACTGCTGCGCGGTCTGGCTCGTGGGCCGTGACGTGGTCTGGAGCTACGTGGTGAAACTGCTGCCACCGACGCTCCTCGGCGTGGTGATTGGCTGGCTGTTGCTAGGACGGCTGGATGAGTCAGCCTTTCGGCCGTTTATTGGCGGGCTTGTGCTGGCACTCTGTGGTGGCCAGCTGCTGCGAATGTGGAGAGCCGATCTGTATGCCCAGGTGCCCCACACGCGGGTGTTTGCCTGGGGCACTGGCATCCTCTCCGGTGTGGCCACGATGCTCGCGAACGCCGCCGGCCCGATCGTGGCCCTCTATCTTTTGGCTGTGGCCCTTCCGAAGAACAGGCTCGTGGCGACGGCGGCCTGGTTCTTTCTGATCCTCAACCTGACCAAGATTCCATTCAGTGCGAGTCTCGGGCTGATCAGCCCCAAGTCGTTGTTGATCGACGTGATGCTCGCTCCCTGCGTGCTGGCAGGACTGGTGACTGGTCGCGCGGTGGTTCGCAAGATTCCTCAGAAACTTTTCGACACGCTCCTGCTGGTGTTCACGGCAGTGGCGGCTGTGCGGCTGATGCTCAGTTCGTAGCCGCGTTCCCGCCGGCAGGCTTGGGTCAATCGGCCGTGGTCGGTACGCTCACAGCGACTACTCGTCCCCCACTTCAGTTGTCGTATGGCCGTCCTGCTTGAGATTAAGAATGCCTGTAAGCGGTATGCCGACCAGGTGCTCCTCGATGAGGCCTCGGCAACGATCACAGATGACGGGCGTGTCGGCTTCATTGGTCGAAACGGCGCCGGCAAGAGCACGCTGCTCCGTGTGATTCTCGGTGAGGAAGAACTCGACTCGGGCGAGATTGTGCGGCATCCACGGCTGAGGCTTGGGCACCTCCGCCAGCACGATCCCTTCGAGCCCGGGGAGTCGGCGGTCGAGTTTCTGATCCGCGACAGTGGCAAGCCTGACTGGAAGTGTGGCGAGGTTGCCGGTGACTTTGAGATCAAAGGCCGGCTTCTGGAGGGGCCGGTCTCAGAACTCTCAGGAGGCTGGCAGACCAGAGTCAAACTCGCGGCCCTGCTGCTGCATGAGCCGAACCTACTACTGCTCGATGAGCCGACCAACTTTCTCGACCTTCGCACGCAGATCCTGTTGGAGCATTTCCTGCGAGGCTATCGCGAGGCCTGCCTGGTGGTCTCGCACGATCGGGCCTTCTTGGCAGCAACCTGTGATCAGACGCTCGACCTGGCGCATGGAAAGCTGACGCTGCACCCGGGGCCGGTTGACGAATACCTCGTGCATCAGCGGGAGCGAAAGCTGACTCTCGAACGGACCAACGCCTCGATTCTGTCGAAGAAGCGAGACCTGGAAGAGTTTATTGCTCGCAATCGGGCACGAGCCTCGACCGCCTCACAGGCGAAGTCAAAGGCCAAACAGCTTGCCAAACTGGAAGAAGAGCTGGAGGAGATCGCGGTTGATCCCCCAACGGCTGCCATCCGCTGTCCTGAGGTGTCGCCCGGCCGTGGGGCAGCAGTGCGGTGTCGTGAGCTTTCCGTCGGGTATCCCGACCATACGGTGGCAAGCGATGTGGGACTGGAGATCGTGCACGGAGCTCGTGCCGCGATCGTTGGCGATAACGGTCAGGGGAAGACCACCTTTCTGCGAACGCTCACCGGGTCCCTCGATCCTGTCGCTGGAGATGTGCGGTGGGGACACGGCTGTGAGGTCGGTACCTATGCCCAGCATGTCTACACCAGCCTCGATGAGCGGCAGACTGTGATCGAACATCTCGAGCGGGCGGCGGCTGCGACGACGAAGCACCAGCAGATTCTCGACCTCGCTGCTGCGATGCTTTTTCGGGAGTCGGCCCTGGAGAAGCCGATTCGCGTGCTCTCCGGTGGTGAGCGGGCGCGTCTCTGTCTCGCCGGTCTCTTGCTGGGCAGCGCGAATGTGCTGGTGCTTGATGAGCCGGGCAATCATCTCGACGTGGAGACGCTCGAAGCTCTCGCTAATGCCTTGGTGAGTTACCAAGGCACGGTGATCTTTACGAGCCACGATCGCTCCTTTATGGCGGCTGTCGCGACCACAGTGCTGGAGGTCAAAGATGGCCGCGTTGTGGATCACCATGGCAGCTACAGCGACTACCTAGAGAAGGTCAACAGCGAGATTGACGCCGCCGAGCAGGCTGCTGGCCGACACCGCCCTGCTCCGCCTCCACGAGGCAAGGCGGCCGCTCAGCGGGGCAAAGAAGAGGCCCGCCAGGAGCGGGCGCTCCGCAAGGAGGTTGCCAATCTGGAGAAGTCGATTCAGCGGCTCGATGAGGAGAAGCGGAAACGAAACGAGGAACTGCTCGCTGCCACCGATCCCGCGGAAGCCTTACGGCTGCATGAGCAGGTAGTCGATGTGGAAGCCAAACTTGCTGCTGCCGAAGAACGTTGGCTGGAACTTCATGAGCAGTTTTCCGGTGACGCGTGAGCAGGCGAGCCCATGGTTTCCTGAAGCATGCCGCAGACTCCGTGTTGCCTAGTTGCCGTCTCTCGCTGGAGGGCGGTCGAAGCGGTAGAGGTGGCCTTCGGTCCGAATGAAGATGGCCCCGTCGCTCACAGCTGGCGAGGCGAACACCGTCTCTTCAAAGTCTGAGCTGGCCAGTTCGCGGTAGGCGTGTTCGGCGGCAAAGACGAAGCACTCCCCCTGTTCGTTGAACGCGTAGATCCGGCCGTCGGCGAAGAGGGGCGATGCCGAGAAGTCGCCCCCGAGTCGCTGTCGCCAGTGGAGTGTGCCCGTGAGGGCGTCTCGGCAGGAGGCGATCCCGTTGTCACTGATCAGGTAGATCGCGTCGTCGATGATGAGGGGGGATGGATTGTGCGGTACCTGCTCGTCGGTTCGCCAGGCCACGTGGGTGTCGGTGACATCGCCTCGGCCATCCGGTCGCACGGCGAGCAGTTCGGCAGGTCCGTCGTAGCCTGTGCAGAGAAACACCAGCCCATGGGCGAATACCGGCCGCGGCACGACCGACCACTTGTTGGGGTAGCGGACCCGCCAGAGCTCGTCGCCCGTCTGCGGATCGTAGGCACAGGCCATGTGGCTGGCGGGGCTGATCAGCTGCTGCTGCCCTGCGGTCTCGATCACCAGCGGCGTGCAGAACGACCAGCGTGGTGCGGGCATCTCTGGCCGCGGCGTCTTCCAGGCGATCTGGCCGCTCTCGCAGGACACGGCGGCCACAAAGGGATCGTCGACGCCGTCGCCGTTGAGCACCAGCACATCGTCGAAGAGCACGGGGGAACCACCGGCTCCGTGCTGCGGGTTGTAGCGAAGACTGTCGGTCTTCCAGCTGACGTCACCATCGAGACTCAGGCAGGCGGTTCCATCTGGACCGAAGTGGGCAAACAGCCGCTCGCCATCACTGACGGCAGAGGGGCTCGCAAAGGAGTTCTTGGCATGGCTGTGGAGGTCACTCTCCATCGACTTGCGAAACACCTCAACGTTCCACTGCAGAACGCCGCTTGTTGCATCAAAAGAGAGCACCCGCAGCGACTGGGCGGTCGGCATATCGGCTGGCTCAGGAACTGCGGTGGTCAACAGGATCTGGTTGTTGACGACCAACGGTGATGACCAGCCTTTGCCAGCCACAGCAGTTTTCCAGGTCGCTCGGCTGGGCTCGAGCTGCTCTGGCAGTTGGCCGGAGGGGGCATGGCCCTGCCCGGTCGGGCCTCGGAAGTCGAGCCAGTCGGTCGCCTGCAGCTGGCTGGTGGTTGCCAGGCTGAGACAGGTCACCACGATGAGCCACACCCGAGTCGGCAGGGAAGACTTCGGGGCCGCCGCTGGCTGTTTGGAAACGCTGAGCAGTGGTGAAAGGATGCTGGTTCGCATGGCAAACGAATCTCCTGAAGGAGCAGTGTCGAGCATTCAGCCCGCAACGGCTCACAATCCTGCGTCCGCTGCACCGCTGCCGTCAATCGCTGTCGCCAGTCAGCAGCGAGAGAGGCAGACGAGAAAATCTCTGAAACGCTACAATCCGCGGCCGTTCGCACGATGCACGCTGTACCCCCCTGGCGTTAACGCTGCGAGCATTGTGAATGGGCACTGCTTGATGAAGGGCACTGCATGATGTTGTTTGCTGTCGGCGAACCCTCGTCGGCTCCCGCACTCGATGACGGGACCACCACGCTGCTCGCCTGGGCCTTGGCCGGCTATGTGGTCTTTCTGCTCGGCTTGAGTGTGTATGCCAGTCGGCGAGTGCAGAGTGAGGCGGACTACGTGGTGGCTGGCCGCAAACTGCCGCTGTTTCTCGCCTGGGGCACCCTGATCGCCACCTGGTTCGGGGCGGCGACGATGTTTGCTGCGGCGGGTGCTGCCCGTGAGGAAGGGCTGCTCGGCGTCGTGCTCGATCCGTTTGCCTGCGCTGGCACGCTGATCCTGGCGGGTATCTTCTTTGCTCGGCCGCTGTGGAAGATGGAACTCTACACCATGGCCGACTTCTACCGGACTCGCTATGGGCCGTCAGCAGAGCTTGTCGGGGCATCGATTCAGGTGCCGAGCTACTTCTCGTGGGTGGCACTGCAATACACGGCACTGGCAAGCATCCTCGAGCTTTACTTCGAGGTGCCCTTTGTCACCGGCGTTGTCCTCGTGGCAGGGGTGACGCTGGTCTACACACTCATTGGTGGGATGTGGTCGGTCACCCTCACCGACACGGTGCAGATTGTGATCGCCCTGGTTGGCCTGGTGGTCCTCCTGCTGACCACCCTGTCCGATCCGCTGCTCGGTGATGGCGATCCGCTGCGAGGGCTTTCGACGGTCTTCAGCAAGGTGGCCGCCGAGCATCCCGATCATCTCCGCCTGGTGCCTGGCGAGCTCTCGGTGGGAGTCGTGCTGGCCTGGCTGGGAGCCTGGGCGACCGGCCTGTTTGGCAATATTCCTGGTCAGGATCTGCAGCAGCGGGTGTTTGCTGCCAAAAGTCCGGACACGGCCATGCGAGCCTGCATTCTGGCCGGCGTGCTGTATCTCATGTTTGGCATGATTCCCGTCACGCTCGGGCTGGCGTCCTTGGTCACACATCCGGCAGGCGACATCGATCCGGTAGCGTTTCTCGCGGGTGAGTATCTCTCCCCAACGATGCTTGTGATTTTTGTGGTGGCGGTGGTCTCGATGGTGGTCTCAACGGCGACCAGTGCGGTGCTTGCGCCCGCCACGATCCTGGGACACAACCTGTTGGGGCGGATCCCCGGCTTTGATCGCGCTCCCCTGCTGCGCGACCGGCTATGCGTGGTGCTTGTCTCGCTGGGAGGCATTGCCTTGGCGTTGTGGGGCAAGTCGCTGATGGAGCTGCTTGATGTGGCGCTCTCGATTCAGTTGACGGCCCTATTTGTGCCGGTGTTGATGGGTATCTATGGCAGGCCACGCGGACCGAAGCCAGCGGTGTTCTCCATGCTGATGGGCTTCTCGGCATGGCTGGTCACCTTCACGATCGAGCACGATGAAGGGCAGATACCAGAGGCGGTCTTTGCTGCGATCACCACTGTGCCGTCTGACTTCTGGGGGCTCGCTGCGGCGACAGCGGGCTACCTCATTGGCCAGGCAGTGACACCGCCGCCTGCGACACAGCCACATACAACACAGCCGCCTGCGACACAGCCTCATACAATGCCCTAAGAGCATCTGGAGAGTCTCAGAGACAGGAGGTCTGGAATGCGGGCCAAGAAGATTAAGAGCCTCGTGATCGTGGGCTCGAATGAGCGGCTGAAAATGGTTTCCTGGCCCTACAGCTGGTCGTTTCCGTCGCGGCCGGCGAAGAAAACCATCAACGACATGCTGCGGGCGGAAGGCTGGCCGGTGATTTCAAATGGCCAGCGGTGGAAGCAGCTTGCCGCACACTACGAAGATGGATCGTGGCGGGCTTTCCTAAGTGACCGCATCCGGGTGCTCTAGCCGGCACCAGCCTGTGGGGCTGGAGGAAACCAGAAAACCGGTGGGGCATTGAGTTGGTGGCGGCGCGGGTATACTGCGGGGGTCCACGCGTCTTGTGGACTTTTCGCCGCGGCCCCTCGGGCGGCCGAGGTCGGAAAGCCCAAACACGTGCTGGAGGGTACGCGAATTGGCTAGCAGCCACATTGGAATTGTGGTGTCGGGAAACCGATTGTGGGTTCGAATCCCATGCCCTCCGCTTTCTTTGGCCGCTCTGGCCCGTTGAACCGTTACGACCGTTGCCACCCACACGCCTTTCGTAGGCCCGATTCCTGGGCCACTCAAAGGGGGTGAGGTAGAGTGAGAAGGACGGTTTTTCCGAGAGCGTGTGGCGGTTTCCTGTTGTGCCCGTGGCGGGCTCGCAGGGAGTGCGGCGATTGAAGGTGAGTCCTCTGCGGCGGCATGTGGGGCTGACCTGACGATCGACGGCATCAGCGACCTGTTGAATCGCTGCGGCGCTTCGGTGGACCGTGCAGCGGCGTATTCATGACAGCAGCACAGCTTCTTTCTCAGCACCTGCCGGGCTTCTCGGCTCTGAGCGAGGTCCACACGCGGACGCTCGTCGAGTCGTCGTTTGGCCGTGGCCTAGCGGCCCTGCATGCTTCGCGACGCGTTGTTGTTCCCACCGCCCCTGCCTACGCCGCTCCCGCCACGCAGCAGGCTGCACACCAACAGGCTGCCGCTGCCTGTGACATGTATGTCGCCGAGCAACTGCCTGGGCTGATGAACGACCCGCAGCCTGAAGGTTCGCCACACCTGCATGCCGCTCTTGCCGCTCTCAAGCGTCATGTGCTCCGCAGCTACTATCCCGGCTTTGCCCTGCTGCCCGCCGCTCAGCAGCGGGCCCACGCCGCCACGCCACAGGGCACTCGGTTTTATCTCGCACTGCTCGACGTGGCTCCTCATCTCCGTGCAGCCGAAGCCGCCGCCGCGACTCTGCACACCGATGCCCCGAGCCTGCATCTCAACGCTGAGCATGAACGAGCGGTCTCCGCGGCCATCGACCGCTATCGAGCCGCTGCTCGAGCCCGACCGCTGACGATGCGGTATGGGGCCGACGATCTGCCAACCGTCGCGCTCTCCACGCCGCAGGACTCAGCGGTGATCGCTTTGGATGATCAGATCGCCGCCCATACGCGGAGTCTTGCCGAGAGCATTGCCAGCAGGCTTGAGCATGACCTTGGCATGCTGCAGTCGCTTGAGCCCGCCGCTCGCGAGCGGGTGATTGCCGACATTGCCCGGCGTTTTCAGGCGGCCCTCGACGCCAGGCAGGCGCAGCCGATTGCGGTCCGCGACCTGGTGCACACGCTCGCCCCCGCCCTGGCCCCACTGATTGAAGACGCCCTTAATGAAGGCACCTCACGGCTTGCCTTCCCCGCTCGTACCGACAAGCTCAACGCCGAGTACGCCGGTGCCCTCGCCCGCTGTCTGCTGTACGCACTTCTTGAGGGCCGCCGCCCTGTCGTGCGTCCGCTGCTGAGCCACTATGAGCAGGCGATCTGTGAATGTGTATCAACACAACTCCTCGATACCCGCGAAGCGGATCGCGAGTTTCCTGGGCTCACATCGATGGCCGTGAAGTCGGTCGCCATGAAGCCCTTCAAGGCGATTGGCAAATCTGGGGCCTACCGGTTTGCCAGCCGGCGGGTGGCCCGCTTTCTTGATACGTTCCTGTTGCTGCAGGGCTTTGCCAGCATCAACACAGAAAACGACTACTCGCTGATCGGCAATGTGCTGGTGACGAGTCGGTTTCAGACGGTCTTTGAGAGGATCTCACACGTCTTCGGTGGCATTACCTCCACCGTGATCTCGCCGATTATCGATGAGTATCAGGATATCTACGTCTCCAAAGACGGCTTCTTCAAGCGTGTCTTCCGCTACTGGATGCCGGCGACGATTGTCAGTGTGGTGTCAGCGGCGGGCTTCCTGCTGATCGACTCACTGCAGCTACCGAGCCTGGCGATCTTCCTGCTGATGATGCCCGGTCTGCTGATCGGCTTTGCCACGGCGAGTGTCTATCTGTGGGTCCGGGATGGAGTGACCCAGTGGTTCCGTCTGCTGTTTGTGAATGACAAGTACGAACTTCCTGAGTTTGTGGTGAACGACCGGATGCGGGCCACCTTCGGCAGCGAGAACGCTGCTGAAGCGGTGCGACGGTATTACACCGGTGAGATGCGTGCCTGCGAAGAGCGAGCAGAGGAGATCTCACGTCAGATCCAAAACTACGGTGGCTTGGAGGACTCGACCGCGATTGAGGCCCGGGCGAAGAATGCCGTCCGTCTGCAGGAGCTCTGCCGCGAGTGGGATCGGATTCACTCCACGAGTGACACCGTCTCTTTTCAAGAAGCTCGTGGTGTCGTGGAAAGCCGACTGACGACCGACTATCGCCTCACCCGTCACCGCCTGAACTGGCTGATGCGAAACCGAACTGCGAGCACCGAGGAAATCCGTGGGCAGATCAGACGGGCAACGGTCTTGTTTGAGCATCTCCTTCTCGGCGACTCCCATGGAGACGCGAGAGACGCCGCCGCGGTCGCGTTGCCATCGACGGACGAGAGCGACGGTGAGGTGATGGGACAGCTGCTACTGCGACAGCTCTCGCCGCAACTCACCCCAGGCGGAGCCGTGGCTACGTATCAGCGTGTGCTGCAGCTCCGCGACATCAAGCGGTCGGTGCACGCGATCGCCAAACGCCATAAGGCCGCTGCACGTCTGCAGTATGGCGGCTAAGGCCGACCTCACAGACAGCGTCAGCCCTGGCCTGGCTTGAGAGTCGGCATGCGTGGATGGATCAAGCGACGCCAGAGCGGCGGCACGAGCGTGACCCAGAAGCATCCGTAGTAGCCTGTGGGAAGCTCTGGAGCTCCGTCGTAGGGTTGCAGCTGCCAAAAGGGCTTGCTCGCTTCCAGGTGGTGGGCCGGATGGCGGGTCAGCTCAAGCAACGTCCAGCGCGACCAGCGGTGCTCCGACTGCCAGGAATGCGCGGCCGTCTGGCGAGCGCCGACCTCCCGCTGCAGGCCGTAGTGCCGTAGGTAGTTGATGTACTCAAGCAGAAACACGGCAAACGTCGCCTGGAGAACGAAAGCTGCGAACGCGAGTGGACCGAGCAGGAGGCCAATCGCCGCGAGCAGAAGCAGCTGAAGGCCTGCCCCACGCGTCACCGGGTTGGTGAAGAGCGAATGCCCTCGCGCGGCGTGGAGCCTCCAGGCATCGAGAAACTGGCCAGGCACGGTGCGAGCGATAAACCACCAGACTGATTCGCCGTAGCGGGCAGTCGCAGGATCGGCGGCTGTCGCGACATGCTTGTGGTGGGTCCGATTGTGTTCCGTGGTGAAGTGCAGGTAGAGCACCGAGAGAAGGTTCAGCCGAGCAACCCACCAGGGAAATGAGTTCTTGCGGCGATGCCCAAGCTCATGGGCCACGATCAGGCCCGACGCCCCAGAGTTGACGCCGGTGCTGACGGCAGCGAGCAGTACCGTCTCGAGACTGGCCGTTCCCACCGCGAGCCTCAGCAGCGTCCCCACAGCCACCAGCTGCAGCAGGGCATGGGCATAGAGCAGAGCCTCAAAGGGGCGGCCGGATTCACGCGGCGGCCGTGGGCGGTCTGCTTTGCCCAAAGCGAGATCGAGCAGTGGGCCAAGCCCGAGCATGTAGACGACACCGACGCCCACCCATGGGCCACCGGCGAGGTTGCCGACGATCACCACCAACGGATTGATGAGCCCGAGCAGGTGCCAGCTCCAGGCCTCGGGCGCTGGTGAAGATCCGCGTGTGGATGAGGGAGACGGAGGCGGCATGGGAGCGACCCTCTCGGCGACTGCGTTCCCTCGCAGCATACCCCAGCTTCATGCAGATACGCCAAAAAACAGGCAAATAACGGCAAAAACGGGCGGTGGCGGGCTGGCAAGAAATCAGCAGAAGGTCGAACTACCCTGGAAAAAGAAGGTTGTGGGGTTCGCCGGATTCTCGGCTGGCCCCAAACGACGCAACCTGCCATGATCCGCCGCCCCGTTGCCCCCAGCTTTCCTAGAAGGTCATCCTGCCATGGCAACCATGTCCTCTCAGCCGTTGGGTCTCGCTGCCATTTCAATCGTTCAGCCGGCCTGTCAACTGCCCAACGACTGGTTTGGGGCGGCCATGCCTCGCAAGTTTGGAAAGCACACCGGCATCGAGGAGCGACGGGTCTCCTTCGATGATGAGCTGAGTATGGGCATCGATGCGGTGACGCGTCTGCAGCGGGAAGCTGGCTGTGACCTGTCAGACTGCCGCGGGCTGGTGTTCGTCTCACCTTCCCTGATTCCACCCACGATCGCCCGACGACACCTCTCGCCCGAGGCAGCTCGTCGCGAGCGGCCGAGCGATGTTGCCCAGCGGCTCGCTCAACAGCTCGAACTCTCCAACTGTCATATCCGCGGCCTGAACTGGTTTTGCTGCGGCTACAGTAGAGCCTTGGGGGTGGTGCAGCGGCATCTCGGGAGCCGGCTGCGGCTCGCCGACAGCGAATACATCCTCGTGGTGGTCGCCAATCGCATCAGCCGGATCACCAACTATGGCTGTAGCAAGACGGGTGGGCTGTTTGGCGACATGGCCTCGGCCACAATGATCTCGCCACTCACCAGCCGTCGACATCCCGTCCACTTCGAACTTGTGCATGCCCAGGCGGATCGTCAGCCGGCAGAGCGACCATTCTTTGATTTTCACATCGAGGAGGATGTCCCTGTGCCTGGGCCAGCTGGCCAGCGTGAGCGTGAGTCCAACCGACTTGTCTATTCCCTTGATGGTATGGGGATCGCTGAGACTGCCCCGCGGGCGATGTCAGCGGCGGTCGCTGAGGCGCTCGGCGAAACGGGCTTCGCTGCGAGTGAGCTCCAGTTTGTCGTACCGCATCAAGCAGGCTCCGGGATTGTCCGTTTCACTGGCATGCAGCTTGAAGGGCTCGGCATCGAGAGCGAACTGGTCAACGGGCTCACACGACATACCGGGAATGTGAGTGCCTGCTCGGTTCCGCATGCCTTGCATCATGAGTGGCAGCGGCTGCATGGCCTTGTGGCCTGTCCAACGGCGGCTGTCGGTGCCCCTGGGCAGCCTGAGGTGTTGCAAGGGTGCGTGCTGCTGAAGTCGACGCCCCACCACGATCGTCGCGCCAGTGTCGCTGCGTAGGCGGTCGCTCTGCTCGGGACTCTTCTCCTACGGCTGCATCATGACCGGTGTGAACACGCCACCGTGGGCCAAAGCGATATCGATCAGATTCTGATTGTGCTGCTGCTGCTTTTGCAGCCGTGCGGGCGTCAGGCTGCCGCGACTGGCAGGCAGGTTCTGCATGCCGAAGGTGTTGACAACCGCCTCGCCGAGATCGGCTGAGACGAGCCGGTCGACGAGGCTCTCAGAGTGATCGCCATCCGACAACAGGCAGACGCTTGCCGGCTGCAGCGACTCCACCAGCTCGATCGCGTCGCGAAGTCCCTGACCGCCTGTTCGTGTCTCAACGCCGGAGAGCCACTGCTGCACCTGCTGCTTGTTCTCCGGAGTTGCGGGTAGCAGTTCGTGAGCGGTGTCGGGATAGAACAGCGGATACGCCTCGTCGCTGAAGAAAACAACGAAGAACGACTGCTCGGGCTTCAGACTGTGGATCGAGCGGACCAGTTCTCTGACCACTGTTTCAAAGCCGCCCGGCTTGTAACTGCGGGAGTTGTCGCAGAGATAGCAGATGCTCGCACCACCGCCCGGCGTACCGAAAAACATCGATCCGGCAGACGGCATGCCAGCGGTCACGCCACCACCGCCGTTTCCTGTGGCCGAGGCTGCTCCAAGAGGCGCGAGCAGTTCGGCAGTTGTGGGCCCTGTCAGGAGGCCACTCTCAAGTAGGCTGACCGTTTCGACCGTGGGGAGATCGCCGGCCGCCGGAAGACTCTCAAGCGGGGGCCCGGCTGGCTCCAGATCGGCGAGGTCGGGAACGATCGGCTCTGCCGGAATTTCGGGAAGCGGTTCAGGCATCTCGGGTGGTGTCATGTCGAGCTCGACGACATCGTCCAGGATGGGCTCAGCGGCAAGCCCGGAACTGATCACAAGCGGCTCCGGCTCTGGCTCTCGAGCGACAAAGACCATTGCCAAGGCAAGCAAGGCGACCACGTGGAGGGTGCTGCTCATCAGGAGTGGGCCGAGGCGACGACGTCGCTGCGGATGACGGGTCTCTGAGCCGGTGCTCGGCAGGTCTGAGGAGTGTGCGGTGGTGGCAGGTGTGGGTGTGGCGGTGTCTGCAGCGTGGGGACGCGAGCGACGTGAAGAGCGGCGACGACTGGTCCGTTGCCGCGAACGCTTCCGAGAGCCTTTGGCTGCTGCCGGTTTGGACGTGCTGGAAGAGGCGAGGGTCTCCGGAACCGCTGCGTCTGTGGTGACCTCATCGTGGACAGGGTCAGGCAGATCGCATGCCGCGTGCCCATCGACGCGAACGACGACGGGCGGATCCTCAACCGGGAGCGTCGCTGGATCTACCGGTGGCTCGCAGCTAGACGACGGCTCACAGGCTGAGGATGGGACGCCGGCTAATGACGGCACGCCGGCTGGGCAGGCCGCTGGGGCCGCACGTGGGCCTGCGACTGGCTGCCCGGGAGGCAGATACATCGGCGGCATGGGCCAGTATGGCCACGGTGGCCAGGCTGCAGTGGACGATCCTGGAGCCGTTGAAGCTGGTGTCGAGGGGCTCTGTTGCTGGAATGCCTGCGACTGAAACGCCGGTGGAAGGAATGCCTGTGGCTGGCACGCTGCTGATGCGTGCGGCGACTGGGCCACCTGGCTCTCGTCTGCTCTTGGGCTCAACAGGGAGGAGGAGGGGGAGTGCTCGCGTGCCGCGAGCACGGAGACGGTTGCAGTCAGGTCAGCAACGCGGCGGCTGAGTTCAGCCAGCTCCGCGAGTGCCTGTTCGAGAATGGCATCGTCGTGGGGCATACCCCCACCCTATGCCTAGTCTCTGCGGACTGAAAGTTTTCGGTGTCAGAGAGACCGCCAACCCTCGGCTCATTCGGAGGAGAGGGTGATCGCATTCTCGATGATGCCCAGATGGCTGTAGGCCTGTGGGTGATTGCCGAGTGTCTTGCCGATCAGCGGATCGAACTCTTCTGGATAGAGGCCAGTGGTGTCTGAGAGTTCGATCAAGTCAGCGAAGAGTGCATCCGCTTCCTGGCGACGACCCGCACGGAACAACGATTCCACAAGCCACGACGCGCAGATGAAGAAGCCGCCCTCACGCCCCGGCAGCCCATCTTCTGAGAGGTAGCGGTAGACCGTCGGGCCCGAGCGGAGCCCCGTGTTCACTGCGTTGATCGTGCTGATGAACCGCTCGTCGGTGCAGTCCACCAGGCCGCTGAGGCCGATCCAGAGGCTGGAGGCGTCGAGCTCGTCCGAACCGTAAGCAGCGGTGTAGGCGGCGGTTTTTTCGTTCCAGGCATTGGCCAGGATGTCTTTGGCAATCTGGTCGCGCAGCTGCTCCCAGCCCGGTCGCGGCCGGTCGAGAAAACGCTCCGAGATCCGAATGCCACGGTCGACTGTCAGCCAGCACATCACCTTTGAATGCACATGGTGACGGCGTGGTTTGCGGATCTCCCAGATGCCATGGTCAGGCTCATGCCAGCGGGCCTCAACCGCATGCACCAGCGCTTCCGCGAGACGCCAGTGTTCACTTGAGAGCGGGGCCTCTGCCAGCAGCAGCTGCCAGATGAGTTCGGCGATCGGGCCAAATACGTCAAGCTGCACCTGTCCGCGAGCCGCGTTGCCGACCCGCACCGGTCGGCTGCCGGCATAGCCTGCGAGTTCAGCGATCTCTGCCTCAGCACCACATTCATGGCCCGTCACGGTGTAGAGCGGCATAAGCCGCTCGGGGGCAGCTGCCCGGTCGATCACGCCCAGCATCCAGTCAAGAAAGCCCATCGCCTCGGTGAAACTACCGAGCTTGACCAGCGCCGTCGCCGACATCGACGCGTCCCGTAGCCAGCAGTATCGGTAGTCCCAGTTGCGAACGCCACCGAGGTCCTCTGGAAGACTTGTTGTGGCTGCGGCCACGATGCCGCCAGTCGGCCCATAACAGAGGCCCTTCAGTATTAATGCGCTGCGACGGACCAAACGGCTCTCACGCTTCGGCAGCACCAGCCGGTCAGCCCAGCTTTCCCAGTAAGCCTTCGTTAGCCGATATCGTTCGTCAGAGGTAATCACCTGGTTTTCGCGGAGCGAGCCAGTGCCATACCGCAGCTCGAGCCGCAGCGGTTCACCACGCAGGGTCACTCGGCCGACTGCTGTTTGGTGGGGGCCTTCTTCGTGCAGCTCCCAGGTGACACCGGGAGCCCGCAACACAATGGGGTCGATCGTGTCGTCGATCTCGAGGCCATCATCACGCAGGCAGAGCCTCGTGGTGGTTCGCCCAAAGTCGAGCCGCGGGGCAAACACGATCTCGACCTCGCCGCGACCCTCCACGGTACGGAGAAGTTCAGTTCGGCCAGCCCGCTGAGTGGGCTTCCCGGCGGAACAGTCCAGGAAGTCGGTGACGGCAATCTTCGACCATTCGGTGCGAAGCACGAGTGAACTGCCGTCATAGCGGGTCACTGGTTTGCCGGTCTCATTGACCGGCGAAACGGTAAAGTGGCCTGCTGCTGGTCCACCGAGAAGCTCGGCAAATAGGGCCGGGCTGTCGATCCGCGGGGCACACATCCAGACCAGCCTGGCAGCCGGAGCAACCAATGCCATCACCCGGCCATCCGAGAGCATGGCATGCTCTTCAATCGGCACCGCTTCGGCTCCGGCAAGCCATGCCTGACGCACACCGGCAATCTGGGCCAGTCGCCGGGCGACCTCCGTGGGATCGCTAATTCGGTAGCCGGCAGCGGTATCGCCGGCCCCCACCTTGATCGCCAGGTCTGGGCCGTGCATCCGCGAGAAGGCGTCTTCGTCGGTCACATCGTCGCCAAGAAAAACGACTGCGCTGGCACCAACGCGATGCCGCAGGGCATCGAGTGCATCCCCTTTGGACGTGTCGACGACGGCCAACTCAAGGACCATCTTGCCTCGCTTGAGTCGCACATGTTCCCAGGAGGCAGCACCCTGCATCAGTTCCTGCACCGCGTGTTCAGCGACTGTGTCACTCACACTGCGGTAGTGGAATGCCACCGAAGCGGGCTTGGTCTCAACGCGAAAGCCCGGGTCGGCAGCAGCGATGCGGTGCATTTCATCGATCACCCGTTGCCGCAGTTCGGTTTGAGCAGATGTGAGGGTCTGCGCGAAGTCTTGATCAAACTCACTGCCGTGGCTGCCTACGAGCATCACCTGGCCATCAAGAGTCGTCATCGACGCGAGGTCGGAGAGCGCCCGGCCCGAAATGACCGCGGCCGACGTGCCGGGCATCGCAGCCAATGCACGCAAGGCGATCAACGACTCACGCAGCGGCTTGGCTTCAGCCGGATCTTCAACGATGGGAGCGAGGGTGCCGTCGTAGTCGGTGGCAACGAGCAGGACCGGTGACTTTGCAGCCGCTTCGATGGCGTGATCGAGTTCATCACCGGAGAGAACAGGTTGTGCACACGAAGTCGTCATGAGGTGTCTCTTGTTCCACCGCCAGCTGTCATGGAGAACGAGGAGGCTGCATCAACCGCCCCAAGAAAGTCGTTGGCCCAGTCAAACACAGTGCGGCGGCGGATCTTCTGCCGCATGCTGCGAATGCGCCGGGCTTGTTCGGTCTTTGTCATCGTGATCGCCCGCTCAATCGCGCTGGCCATGCCGTCGATGTCATGCGGATTGACGAGGACCGCGCGGTCTAGTTCGCGGGCCGCTCCGGTGAACTCGGAGAGCACGAGCACGCCGGTGTCGTGCAGGCGACAGGCGATGTATTCCTTGGCTACGAGGTTCATGCCGTCGCGAAATGGGGTGACGAGCATCACATCGGCTGCGAGGTAGTTAGCCACGAGCTCTTCGATCGGCAGATTGCGACGGAGATAGTGCACCGGCATCTGCCCGACCTCGCCGTGTGCACCATTGATCTGGCCGACGAGCTCTTCGATTCGGCTGCGGACCTCGACATACTCATCAACACTCTCACGAGACGGCACGCTTACCTGCACGAGCGCGAGGTCGTTGACTGTGTGACGGTCGCTCTTGAGCAGTTCGTCGACTGCCCTCAATCGCAGGTCGATACCTTTGGTGTAGTCGAGACGATCGACCCCAAGCAGGATCGTGCGGTGCTCTCCAACTTCAGCGCGGATTTCCTCAGCCCGGTCAATGATGGCCGGATCCTGGGCAAGCTGCTCAAAACGATCGAAGTCGATCGAGATGGGAAACTCACGGGCCTGCACATGTCGTTGTCCGACCATGATCGCTTGGCCCACGCCCCGGTGTGAGGTGTAGCGATTGACGAGGCGGATGAAGTTCTGTGCTCCCGCGCGGGTTTGAAAGCCGACGACATCAGCACCGAGCAAGCCTTCGAGAATCTGCTGTCGCCACGGCAGCTGTGCGAACAGTTCTACCGGCGGAAAAGGAATGTGCAGAAAGAATCCAATGCGGAGGTCGGGCCGCAGTTCGCGGAGCATCCCGGGTACCAACTGCAGGTGGTAGTCCTGCACGAGCACGCGGGCATTCGGGGCCGCGCACTCGGCCGTTCGTTCCGCAAACCGCCTGTTGACTTTGACGTAGGGATTCCACCAGTGGCGGTGGTAGTGCGGGGGCTGACAGGCGTCGTGGTAGAGCGGCCAGAGACTGCTGTTGGAAAAGCCTTCGTAGTAGTTCTCGACCTCGTCGGGAGAGATCGGAACGGGAACATTAAACAGCCCTTCGTGCGAAAAGGGATCGCTGGCCGCTTCCAGTGAGCCTGCCCAGCCGATCCAGACGCCATGGTGTTCACGCAGGATCGGCATCAACGCTGACACGAGCCCGCCCGGGCTGGTTTCCCACGGGCTTTCTGGGCAACTGCGGTGAACAGGAAGTCGATTGGCAACAACAACAAGGTCGCCATTGCCATGCTGAGAATCGTCGTTTTGCACGTCTTCACTCGGCTTGTCGCGTGAGCGATCCGCCGAGTCGCTGTTTGTCTTGAATGTCACTCCAAAGAACCTAGCAGGTGACCCTCGGCGGGCACAATTCGTCTCAGGGATCGGTCGCCACGATCTGCAGCAACGCGGTGAGAGGCACGTCGAGCCAGTCTGGACGATTGTCAGCCTCGTAGGCCACCTCGTAGATCGCCTTGTCGAGACAGTAAATCGCGAGCATTCGCCCTGCTTCCTCGGGATCCGCTGGCCAGAAGCTGCTGGAGTGGGCGGCGGCCGTGTAGCTTCCCAGAAACCAGCCGGCAAACTGCTCGTAGGCGTCGGCGGGAAGATTCACCACGGCCTGGCGATGGGCCACGCGGATCAGGTAGTCGAGGGAGCGGAGCATGCCGGCGACATCCTTGGCCGCGGCATGCTTCTCTCGGCGTTCAGCGAGTGAGCGAGCCGGCTCTCCTTCGAAATCGATCACCTGCAGCTGTTCGAGAACGAGGCCGTCGTGGCGGCCGCGCGAGAAGAGCACCTGCCCCAGGTGGTAGTCGCCATGAACGCGAATCCGCCGACTCTGCCAGGTCTGGCTGTTGAGGCTCGCCAGTCGCGCGAGGCAGACCGCCTCGTGGGCACACACCTCATCGAGCAGCGTCAGCGTTGCGGCAGGCAGTGGTGGCTTGAGGCGGCGAAGACGAGCGAAGACCTGCTGGGCATGAGTGGTCATCGCGTGCGTGGCGGCAGCCTGCATATCTGCCGTCCAGGGCTCGCTGCCGAAGGCCGCATCATCCCGTTGGGCAGCGAGCGCACGGTGCATGTCTGCGGTGGTCTGGCCCAACGCGATCAGAACCGGCATGACCTCCTGGCGAAGCGACTCCCCTCCCCTGCTGTGATCACCAGCGAGGCTCATGCCGCCAAGCCGTGTCAGCAGTTCATCCCACAGACTCGTGGCCGCTGGCACCTGGGCGTGCACCACCGCGACCACAGCCGGCTCCCCTGTCGGGCCGTGCCATTGAAGAAAACCGAGCAAGGGCGGTGTCTGTCGCCACTCGGTGTCGCCTGCGAGAAAACGGCCGATCTCCACATCGGGCGGAAGACCATGGCGTACCTGTCGCAGGAGTTTGCAGACGACGCCGATCTCGGCTGCCGCACCGCCGAAACAGACATGCAGCACGGTGTTCGAGGAGTCAGCCGTCAGGGGCGTGACCTGCGGCGTGTCGGTGCTCGAAAATGCAGTTTCACTGAGTGCGACCGAGGCCGATACCGGCACACCGGTGATTCTCGTGTGGCATCCTTCGGCCGCTGCGCCGGTGAGTGCCGCCTGTGTGAGCCAGCCGACAACCTCCGGCGAGGCGGCAGCATCGACTGGGCCGCCGGCCTGCCAGCAGAGCGGCACCGCCAGACGATGCGACGCGGCAGTGTCGTTGGGGGAAGTGTCGCTGAGGGACGTGCTCGTGAGCGTCAGGTCGACAACGACAAACTCCGCGGGCTGCGTGAGCGGCAGGCGAATGCGGTCGACGATGGTGATCGCCGCAAGACGCTGTGACTTTGATGGAAACCAGCGGGTGGTAGGCAGCCACCCTGCAAGGGCAGCCACCAGCGTGTCGTCACTACCAAAAAGCGTCATGGGGCCACAGGCTCCGGGGCAGCCGGCTGCGACAGCGTGAGTGGCTCACTCGCGTGGATTCGGAAGACGGCAGCTGGTCGTTGTGGCCCCAGGCTGATCGACGCCGCTCCTGCTGGCCAGCGATCCGTCGCACCGGTGAGGAGTTCTTCAGCGGTGAGCGACGCGTCGGATGGCAGGCCGAGACGATCAAGATCAAGCAACAGCCTGCCGGATGCTGTACCGCTCGGCTCAAGGCAGACGACAACCACCAGCCGGTTGCCACTCGCCTCATCATGCTTGCTCCAGGCCAGCAGCTGTGGATGGTCGATCGACTCGATCTGTGGTGCCGCAGCAGTGGCCAGGGCAGGCTCACTGCGTCGGAGGGCATTGAGCTGGCTGATCAGGGGCGCGAGGCTGCCAGGGTCATCGAGCTTCCAGGCCTTGAGTTCGTACTTCTCGCTGTTGAGATACTCTTCGCTTTCTGGCTCGCGGGGATCTGCATCAAGCAGCTCAAAGGCGGGGCCGTAGATGCCCCAGTTGCCGACACTCAAGGCTGCCAGCACCAGCCTCGTGATAAACATTGGCCGCCCGCCCTCTTGGAGCGTCGCGTGCAGAATGTCGGGCGTGTTCGGCCAGAAGTTGGGCCGGAAGAACTCCGCGACCGGAGGCTGCGTGACCTCTTCGAAATAGTCCGCGAGTTCCTGCTTCTCCACACGCCAGGTGAAGTAGGTGTAGCTCTGGGTGAAACCGAGCTTGGCGAGGCGGTACATCGTCTTTGGGCGTGTGAAGGCTTCCGAGAGAAACAGCACCTCAGGGTGTGTGCGATGGATGCTGGAGATCAGCCACTCCCAAAAGGCAAAAGGCTTGGTGTGCGGGTTGTCGACGCGAAAGATTTTCACGCCGCGGTCGACCCAGAATCGCACCACCTCCTCGATGGCCTGCCACAGGCTCCGCCACGCCTCACAGCCGAAGTCGATCGGCACGATGTCTTGGTATTTCTTCGGTGGGTTTTCCGCGTAGCGAATCGTGCCGTCGCTCCTCCAGCGAAACCACTCAGGGTGTTCGCGCACCCAGGGATGGTCGGGCGAACACTGTAAGGCGAAGTCGAGCGCCAGCTCGAGGCCGAGACTCTCAGCCCGCTTCCGTAGTTCTTCAAAGTCGTCAAACGAACCGAGCTGAGGATGGATGGCCGTGTGTCCACCGTCGTTGGAGCCGATCGCCCACGGACTTCCCACATCGTTGGCGTCGGCGGTCAGCGTGTTGTTGCGTCCTTTGCGAAATGCCAGGCCAATCGGATGGATCGGTGGCATGTAGACCACATCGAAGCCAAGCTGCTGCACATAGTCGAGCCGATTGGCGAGGTCGCGAAAGCTGCCATGTCGGCCGGGTGTGGACCCCCAGGATCGCGGAAAGAGTTCGTACCAGCTGCTCACCTGGGCTCGGGGCCGATCGACCCAGACGGGGCGTGGAAGCTCGAGCCGTGTCTCGTCGCGGCGGTCTGCGTGGGCGAGCATCAGTTCGGCGAGCCGTGGGCTCTCCGCAATCGCCAGGGATGTGTCGCGACCCAGCTCGGCGGCGAGTGAAGTCATTTCCACGGCCGTTGCCGGGCCTGCCCGGTGGGTGGCTTCGCGCACCAGGTCACTGCCAGCAGCGAGTTCTGTGGTCAGATCTTCTCCGGCATCGGCACGTTTTCTCAGGTCGCGTCGCCAGGTGGCAAAAGTGTCAACCCGTGCGGCAATCTGGTAGTGCCAGCAGCCGATCCGATCGACCGTGAAGGACGCCTGCCAGAGATCGTTGCCCCGGCAGACCATCGGCAGCGATTGCCACTGACCAAACGAGCCGTGTCGCACGAGCAGCCGGCACTCGAGTTCATCGTGGCCATCGCAGATGATGTCGGCGGTGACGGTTACCGTCTCGCCTTGGATGCGTTTGACGGCAAAGCGTCCGCCATCGACCTCGGGCCCCACGCGGTCGATGGCGACACGGCGTTGCAGATGTTGGGGCAGCTCCACTCGGCAGTCTCCAGGAAGGGGGCCACGGTCACCGCCGTGGCGAGCGGATTGTAGAAGTCCGCGCGGCGTGTGCCGAGAGAGGTGACTGGCACCCGCTGGGCCGTGGGCTTGAGTCGCGTGGGGGGCTTGGCGGGCTCAGAGTGCCGGCGGTGGGCAGGGCTGCGTCTGGAGAGGGGCCGTCATGGTGGCGGGATCGCAGGGAACCATCGTGGCAGGGCCACCCACCACCGGGCTGTAGACCGGCTGGCCGGCAACTGGCTGCTGCATCACCACCTGTGGTGGCACGGCTGTCTGCGAAATCGTGGGGACCCCTGTTGTCACCACCGGAGCGACCGGCTGGCTGGCATCGACCGGCTGTGGGTAGACCGCCGGTGCCAAGGGGGGCTCGTAGGCGTAGCCGTTGCTGCCGAGGCGATGGTGGGCACAGCCACTGCAGGCAAGGACCGCAAGCGATGCGACAAGAAACCAGGGCTGACGCTGCATAAAACGCAGTCTCCAGGGGGCTCTCACCAACCGATTTAGCCGGGTCATCCCCGGGGAGGCAGGACGGTAGGGCTCCGCCCCTGTCAGCGTCAAGGGAGAGAGCAAGCCGCAGAAACGTGGGTTTTTTCGCAGGAAAAACAGCGACAGTGCGGGCTGGACGGCCGGCAGTTCCCTCAGCGGCTCCCCTCGCCGCGACTCCTGGGATCGGCCGGTTCAAACAGGGCAATGCTCGCTGTGAAGCCATGCAGGCAGTTCTGCTGGCCGATGGGCCCGATCTCGCCTTGGGCAAAAAAGCCTGCGGCCGGAAGTCCGGCAAAACGCTCCTGCAGGCAGGTCGCATCGTGGTCAGCGGTTTCAAACAGACGGCTCCCGCGGCCGTTGCAGGTGAACACAAGGCTGCCGACCGGGGCCGTCGTGGACGGCTGGGCCGCGAGCAGGGTGGTCAGGTCTTCGTTGGCACTGGCCGCATCCCGCACGTGAAACTGCACGGTCTGGCCGACACGCAGGGTGTCGCCGACACCGATCACACCTGACTCGGGGTCTGCGCCGATCACATTGCGGACCAGGAAGTCGCCCCGCTGAAATCGATCCTGGTATTCGCTGGCGACGCGGCCCACATGCAGGCTCTTCCGCACAAGGTCGCGGTCGTTGTCACTGAGGTCCCCGTAGATCGAACGGAGCTGCTCCAAGGCCGGCTTCCCGCCAAGTTCGACGAGGATGTTTTCCTCAGCCTTTGTGATCACGAAGGTGCGGCCGATCGGCCGGCAGCCCTGAGAGACGACAGGACGCACCTGCACGCCACCGCCGATCACTACCCCCACGGCCCCGCAGTCATAGGTGTGGGAGTCGAGGGCCAAGACGTTTCCGCCGGGCTCGGTTGCCCCGCTGAGCATTCCGCCAACGATCGGCAGGCCCGGATGGTCGTCGGCGAGTCGTTCGATCAGGCGATCGACGGGAAACGAGAACGGGTCTGCCAACAGCAGCAAGGTGGCGTTGTCTGGCAGACGGCTCTGCAGGTCTGCAGGCCAGCCGACGAGGCTGCCTCCGTCGGGCGTGTGGCGATACTCCAACGCCACCGGCACCAGCGTTGCTTCGGGGAATCGCCCCAGCCACACGACCACTGCCCTGCCTCGCTCCTGTTCACACCCGCCCGCGAGGATGCCTTCAACGCTGCCCGCGATCAGGGTGTCGGCCGCGATCACCTCGCTGAGTCCTTCAAAGGTGGCTCGCTGGTTGGCATGCCGGCCTGCCACAAACACCACCGCGAGGCTCGCACGACCGTTGAGGCCAGCCTGCGCGATGGTCACCGCCTCGAGCACCGCTGCATCAAGGGTTTCCAGCGTCGACATGCCAACACTGCAGGCCGCTGCGGCAGAGTCGATCGAGGAGGCGGCGGAAGATGCGGTCGGCTGGTCCATCGGGAGGTCCGAGGGGGAAAACTACGTGACGATCTCGTCAAAAGACTCAATCGGCTGATGCTCGAGTTTTCCTCCAGCCGGACGGTTGCCGGGGCGAATCGCCAGGGCGGTGGCCATGCCGGCTGCCCGGGCTGCGTCGAGTTCTTCGCCCACATCACTGACAAACAGGATCTGCCTCGGGGCGACTCCGATATCGGCAGCAATCTTCTCGTAGCTTGCCTGCTCCCGCTTGGGGCCAGTTGTGGTGTCGTAGTTGCCCTGTAGGCAGCTGTTGAGATCACCCGCGGCGGTGTGACCAAAGAACAGCTGCTGCGCCTGGATCGAGCCGGACGAGTAGATCCGAACATCGACGCCTGCATCCCGCCAACGCGTCAATGCAGGCGGCACATCGTCATAGACATGAGCCACGATGTCGCCCGACTCAAAGCCCTGCTTCCAGATCATTCCCTGGAGGGCTTTCAGTGAGGTGTCTTTGATGTCGCGGTTCATCATCTCGACTGCCGCTAAGGCCGCCCGCGTCGGATCTGCGACGATCTCTTCGGCAGTCTGGGGAGCTCCGACGGCCTCGGTGATCCTGACGGCATGCTGCACAACGTCTGCGTTGTCGCGATGCGCTATCAGGAAGTTGGCGACATGCGTCTTTGCATGCTCAAAGAGCACGTCGTACACGAACGAGATAGACGAAGTGGTGCCCTCCACATCGAGGAGAATCGCCCGGCCGTCGAAGATCACCATTCCCCGCTCCCCTCTCGTTTACTGCTGGCCGTCGACCCACGCGGGGCCGAGACAGAGTGGCTCGTAGCCCGCGTGCACACCCTCGTCGATGTAGTGCGGGGTCCAGCCACTCGTGTCTTGGAACAGGCGGATGGCTCGGATGCGACGGTCACCGCAGAGGTCAAACCAGTGTCGGGTGCCCTTGGGCACACTGATCAGGTCGCCGGCATGAACCTCAATCGCAAACACCGGCGAGTCGTCCGGGTTGATATGGAACACGCCTCGGCCCTGAAGGGTGAAGCGGACCTCATCTTCGGTGTGGGTGTGTTCTTTGTTGAACTTGTCGAGCATGGCATCGAGGCCAGGGGTTTCGGGCCGCACGTCGATCACATCAGCGGTCACGAAGCCGCCACGCTCCTTGAGTTCGTCGATCTCGGGGGCGTAGGCCGCCAGGATGTCTTCAGCGTCGGCAGCCGGGTCAACCCGGTCTTCGAGCGGCCACTGAGCAAAGTCGAGTCCACGCTCTGCGAGAAAGGCCTTGATCTCGGCAGGGTCGGTGATCTGACGGGTTTCAGCCGGAACGGTGACGATCGCCATGGCACGATCTCCTGAGGGCACGCGAAACGGGAAGGAATGAATGTCTGGTGCGACGCTCGTCGCCTGAGCATGATCGTACCAGTGAGCGAAGGCTCACGCTGAAGCGGGAAAACTCCGTGTGCGGGCGACGACTTCAAACAGGAACTCATAGATCTCAATGTGTCGCCGCGCTTCGGCAAGGGTGCGGCCCCAGGTGTAGAGGCCGTGGCCCGAGAGCAGGAAGCCGTGGAACGGAGGGCGGTCGGCGGTGGTCCACTCAGCAGCGGTAAACCTCGGACGGATCAGCTCGGCGAGTGCAGCGATGTCTTGACTGTTGGCAAAGATCGGCACCTCTTCGAAAGTCTCGTGGGTGCGGATGCCGTCGAGGCCTTTGAGCATCTCGTAGCCTTCCAGTCGGAGGCTGCCACGCTCGAGTTCGGCTCTCGAGAGGATCGTGCCCCAGACGGAGTGGGTGTGGAGCACGGCTCCCACGGTGGGAATCATTTCGGCGAGCATGCAGTGCAGGAGGGTCTCGGCGCTGGCAGCCCGCCCATCAACACTGCCGCCGGTGCGGCCAGGGCCGATCACGCTGCCGCCGGCGTCGACCCGCACGAAGTCGTCTTCGCCGAGTGCTGACTTGTCTTTGCCGCTCGCGGTGATCACGAGTTCGAGCGGCTCTCGTGATGCCACAACGCTGTAGTTGCTGCTGGTGCCGAGCGACCAGTTCTTGCCATGAAACTCACGGCCGATGGCTCGCAGGCCCTCGACCGCTTCCGCACTGCCCGATTCTGCGTTGCCAGACATCATCTTTCCCTTCCCCTTCGGTTCGCTGGGAATCTACGGAATGGCGAGAGGTGGCTCAACCCGCGGCCCGCTGGCCCCTGGCTTAGAGGTACGGTGAGAACAGCCGGGCGACGCCATCGCGAAGCCTGACGGGGAGCCGACGGCTATCGACCTCGTGGAGTGTCAGCGGTTTTGAGACGGCGATCCGGTCGGCGATCATGTCATCGAGCGAGGCTGCCAGGCCACGGTGGTAGGCCTCCACATTGAACTCAAAGTTGAGTCGCATGCTCCGCTCATCCCAGTTGCCGCTGCCGAGGAGTGTCCAGGTGCGATCGACAACCATCAGTTTGGTGTGGTCAAACGGTGGCGGTGTCTTCCAGACGCGGCATCCCCGCTCGAGCACCTGCCAGAGCATCGCGGTCGAGGCCCAGTTGACCATCGTCAGGTTGTTCTCGCCCGGCAGCACAATGTCGACCTCGACGCCCCGCATGGCAGCAACGTCGAGCGCCTGGCAAACGGCGTCATCGGGGAGGAAGTAGGGCGTCATCACGCGCACCGACCGCTGGGCGGCGGCGAGGGCTCCCGCGAGCACGAGTCGGATGCGGCCGATGTCTGGGTCATCGGGGCCATAGCGGATGCCGCGGGCAAGAACCCCCTCCTCTCCATCGACTGCCGCTGAGAGGTCGGCATCCCAGGCAGGCCCTGCGAGTTTCTCATCGGCGGCGAAGGCCCAGTCTTCGATAAACACCTGCAGCAGCTGCGCGGTGACCGGGCCCTCGATCCGGAAGTGCAGGTCTTGCACGGGATGTCGAGGGTTCTCGGAGAGACGGCAGCCATGGCGGATATTCAGCCCACCGGTAAAGCCGACGCGGCCGTCGACGACAAGGATCTTGCGATGATTACGGAGGTTGGCATACGGAAAGTAGATCGGCACGCTGGTGGGCAGAAACAGGGACGCCCGCACGCCCGCCGACTCTAGCTGTCGCAGAATCGAGGGAAACGAGTAACTCGCTCCAATGCCATCAATGAGCACCCGCACCTCGATGCCTCGCCGGACCGCTGCAGAGAGAGCCTCGACAAACTGCTTGCCCGTTGGGTCTCGGTCAAAGATGTAGCTGCTCAGCGCGATGCTCCGCGTCGCTGAGGCAATCGCCTCAAGCATCACCGGGTAGGCCTCATCGCCACCGGTGAGCGGTGTCACTCGGTTGTGGTCGGCGAGAGGCCGGCGGGTGATCCGGCCGACCAACGACTCCAGCGACCGCAGGGGAGCCTCTGGAGCGCCGATGACAGCGTTCAGACGGGCCTCATTGGGTGCCGCGCCGGTCAGCTCCCGCGAAACCTTGACGGCATCCGCCTTCAGCTGGCTTGCTCGTGACTGAATGCGGTTGACCCCAAAGATCCAGTAGACAAACGCACCGAAGCCTGGCGAGAGCCAGATCAAACCCACCCAGGCAATCGCGGAGCGGGTGTCTCGTTTGACGAGGATGGCATGGGTGGAGGCGGCGATCGTTACCAACAGGATGGCCGCCGCCGTGATATGCGGCCAGAGGTGCAACCACCACTCGACGAGAGTTGCAGCGATTAACGGCATGATGGATAGCTCACGAAGAATCGCTGGTGCTTAGAACACGTTGGCAACAAACGGGCCACCACGACAGCGGCAGAGATGCTCAAAGGCCGCGGCCTGGCCCGTGGTCTCCAGTGGTCCGGTAAACACCGGATCGTGATACCCCTCGATATCGATCGAGCCTCGCCAGCCGGCCATCCGCAGCATGCCGATCAGGCGTGTCCAGTCGGTGTCACCACAACCGGGCAGGCAGTGGTGTGCAAAGGGCACGCCGGCGCGAATGCCATGCGTGCGAATCACGTCGTCGAGGAGCATGGCGTCTTTGCCGTGAATGTGCCAGATCCGATCGACCCACTGTCGCAGCTGCGGGAGGGGATCGGCAAAGCACATCAGCTGATGGCACGGCTCCCATTCGAGTCCCAACACGGGATTTGGGACGGCCTCAAACATCAGCTCCCAGGCTCGTGGCGTAAAGGCAATGTTCCAGTCACCATCTCTCCAGCTACCACGCTTCTCACAGTTCTCAAACGCAATCCGCAGGCCCGCTGTTGCTGCTCGGTCGGCAAGCCGCGTAAACACGGTGGTAAACGCGGGAAGCGATTCTGGCACCGGGCGATGCGGGATGCGGCCGGCGAAGCCGGCGATGATACGGCACGAGAAGAACGGGGCCGCGTCGATCAGGCGTTCCCAGTCAGCGACCACTTCAGGGCTGGTGAGGGGATTGCCGTAGAGTCCAAGGGCAGAGATGGTTCGCGGCACGCCGTCGGCTGCCTCGAAGGCTGAGAGTGTCTCGCCGAGTTCTCCGGCGAGTCGCTTGAGGTCGAGTTCACCGACGCGGTGCCCAAAACTCAGCTGAAATGTCTCGAAGCCGAGTGGCAACAGCTGTCTGACGATCTCTGGTGTGCGTTCATGCACCGGAACAAGCGTGCCGATGCGAATGTCTTCGTGGGCGTGCATCGACATGTGGTCTCCAGCGGGCCAGTTTGGATACTCTACCAAGCGGCGTGGTGATGTGTGGCTCTTCGGCGACCTCTTGATGCGACTTCTGAGCTGGAACATCCATAAAGGGATCGGTGGTCGAGACCGGCGGTATTCACTGCGGAGGGTGATTGACTGTATTGACCATGAGCAGCCCGACATCATCTGCCTGCAGGAGGTTGATCGGCATGTGCGGCGGAGTGGCTACGACGACCAGCCACGCCTCTTGGCCCGCACCTTTCGTTATGAGGCGATCTTTCACCCGATGGTGGCAGTGGGCCGCGGTGGCTACGGCAACCTTGTGCTCTCCCGCTTCCCGGTGGTGAGTCGTCATCGCATCTCGTTGCGGCAGGGAACGAAGAAGCCGCGTGGAGCGCAGCTGCTTGTGCTTGACACGCCACACGGGCTGCTGCATCTGGTCAACACGCACCTCGGCCTGGCTGAAGCAGAACGACGCTGGCAGGTGGAGCGGCTCCTTGGCCACAACCTGTTTCGTTCCGCGGATCCCCTCTCCTCGCTGATCGTTGGTGATTTCAACGACTGGCGAAATGCGCTCGCGAGCGATCTGCTCCAGCTCTCTGGCTTTCGTCAGCTGACGGCACCGCCATCACGGTTTCGCTCGTTTCCTGCCTGGATGGCGATGGGAAGTCTCGACAAGGCGTTTGTCCGCGGCGGCTTTGTGAATCCGCACGCCCGGATTGCGAGGACGAGCCTTGCCCGTGAAGCGAGCGACCACCTGCCGTTAGTGATCGACTTCGCCCTTCGCTGAGAGGCCGCGGTCGTTTCAAGACCGCATGCTCGCAAACACCTCATCAACCGCAGCGACGGTGTTGGCGATGTCGTCTTCGGTGTGGGTGGCTGACAGGAACAACGCTTCATACTGACTGCAGGGCATGTAGCTGCCGCGGTCGAGCATGCCCCAGAAGAAGCGGGCATAGGCGTCGGCATCACTCTGTGAGGCCGTGTCCCAGTCGATCACCTCGATCGGCTCCGGACCCTGCTGGAAGAAGACTGTCATCATGCTGCCGCAGCGAGCGATCCAGACAGGAAGGCCGTGGTCTGCAGCGGCCTTGCGACAGCCCGCCTCGAGCTGGCTGCCGATCTTCTCTAGGTGTTGATATGGTGGCTCGTCGCGGAGTTGGGCAAGTGTGGCAGCCCCAGCGGCAACCGCGAGGGGATTACCGGAGAGCGTGCCAGCCTGAAAGACTTTTCCAGCGGGCAGGATGTGATCCATGATGTCGGCCCGTCCGCCATAAGCCCCCAGGGGCAGTCCGCCGCCGACAATCTTGCCGAGGGTGGTGAGGTCGGGCGTGACCCCCAGCCGTTCCTGGGCTCCGCCGTAGGCGAGTCGGAAGCCGGTCATCACCTCATCGAACAGCAGCACCGCACCGTGCTGATGCGTGAGACGACGGGCGGCCTGCAGAAACTCGTCGGTGGGAATCACCAGCCCCATGTTGCCCACGACAGGCTCCATCAACACCGCGGCGATCGTGTCGCCGTCTTTGGCAAAGGCTGCTTCCAAAGCGTCGGGGCTGTTGTAGGGCAGCACGAGTGTGTCTTTGGCAGTGCCAGCCGTGACGCCTGGTGAGTTGGGAACGCCGAGGGTGGCGGCAGAGGAACCGGCGGAGACCAGGAGGCTGTCGGCATGGCCATGGTAGTTGCCAGCAAACTTGATGATCCGCTCACGTCCCGTGAAGCCACGAGCGAGGCGAACGCCGCTCATGGCCGCTTCGGTGCCACTGGAGACCATGCGGACCTTCTCGATTGAGGGCACGGCCTGCACGATCGCTTCAGCAAGCTCGGTCTCCGCTTCGGTGGGAGCGCCGTAGCTTGTGCCGTGAGCGAGTGCCCCTTCGACGGCTGCCACCACACGCGGATGACGATGGCCGAGGATCATCGGCCCCCAGGAGCCGATGTAGTCGAGATACCGGTTGCCATCGATGTCGGTGAGCCACTGGCCGGTCGCCTCACGAAAAAACACCGGTTCTCCACCGACCGCTCCAAAGGCTCGGGCCGGCGAGTTCACGCCACCAGGAATCAGCTTCTGAGCCCGGGCAAAAGCGGCGTGACTCTTCGTGCGTCGCGAGGCATGCAGGAGTGAGGGATGGTCGGTCGATGAGGGCTCGCTGCTCACGGTGTCTCCGTCGAAGTTGGGGAATCGATCAACTGACGTTCGCTGGTTTCATTCTCCAGCAGTTGGGAGGCTCGCTGGACCGCCTCTGCGGCATGTGGCCGACGCTCGTAGAGTGTGACGATGCCACGAAGAATCGCTGTTCGTCGGTCCAGTCGTTCGCGACGGGTTTCTGGGTTGTCGCTACTGTCGGCTTCTTTCTGGAGTTCATCGGCTTCCTCGAACAACGAGGCCAGCCGTTTCTCGTCAGCGGCCTGTTCTTGGCTGGCGAGCGGTGCGAGCCGGGCATGTTCGAGCTGAATCAATGTCTGCCAACGACGGGCCACAACACTCGCCTCAGCAAGGTCGGGCACGTTCTCCGGTGCGGTGTCGGTGAGCTGCAGCCCATGAAGGAGAGCGACGGCCTCGAGCGACGCGATGCAGGCGGTCGGGCTCAGCTCTTCCATGGCCATGGCAGTCCGGTAGTCACGTTCGATCGCATCGATCGCCTGGCCGCGGCGACGGGTGGCACGACGAGCCTGCCGAGCGAGCGCCTCCACCTCAATGGATGCAGAATACTCACGCACATTCGGTGCCCGAGAATCGTTTGGATACCGCTCGAGAAACTCGTTGAGTAGCGGCTCAGCGTCACGCATGTCAGCGTCTTCGTTATCCGCCACCGTCATGATGCGGGCGTAGAGCAGGTCAGCGCTTGGGGGCTGCAGAATCCACCAGCCGCCGCCAATCAGCAGCACGGCGATCACACCACCGGCAATGCTGCTGGCTATTCGCTGCTGGCGAGCGATGCGTTCGGCATGCTTGGCTTCCGCCTCGTCGATTTCAGCAACGGTGGTAAACCGAGTGGAAGTGGAGCGTTCAACCTGGGTCTCAGAGCCGGCCAGGCCGGTGTGCGCCTGGGTGAACTCACGCAGCGGTCGCTGCGTGGCGGCGAGGTCACCTTGCGGGAGATCGACGTCAGCAGCTGTCGGCGCTGGTGCGTCGTCGGAGACCTCCCGGGTGACAGCCAGCAGGTCGATTTCATTACCGTTGGAGTCACGACCGGTGGATGACGACGAGTCCCCGGTAGCGTCGGCGGCCGTCTGACGACCGGCGGACCCCTGCCCTCCTGTACGGGTGTCGCTGGTGTTGTCAGTGCCTGCCTGCGTGACCTCTTGCGGTGGAGGATCTTTCGGTGTGTTGGCTCGGGTCTGTCGGCTCGATGAGGGCGATGTGAGCGCTGAGGCACTTGAGGCAGGCGAAGCATTGCTGTCAGTCGACCCAGTGACGGTCGCAGCGGGTACTGCCTGTTCGTCGGTGTTGAGGGTGCGAATGGCGGTCAGCAGCCGGCTGAGGGCTAATGCGTTGGGGGGGCGGCTTTCCGGCTTCTTGGAGAGCAGTCGATCAATTAGTTCCTCAAGCTCCGCCGGCACGTTGTCGACGACGGTGGAGATGCGAGGTGGCTTGGTCTTTCGCTGCTTCTCGATCACCTCGGAGAGATGTTTGCCGCGAAAGGGGGGCTTCCCTGCGAGCATGGCAAACATCACCAGGCCCAGGGCATAGAGGTCAGCCCGATGGTCGATGGGTTTTCCTGAGGCCTGCTCCGGGGCCATGTAGTCGGCGGTGCCCACAAAGTTGCCTTGGGCGGTGTGGGCGTTGCCTCCAAAGAGTTTGGCGATACCGAAATCTGCAAGCTTCACCGAGCCGTCCTCGGTGACGAGCAGATTGCCCGGCTTGAGGTCTCGGTGAATCACGCCGTGGTCGTGAGCGCTCTTCAGCGCGCGGGTGACCGCCAGTGCCGTGTCGACCGTGGTTCGCCAGTCAAACCGGGTGCCGTCGCGAAGCATCTGGTCGAGGCTATTTCCTTCGACCAGTTCCATTGCGAAGAAAGGCTGCCCATCCTGCTCACCGAACGAAAGCAGCTGCACGATCCCTCGGCTGCGGAGGTTCTTGAGGGTCTCGATCTCGGCGAGAAAACGGCTGCGGATCCCAGGATCGTCCGACAGGTGTGCCGCCAAAACCTTGACGGCCACATGTTCGCCAGACCCGGTGTCTTCGGCTTCGTAGACCGCGCCCATGCCACCACGGCCTAGCTGCCGGAGAACACGGTAGGGACCTAGTTGCGTGGGATGCATGGCTCGATGTCGCGGTGAGGGGGCGCGGCTTGTCCTCTAACCCCTCTAGGGTACTCTCTGCGAGCACTTCCGCCCTCCTCATCCCTCCGCCTGCCATATCTGAGCGAGCCTTTCCCATGCGTTTCCCCTACACAGGCCTGCTCCCCGTTGAGAAGCCTGCGGGCATCTCAAGCCGCGGTGTTGTGGATGCTGTGGCCAAAGCGCTGGGAATGAAGGCGGTGGGCCATGCCGGAACGCTCGACCCCATCGCGTCGGGGGTCGTCGTGGTCTGTGTGGGGCACGCCACCCGCCTGGTCGACTTTCTGCACGCCCTGCCCAAACGCTATCAGGGCGAGTTTCTTCTCGGGCGGTCGAGTCCATCTGATGACACCGAACTGCCTGTCGAGCTTGAGGCCGATCCGCCGCAGCCTTCGGCCGAGGCGGTGCAGCATGCGTTGGCCGCATTTCGTGGGTCGATCATGCAGCGTCCTTGCGACTACTCCGCCGTGCACATCGATGGGAAGCGGGCCTATGCCTTGGCGAGGAAGGGGCGTGCCGTCGAACTCACTGCCAAGCCGGTCACCATTCACAGCCTGCAGGTGCTGGCGTATGACTGGCCGACGCTCATGCTTGATGTGGAGTGTTCCAGCGGCACATACATTCGGGCCCTGGGGCGAGACCTCGCTGCGTCTCTGAACACCAAGGCGGTGATGTCGGGCCTGGTTCGTACGGAGGTCGGTCCTTTTCGTCTGGCAGACGCGGTGCCTCTTCAGCGATTTCGTGCGGCCTCGCCGGAAGAGGCGAAGCAGGCTGCACTGCACTGGCTGCGGCCTGCCATCGACGCGGTGCGGCACCTCCCGACAGCGACGCTCTCGAGCGAACTCATTGAGCGGATCGCCTGCGGAGGGATCGTGCCCACCGACGTGGTCCCGCGTCCGAAAGACACCGCTGTTGGCAACACTGCTGCCAGCGGTGATGTCGTGGCAGCGACCGACCGTGAGGGAAGCCTCGTTGGCATCCTCAGGCCACACCCAGCCGGATGGCGGGTGCGGCCGAACTTCGTCGGCCGCTCCTGATCGATTCGCCACGCATTACGCGAGCCAATGCGGCTTGCACTCACCAGTCTCGCAACACGTGGCAGTTGTAGCCGGCGGGGTTCTTCACCAGGTAGTCCTGGTGGTAGGCCTCGGCCGGGTAGAAGAGGCTCGCCTTCACTACCTGCGTCACGATCGGACGAGCAAACTTCTTTTGTTGATTGAGAAACAGAACCGCCTTTTCGGCAATCTCCCGCTGCTCGTCAGTCGTGTAGAAGATCGCTGAGCGATACTGAGTTCCAATGTCGTTGTGCTGCCGGTTGAGCGTTGTCGGATCGTGCATCCGAAAGAAGTAGTCCACGAGTGTTTCGTAGGAGACGACGTCGGGGTCGTAGACGATCTGGACAGCCTCCGCGTGGCCTGTCAGTCCGGTGCAGACCTGCTGGTAGGTCGGATTGGGGAACTTGCCGCCGGTGTAGCCAACCTCGGTGGAGAGCACACCGGGGATCTCACGAATGATGTTTTCCATGCCCCAGAAGCAGCCGCCCGCAAAGATGGCGGTTTCCTTCTTGGGCTCCGCTGCAGAGGCGAGACCAAGAGGCATCAGCATCCCGCCCACTGCCATGACCAGGAACAGCAGGCTCGGCCCCAGGCTGCCAACACTGCAGCCAGCACACACCTGATCAAACACGGAACGCATGATTTTCTTCCTCCGAGAGCTAAGGTCGGCGGCATTTCACCTCCCTCCACTATACGTATCACTTCCGTAAGTGGCACCTGCAGAATGATCGCTACGACCGGACCGCAGAGCTGGGGGGATCAGGCCGTCCTGGTAGTCGCCCGCCCGGTAGAGTTGCTGGGGCGCTGCATGACAGGCCTCTGCCGGGTTTTTTCCACATACGGTCGGCCTCTGGAAGGCTGCAGGTACGATGCCGCTGTTCACTCGCTCAATGCCGATGGATCTCCCCCGTGGAGCGGCTCTTCGCCGTCCGGCTCGCGGAGCCAGCGTGGCTGAGGCTGGCGAGGAGACAGGTACTCGCGAGCGTGATCGGCTTCGCGACATGGTGGCGCTCGCCCTGTTGGCATCGATTGCACTGGTGATCACCTCGCTGGCCACGTTTGATGCAGCGGATCCACCGTCGGCGAGCGTGTTTCCCCCGAATCCACGCGCCAACAACGCCTGCGGGCTGTTCGGCTCCTATGTGGCCACCGGTCTGTATGCAGGCTTTGGGTTTGCTGCCTGGCCGCTGGTTGCATTGACCTCAGCCCTGGCGGTCGTGCTACTTCGTCGCAGGCATCTGCCTGACCTCCCCTTGCGGGCGATCGGTGGCGTGGCGGCGGTGTCGGCAATCGCGGTGTTGCTGGCGATGTTTCTGCCCGACTGGATGCCCCGCCCGCTCTGGGGCGCCGGCGGCTATGCCGGCGCGACCGGCAGGATGCTTCTTGAAGACACCTTTGCCAGCACCGGCGGTGGCATCCTCGCCTTGGCGGTGACCGCGGCAGGCATCTTTCTCGCCTTTGATGTCTACGTGATTCGCTTCCTGGGCTCCGTCGAAGCGGCAGTGACCGCAGGCCTGGTGACTCTCCGTGAACGACGCAATGCCGTACGCCAAGCCCTCGAAGGTGAAGGCGATGATGACGATCAGGCCGGCGGACGCCGTGCGCAGCCTGGCGGCCGTGGCCTGTTTGGACTCTTCGGCCGTGGCGCAGCAGCGGCCACCGATCAGGCGAGTGTCGATGAACTCGAAGAAGACAGCGAGGAGGCAGACGACGATGAGCCGCTGATCCGCGTTCGTCGACGCGAGACGGCAGTCGAGGATTCCGAATCCTTTGAAGCGGAGGTCGAGGACGAGCTCGAGGCAGACGCTGAGGGCGATGAGGCGTACGAAGAAGAAGAGGAAGAAGAAGCCGACGACGACGACGAGGAGGAAGCCTCCGCTGAAGAGGAGCGTCAGGTGCCGATCAAGTCGCGGGCGTCGCGGCGGGCGGCGAGGGGCTCGTCGATTGGGCCAGAACTGGTTCCCGATCGTGACTACCAGTTGCCGAGTCTCGACCTCCTTTTGCCGGCCGACAATCTCCAGCTCGATCAGCAGGAGCAGGAGGTGCGAGAACGGGCACGCATGCTCGAGAAGACCTTCACTGAGTTTGGCTTCAAGGTCAGGGTGGTCGAGATCGAGACGGGCCCTGTGATTTCGCAGTACGAGATTGAGCTCGAGGCGGGGCTGCGGCTCTCCAAGATCACCGGACTTGCCGACGATCTCGCGATCGCGCTTCGTGTGCCGAGCGTGCGAATCGTGGCCCCGATTCCTGGCAAGAACTCAGTCGGCATTGAAGTGCCGAACACCACCCGGCAGATGGTCCGGCTCCGCGAGGTGATCGAGGAGACGGCCTCGAAGAGCCGAGCGATGAAGGTGCCGGTCTATCTCGGTAAAGACGTTGCGGGCAATCCGATGGCGATGGACCTCGCAACCATGCCGCACCTGCTCATCGCAGGCCGTACCGGCACTGGTAAGAGCGTCTGCTTGAACTCGATCATCACCTCGATCCTGATGAGCCGCAGGCCGGATGAGGTGCGGATGCTGATGATCGACCCGAAGATGGTCGAGCTGACGCCCTACAAGACGCTGCCGCACCTGATGCATCCGGTGGTCACCGACATGAAGAAGGCGGAGGCGATCCTCGCCTGGGCGGTGGAGAAGATGGAGCAGCGGTATGCCCTGCTTGCCTCTGCCGGAGTGCGGCACATCTCGAAATACAACGAACTCGACCGTGAAGAGATCCTGCGTCGGATCAATCCGGCGAGTGAGGAAGAGGCCGAGCAGATTCCGGAGAAGATTCCATTCATCGTGGTCATCGCCGACGAGATTGCCGACATGATGATGACCGCTGGAAAGGAGATCGAACAGCACATCATTCGTCTCGCTCAGAAGAGTCGTGCGGTTGGTATCCATCTGGTCTTGGCGACGCAGAAGCCGACGGTGGATGTGATCACCGGCCTGATTAAGAGCAACCTGCCAGCACGCATCGCGTTCCAGGTGGCCAGCCGTACGGATAGCCGCGTGGTGCTCGACGAAGGTGGTGCTGACAAGCTGCTTGGCAACGGTGACATGCTGTTCCTCTATCCGGGAACGAGCACGATCATGCGTGGCCAGGGCACGTTTGTCAGTGACGAAGAGATCAACGATGTGATGGCGGTGATCGGCACCGATGCGCCGCAATACTCGCAAGAACTGGTCAATCTCAAGCCGGCGGGTGAAGAAGACGAGGCTCCGCTGCCCGGGGCCATCAAGCCGCGTGACGATCTCTACAAGCAGGCCGTGGAGGTGATCATTCGCGAAGGCCGTGGCAGCGTGTCGCTCCTGCAGAGGGCGCTCGGTATCGGCTACGGACGTGGGGCCCGCCTGATCGATTACATGGCCGAGGATGGTGTTGTGGGCGACTACAACGGCTCGCAGGCCCGCGAGGTGCTGATGACGCTCGAACAGTGGGCCGCTGCCTGTGGCGATGCGCCACCACCAGCAGACGCTCCTCCCCGCAAGCTGAAGATCCAGCCGCATGCTGAAGAGGCAGACGACGAGCGAGAAGACGACGACTCATCGGTCGAGGATGAGGTCGAGGAGGAAGACGGCGAGGAACTCGTCGACGACGCGTCGGACGATGACGGCGGAGCTGAAGACGACGCTGAAGACGGCGATGCTTCCGAGGCCGACGCTGAAGACGACGAAGAGTATGAGTACGTCTACGAGTACGAAGACGGCGAGGAAGCCGACGACGAAGGCGAAGACGGAGAATGGGAGTACGAGGAAGAAGAAGAGGAAGCTGAAGACGACGAACTAGCTGAGTAAGGGGCCGCAGGCCTCGCGGAGTTCGTCGAGATGGCGAGGGACGGCCTCAAACGGATCCTCGGCTGCCTCATACTCCAGTGTCAGAAATCCCTGGTAGCCCGCGTCGCGGAGGATCCGGACCACGCGGGCTGCATCAGCGGGCTCCTTCGGTGCCTCGCGGCTGCCACGCTGAATCTCTACCTTGTACTGCACGTTCACCGCATACGGGGCACAGCGAGCAAGGTCGGCGTACGGGTCGGCCGTGCGGAAGTTGCCTGAGTCAAGGTTCACCCCCAGCCAGGGACTCTTCACCGCTTCAACAAGTTTCAGCAGGCCGTCGGCGGTGGCCACAATGCCACCGTGATTCTCAAGGCCGAGCATCACACCCTTGGAGGCCGCATAGTCGCAGCAGACTTCAAGCGATGCGGCGCACTGTCGGAAGGCCTCCTCTTCGGAGAGTTCCTTGGCCGCAGTGCCTGCAAACACCCGCAGGTGGGAACTGCCGAGCATCGCCGTGTGGTCAATCCAGGTCTTCACATCGGCGATCTCAGCGTCCAGCGCCGGTCCTGCAGGCAGCGTGAAGCGGTTGCCCACGGCCGTGCCGCAGATCGCCACACCGCGGAGGTAGGCCTGGCGGCGTAGCGCGAGCAGGTCGTCGGAGCTGGTAGCCGGATCGAAGAAGTAGGCAGTCAGTTCGGCACCGTCGCAGCCGAGGTCAGCCGCGAGGTCGATGAACGACGAGATCGTGAGAGCCTTGCTCGCCTCTGCCGGCTGCTGGGGCTTGCCTTTCATCCATGGGAAAAACTTGCGAAAGCCGTAGGCCGCGAGTCCCAACTGGAAACGAGGTGAGCCAGGTCGCTTGATCGGGTCGGCAGCGGTTGCCTGGCTTCCGCTCACGGCGGCCACAGCGAGGCCAGCGAGCAGGTCACGGCGTGAGAGAGCAGACGCAAGCCGAGTGGGTGTCAGCGATGACATGGTGATGTCTCCAACAGATCGTTCAAAGGGCGGTCATCCCGAGCAGGAGACCGTGGCGAGTTTGAGATGCTCTGACCGGCTCTCGAACCGGCGGCTTTCGTAGATGGCAAAGCTGCTGACCTCAAAAGAAGACAGCGTGAGCGAGGCATGATCGGCGAGAAACCGCTCTGTCAGGCTGCGTGGGGTGCGAGGGGTGAGCCTGGCGATGGTGATGTGTGGCCTGTAGGGGCGGTGTTCGGTGGGAAAGTCGGCGGCCTCGAGGGCTTCTGCGAGGTCGGCATGGAGCTGCAGCAATGGTTCGCTCGTCTCGACGCCAGCCCAGAGCACACTCGGCTTTCCCTTCAATGGAAACCTGCCCACGCCACAAATCGTGAGGGGAAACGGCTGAAAGGCGACTGCAGCGACGGCCTTGTGCAGCGTGTGCAGACGGGTGTCATCGACCTCATCGAGGAAGTGCAGTGTCAGGTGGAGCTGGTCTTCCCGTGCAGGCCGCAGCCCATCTGCCGGTTGAGGCCAGACAAGTCGCAGCCGTTGCCGGTGTGACGAGGGGAGATCGATTGCGAGAAAGGTGCGGGCCATGCGTGTCTGTCAGGGGGCCTTGGTGTCAGCGTAGTCTTCGCCGTTGAGGCTGCGGGTAACGCTCTCAAGCCAGGCTTCCAGCTGTTGTTGCATCTCAGCCACACGGTCCGGCTGCTGTGAGGCGAGGTCGGTTGTTTCCTGAGGGTCGGCGGCGAGATCGTAGAGCTCCAGCCGCAGGCTGCTGCCCTTGGCCGACTGGATGCGGTGGAGTTTCCAGTCACCGTCGAGCCAGGCGGCGTGGCCTGGAAACGAGTCGAGCGGATGTGGGGGATTGGGCAGTTCGGCTGCAGCTGCGCTGGCCTCATTGGGAGGCAGGTCGCCGCCGGCCTGCTGGGCGGCGAGCAGCTGCCCCATCCACTCTGCTGAGGGCGTGGAGATGCCTTTGGCGGTGTGATCCCAGAAGCCGATCGGCGTCGGCCGCACTGCCGGGGAGTGGTCTTCGATCAGGGGCCGCAGGCTGATGCCATCGAGCGGAGGCTGGCGGCCGGGAGCCGTGCCGACAGCATCGAGTCCGACCAGATCGAGCCCCACGAGATCGAGTAGAGTCGGATAGATGTCACAGGTGGTGCAGCGAAGTTCCGTCGAGCGTGGCTGACGAATCACCGCCGGCCACTCCAGAATCGCCGGCACAAGGAGCCCGCCCTCATAGACCTGTGACTTGTGGCCGCGGAAGCCGCCGGTGTTGCCGAGTTTCGGGAGGCCACCGTTGTCGCTGCAGTACCAGAGAATGGTGTTCTCGCGAATCCCAAGGTCGCTCAGGGCATCGCGGAGTTTTCCAAAGGCCCGGTCCATCCCGGTGATTTCGCCCAGAAAGTCACGGCGATTGGCTGGCTGATCAGCGTAGAGCTGGCGATCTTCGTCGCGTGCCTGGTGCGGGCTATGGGGGGAGCCAAACCAGACGACAGCAAAGATCGGTAGATCTTCCTCGAGGGCATCCCGCATCCAAGTGAGGCAGTCGTCGACGGCGATCTCACTACTCTCGCCCTGCTTGGCCACCGCCCTGCCCTGATCCGACATCACCGCATCGTTGTCGTAGAAGTTGGGAGCGCTGACCCAGCGATCGAAGCCGTTCTTCCCCGGGTTCGCAGGACTGGTAGACCGCACGGAGCCGAGGTGCCACTTGCCGAAGTGCCCTGTTGTGTAGCCGGCCGCCTTGAGCGCTTCAGCGAGCGTCGTCTCCTGCGGTCGCATCGGATAGCCCCACTTAAACACACCCATGCGGTTGGGAGTTCGGCCAGTCATGACGCTCGCCCGAGTTGGTGAGCAGACGGGAGCGGCGGCGTAGAAGCGATCAAACCGCAGGCCGGTGGCAGCCGCGTTATCGAAGTTGGGCGTGTGGAGCACGGGATCGCCAGCGTAGGCCATGTCGCCCCAGCCTTGGTCATCCGCCATCACAAGCACGATGTGAGGTCGCTCAGCCGCCGTGACGGTGAGCGGAACCGCTGCGGTGATCAGCCAGACGAGGCCGGCGGCCGCGTGGAGTAGCAACTGTGGTGTGTTCATGGCCGCAGAGTCTACACGGGGCTCGTTCCGGCTGCCCGTGGGAGGACGAGTCGGTAGACTGCGTCGGCGTCTGGCTTAGGCCGTGAGAACACGACCATCAGACGCAGGTCGCACGTGAGGGAATGATGGGGATGAAGGGAATGCGAAACACACCGATGAACAGAACAGCACGGCCACTACGGACGGTGGTTGCCGGACTGCTCGTGGCTGCCACGTGGGGTGGCATGGCGTGGGCTGTGGATCCGCTTCCGGCAAAGGAGCAGTTTCACCTCTTCCTACTGGCTGGCCAGTCGAACATGGCTGGGCGTGGAATCGTGGAGGAGCAGGACCGCGCGGTTCATCCGCGGGTGCTGACCTTGACCAAAGACAACACCTGGGCCCCTGCGGTCGACCCGATCCACTTTGATAAGTCGGTGGCAGGTGTCTGCCTTGGGAGAACGTTTGGGATCACGATCGCCGACGCATCTCCCGACATCACTGTCGGGCTGATTCCATGCGCTGCGGGTGGTTCGCCCATCTCGAGCTGGGAGCCGGGGGGCTATCACGCGCAGACCAAGAGTCATCCCTACGACGATGCGATCGCCCGCGCTCGCGTGGCGATGCAGGCGGGAACACTCAAGGGCATCCTCTGGCACCAGGGAGAGAGCGACAGCAACGAAAAGAAGGCGGGAGCGTACGGGGAGAAACTCCAGGCTTTGGTGGCCCGCTTTCGCACGGATCTTGAGGCTCCCGAACTGCCGTTTGTGGTGGGCCAGCTTGGCATCTTTGAACAGCGGCCCTGGAGTGATGGACGCCGGCAGGTGGACGCCGCCCAGCGTCATCTGGCAGAGACCGTGCCGCACACGGCATTTGTGCCCTCAGCAGGGCTTACGCCCAACCCTGACCTGGTGCACTTTGACGCCGCTTCGCTGCGTGAGTTTGGCAAACGATACGCAGCCGCCTACCAAAGCATGGCACAGTAAGACGCCCAAACGCCGCGGCCCGTGCGGCGGATTTCTGCGGTTCGTATGCGTATCGAGTCTGCGGCGCGGTTGTGGCAGGCAAGATCGAACGCACAAACGCCTTGTTCTGCATGTTGAGGAGAGCACCCACGATGGCACGTTCACTTGGAAACACGATTGCCGATTCACTCGGCGTCTCGCTCGGCTATGCCGAACGTCTGCTGAAGGATGTGCCAGCAGACCGGTTTGGCAGGTTCGCGACGCCAGGCGGTGTTGAAGTCGGCTCGAATCATCCCGCTTTTCTCTACGGACATCTCTCGCTCTATGCACCGAAAGTGCTGTTGCAGATTGGGCATCCGGCGCCGACGGTCCCGGCAGGCTTTGAACTGGCCTTCTCCAAGGATGCGGTCTGCCGCGACGATGCGGATGGAGATCTCTATCCAAGCATGGAGGAGATCGTGACCTTCTTCCGCGAGGGCTACCGGATGGTGACAGGAGCCCTTCGCAGCACGCCCAACGATGTGTTGGACCAGCCCAATCCAGCGGAGGGCCGGATGCGTGAACTCTTTCCCACGATCGGCTCTGTGCAGGCCTTCTACTGCGGTGGCCACATCATGATGCACATGGGGCAGATGAGTGCCTGGCGGCGGATGGAGGGCATGGGGCCGGCGTAGGCCCTCAGCGATCCTCCGGGCTTTTCGCCGCAGCCGGCAGTGTGAGCACCTGCCCCTGGGCGATCAGCCGCTCGCGGAGCAGCGGGTAGGAAAGGGCGTGCACGGCCACGTCGCTTTTCGCAGCGAGGGCTGCGGCAACGCCCGCTCCCTGACCAATCGCCATCCAGGCTCCCTCGATCCGCAGCGATGACATGCCGACGTGCGTGGAGGAGACGGCCACGGGCACGAGGAGATTGTCGCACTGCTGGGGCTTGGGCAGGATCGCCGCATAGGGCACCTGGTATGCGTAGCCTTGCCGGTTTTTTCGTCGCACGGGAAAAATCGTGCCCTCGTTGACCACACCACCGCCGGGGAGAGCAATCCTGCGGCAGTCGTGTGAGTCGATCGGGAAGGAGGAGATGGCGATGGGGCTGTCTTGCTCCGGCTCGTCGAGGATCACCTGCTGCGTGATCACCGCCATGCCCTGCAGCCGTCGTGACTCGCGAACATAGAGGGCCGGAGAGAAGTGATCGGTGCTCTCAAACTCATCGCGGCAGAGCCCGAGGCCGACGAAGCGGTCTCGGATCTTTGGCGGAACGGCCGGGTCGGTGGTGAGGAAGTGGAAGAACTCCAGCGTGTACTGCTTGTGGGCTTCCCAGATCGCCTCGCGGCCCGCTTCGTTGGCGTCGTGCCACGCGGTGCCGCCGCCGATGAGGCCGATGGAAAACTGGCCGCCGATCGAGTTGTTGCCATCAAACTTGTTGCCGGGCAGCGGGTAGAGGTCGAAGCCCACGCGAGTTTCCCCGGCAGCGAGGGCCCGACGGACGACCTCAAAGCGAGCGGGGTCGTAGTTGGCGGGCTCGGGCATCGGCAGTCGATTGGCCGGATCTCTGGTCAGGCAGAGCCGGAAGCTGTAGGTCATCAGGTTCGCATCGCCTGCGGCTTCCTCGCCTTTTTCCACAGCGGTGATCAACGGCAGCGGCTCGCCGGCGTCGTCAAAGCCGTCGATCGGCATGACAGCCTTGGGGTACTGCCTGCCGGCGAGCGACTCCCATGCGTCTCGCGATCCTCGCGGCCGATCGTCCAGTCGACGTCGGCAGCAGCCATCAGGTCGCCTTCGTAGCTGCCGTCAACAAAGACCCGCGCCTTCAGCACGCCCTGCTTGGTGGTGATCGCCACGATCC
>JADHNY010000081.1 GCA_016779265.1 Pirellulales bacterium | reverse complement strand
CCCGATCGGCATCGAGTGAACAGAGGGCCTGCGACTCCTCAACGCCGGCAGTGGCGATCTTGATCGCGTCGTAGATCACTTCCGCCGGAATACGCCGAGCGACTGAGCGCGCGAAGTTGCGATCATCGCCCGCGTTGGTGGCGGTTGGCCGCCAGCTGAGCTGATAGGTGCGGCTCAGACAGATCTCCCGATGGAGCCACTTCAGGTCGTAGCCATGCTCACGGAACGAGGTCGCGAGGTAATCGAGCAACGGCTCGTTGCTGGGAGGATTCGCAAGGCTCAGATCGTCCGGCGGCTCAACGATCCCGACGTTGAAGTACGCAGCCCAGACACGATTGACGATCGCGCGAGTGAAGTAAGGATTTGAAGGATCTCGCATCCAGTTCATCAGCACTTCCCGAGGGTCTTCCACCTCGTTGAGCTGCTCTTCCTTGCCACCGAGCACCGTCGCGGTCCGGCCCGCCAAGAACTGCTCGAGTCGCGCCTTCTGAGTGGGGCTCTTCGCTCGCTCCTTCGCCGCAGCGATTGCCTCGTCGGTCATCGGCTTAGGTGGAGGCAGGACCACCGTTTCGCCAAAGGGCACGGTCTCCCCACGGGCTGCCAGCCGCACAAGCTGCTGATCGAGCTGATTCCCTCGCAGCTTTGGATCGATGTCGAGCGAGGCCATCATCTCCGACGTGGCCTTGTTGTTGCCAAGCTGCCGGAACTGCTGATAGCGAACGCGAGCAAAGAAGTTCTCAAAGCGGTCAAAGTCGTCCTTCGTCCATTGATCAAAGGGATGCTTGTGGCATTGGGCGCACTGGATGCGAACGCCCAGGAACGCATACGCGAAGCCGAGTGCCCGCTCTTCGGTCGTGCGGAAGTTCCGCCGACTCCAGTAGTAGGGGAGATACTCCTGCTCGGCGAAATCTGAGCGATGCCCACGCACCATGTAGCTGCTCATCCGCTCGCAGTAATCTTCATACGACTCGTCGTCTTGGCGGCTGCGTGCCAGCACGATCCGCTCCACGAGCTCGTCGTAGGGCGTGTTTTCGGCGACACGGGCCTGCATCCATTCGTACCAGAGCTCGGAAGCGACATTGCGGCGATCTGGGCCGTTGGGCTGGTTTTCCTGAGCGTTGTTGCCCGTCCAATCACAGAAACGCGTAGCCCACCAGGCGGCATAGCCCGGACGCTCAAGCAGCTCTTCGACTTTTCGTGCCCGCTTGTCGGAGCTCGTATCAGCAAGAAATGCCTCGGCCTCATCAGCAGTCGGCAGCGTGCCGGTCAGGTCGAGTGACACACGGCGTAGAAACTCGCCGTCGGTGCAGAGATCCGAAGGCACTTCGCCAAGTTTCTTCAGCTTCGCCACCACCAGCTCATCAACGGTCGTGGGCGTCGGCACATCGGGGTAGTTTGGCCCCACCTTGTCTGACACAGGGAAGAGCACCGGCACCGGCACCACGCCATTGTCGTAAAACGCCACCACATGCGTGTCACCCGGCCCGGCAGCAGTCACCAAGCCATGCTCATCGATAGTGGCGATCTGATCGTTGTTGCTCTGAAAGCGACAAAGCGGCGTGACATCCTCACGCGCACCGTCTGACCAGACGGCAACCGCTCGCAGGTTCCACTGCTCGCCGACTTTGGCAGCCACCAGCTCCTTCGGCTCAATCTCAAGCCGCACAAACTCAGCAGCGTCATCGGCAACGCCTTCGGCGCCCCCCTCGATCCACTGCTGCAACACCCGCAGCTGCCAGGTGTCATGCTCGAGTCGCTGACCGCCGTCATGCGGCTCCTCTTCCAACGGCTTGAGCAGCGCCAGGCTTTCCTGGGGCGACTTTACGTTAATGCGAGGCTCGTCACCTCCGACGAGATTCTCGTGGTCGGCCGCAAAGTCGTAGCCAAACAGAGAGAGCTGAAAGCCACCTTGCCCCTGAAAGGAGCCATGGCAGGCCCGTCCATTGCAGCCCAGCCGTCCCATCAACGGCACCACATGGCGACGGAAGTCGGGAATCTCTGAGGCGGCATCACTGCCAGCCTCGGCATAGCGAGCATCAATCCGGTCAACCGGCTCGTCAGCAGCATGGACAACAACTGGCCCGCTGAGCAAAACCAGAGTTGCCAGGACCATCAGGCCTCGAAGGCCTCCAGCCAGGGAACTGCCGTGACGACGATGATGCTCACCCATTGACGAGACTCCCCTTCCAGTTCGCAGCTCCGCGAGCGGCCACACAGGCCCTCAGGACACCGGAACCCCTCAAGTCACAGGCGACCACGTGTCCACAGACAACCCGATGCCCACCAAAGTTTATCGTACTAAACCGCCGAAACGCTCCAGCCTCGTCTCTCAACCGAAAAACATGCAGTTTTGCGACGATTTCGCCGTCCGCAGGACACGCCGACGGTCGGCTGCTTCCGGGAGATGCCGCTCAGGGCAGGAGGGGCCGCATCTCGTTTCCCGCCTCATCGACGGGATACTGGGCCCCGTGAGCCTCCAACTCCTCCACCATTGCGGCCATCATGCCTGCGAGTTTCAACGGCTCAGTCTCCGCCAGGTTACGGCGTTCAAACGGGTCTGCCGCCAGGTTGAACAGCTCGTAGCGAACGTTGGCAGGATTCTGCTCAGGCAGGAAGTGGTAGATCAGCTTCCATTCGTCCTCGCGAAACACGGTGAAGTAGCTGCTGCGATGGCTGTGCGGAAAGTGCATCAGAAATGCTTCTCGCCGCTCGGGGTTGGCTGCTCCTGAGAACTGGGGACGGAGGTCGACCCCGTCGACTTCATGTCCTTCTCGCGGCGTCACACCAGCCACGGAGAGGATCGTGGGATAGAGGTCCATCACCGTGCCCAGCTGCGGCTGCACGCTTCCCGCAGCAATCGGCACCTCCGCCTGCAGTGCACTGTCCGCGACAGGCTTGGCCCAGGCAGCGATGAAGGGTGTGCGCATGCCACCTTCGTAGTGCGTGCCTTTCTTGGCTCGCAGTGGGAAGGAACTGTTGTGCTCGTGCGTCGGGCCGAGCGGTGCGTCGCTCCCGTTGTCACCGAGGAACAGCACGAGCGTCTCCTCAGCAATGCCGAGCTCTTCGAGATGATCCAGCACCTCGCCGAGCGACCGATCCATCCCTTCGATCAGTGTGGCGTAGGCCTGGGCGTTCTTCGGCTTGCCAGAGTCTGTGTAGTTGTCTGCATACCGTGGATCAGAGTGGAACGGCCCATGCACGGCGTAGTGCGCAAAGTCGAGGAAGAAGGGCACGTCTTCTTCAACGGCCTTGCTGATCTGAGCCTTGGCCTCGATTGTGAGGGCTTCGCTGAGGAAGGTGTCGCTGCCGTGGTACTTTTCCAGATGGGGAACCGCTCGGTTCTTATTGCCTTTGATGTGTCCGTACCCGTCCTCGCCGTAGTAGCTCCCCGGCTGCCCCCACGAACAGCCTCCGATGTTGACGTCAAAGCCGAGGTTCTCCGGCCACTCCGAAGGCTCACCAACCGGGCCGAAGTGAGCTTTGCCAACAAACATCGTGCGATAGCCGGCCTCACGCAGCATGCCAGGCAGGGTAATGGCCGCATCCTGCACCCCGACCCAACGCCAGTCGGGAGGACCGAATGGCCCCCGGTTGTTTTCCTCAGAGCGAATCCACTGCGTGACATGATGTCGAGCTGCGTTCTGTCCGGTGAGGATGCAGGTGCGTGTCGGTGAGCAGACGCTCATCGCGTAGAAAGTGCCAAACCGCACACCCTGACCGGCCAGACGTTCCATGGCGGGGGTGCGGTAGTAGTCGTTGAGGGGGTAACGCTGCGGCTGTCCCTGCTCGTTGAGCATGAACGGCACCGACGTGTCCATCGGCCCCATATCGTCCACAAGGAAGAGCACGATGTTCGGCTGCTCAGCCGCTGACGCTTTCGACAGCCCGCCACACCAAGCAGCACACACGACTGCCACACAGAGCCCTGCCTTCAGCAGACACATGGCGAAACGCCTCATCCGATTTCTCCCCACAGCTTCCCGTGACCCTGCTCGCCTTCCCGTGACCCTGCTCGCCGTTCGTCACCACGTGGCACAACATGCCTGACGACGCTCGTCCTGCATCGCGAGTCAGGCGAATCCGCAGACGTCGCCTCCAACTCTCCGCAGCCGGCTTAGGCTGCTGCGAACCAGCGTTGCCGAACGGTGGCCACAACCAACGTGCCACCTACCGCCGCTGCGACCAGCCCCAAGACCGGTAGCACCAGGGTCACCAGGCTAAGCACGCCTGTCAACAGAAGCAGCACACCACCAAGCTGAACACCGAGTCGCCCCCAGGCTGCAGCAGCGAGTCCCCAGGCGAGCCACGCAGCAGCAATCCCGGCAAGAACCTGTGCCAGCCGCATCCCACGGTCGACAAGCCGGGCGTCCACCGCGCGGGCGGTGATCTCAAGATCGCCCCGTGGGGTCGTGAAAAGAAACTCTTCGCCGCGCTGTGGCATGTCCACATCAAGGCTGGCCAGTCCTTGGGCCTGCCGCTGCGGAGGCAACTCCTCCCAGTCTTGCGAACGCATCTCCCCTGACGACTCCGCCAGACGCTGCAGGCTGTCGTCGAGTCCGCTGACGGGGCCGTTGGCATTCGCATCGTCGCCCAGCTGCCGTCCGCCAACGCCACCACCAAAGCCACCGCCACCACCAAAGCCACCGCCAAGACCTCCCATCCCACCGCGAGCAAGATCCAGAGTCTCGCCACCTTGCAGGCCACTCTGCTGCCCCTCGCCCGGTTCGGCGAACTGCCGCTCCCTCGCTGAAGAGCTCGTAGGGGGCACGACAGATGCAGCCTGGTCACGGCCCTGCTGCTCAAGCCGCTGCTGATACCGCTGCACCTGATCAAACAGCTGCACCTCCTGGGGCTGCTTGCTGAGTTCCTTTTTCTTGGAGAGTTCCACTTCCTGTTCAACGCCGAGGTTTTGGTTGAGGCTCTTGAAGTCGGCCGTTAGTGGCACGTCGTCGGAAAAGTTGACCGCTCGCTTCCCGCGGACATCTCCCAGGCGGCCCTCTTTCGCCTGCGGGGGCGTACCCGCCGCCCGGTCCTTGGCATCACCACGTTCACTGCTGCGGCCAAACTGATTCTCTGAGAGCCAGCGACGATTGAACCGCTCCTCTGTCTCCTGCTCTCGAGCCTTCTCAGCGACGTCGCCACCCTCCACAACACTGGAGACGTCAAAGTTTCTGGCGAGCTCGTTGACGACGTTCTGACCGCGTTGCACATCCTGCTGGCTGAAGTAGCTCCGCAGCTGACTGCCATTGCCGAGGGCGAGGCCGCGTTCCACACCCGCGGCGACCGGCGGAGCCTGGCTCTCCGCTTCCTCCGCAATCAACGCATTGAACTCAAGCGCTTTCTGCAGCTTGTCGTTCACGCCCTGTGACCGATAACTCCCTCGGTAGCCATCCCGGTAGCCCTGAAGCGACTCACCGAGCTGCCGTGCATTCGTACTCGCTCGCACTCGAGAGAAGACGTCGTTCGTTTCCGACGAGGCCACCTGGAGCAGCTGCTCAAGCTTCTTGTTTTGATAGGAGACAAAATCGGCCACAAGGTCATCCGCAGAGTCGGTCTGCCGCAGGGTGCCGCCAAAATCGAACCAGCGATAGGACTTCGGCAGCCGCAGCCGCACCTGGCTCTGCTCGACGTTGATGTTGAGCGTCGTCATCAGCGGAAAGCCCACTGTCTGCAGCGACTCGATCTGCCCCAGGTTGCCGCCGTACTTCAACACGACGCCGTAATCGAGATCGCCCGCCTGTGTCTTCATCAGGGGAATCCCAACTCGCCGACTGTCTGCATCTCCAGCCAAAGGCGTGGGCTTCACCGATTCCCCGGCCACCATCGCCGACCAGAGCGTTGCCCCGGCTGGCAGTTCCACCTCGAGCAGCTGTTCGGTCTTGTTGTCAATGCGATACTCCTGCGAGCCGCGATACTCCCCATGCGCGTCGACCGACAAGATAGTGACCGCCAGGCCGATTCGAGCCCCCGCTGTCTCGACCAGTGCCCGTTCACGCAGGCTCAGCTCCAGCTCCGGGGCTGCCTCATCGGAGCGAGCGACATACGCCATCGTGGTCTGCCCCGGCAGGATGCTGGCGAGTTCTCGCCATTCGGCCGCCTGTCGATTCACTTCACGGAAGCCCGTGTTGGAAGACACCACCACCTCGTCCCGGCCACCCGTCTCGAGCACAGCGTAGCGTTGCAGAGTTGTCCCTGTTTCAATGCTGGCCATTGGCACCCGATACACGCCAGAGGGGAGCGCCCGGCTTGCCTGGACCAACACGGCAAGGCTGCCCATCACGTCGTCCTGCAACGTGAGCTGCATCCGCACGAGCCCCGGCATCTCAGCGACTGGCTCGACCCGCTTCTCCAGCAATAACGGCACCTCAACATCGGCGTCGACGAGCGAATCAGGAACGAGAAATGCGACCTCACGAATCCCTGCCTCACGAATCTGGAAACGCACCAGCATCGTCTCCTCGATCTCTCGAGGCGTGACCCGCACATTGGTGACAGCCACCGCTGACACCACGGGCACCCGCTGCGCAACCTTGAGCCGCGCGGAGAACGCACCGGTTCGATGCACAAACGCGAGGCGTGCCAGCGGCCGCTGTGCCTCCGCGAGCCAGCTCAACGCACGGCTCAGCGGAACCACCTCTGCATCGACAAGGTCCCGCACCTCGACGCTCATCGATGGATCGACCTGCACGACCACCATTCCCGACTGCCGTCGCGTGTTTTCCACAATGAAGGCCGGCGGGAGCACGCTGCCAGTCTCCGCATCATCCGGTCCAGTCATGTCCACTGCGGGCAGCTGGCCACGGAGCGTGACCGGCAGCTGACCGATCGCTCCATCCGCGAGATCGAGCCGCAGCAGCTGTCCGTCGTCAGCCAGCGACCAGTTGGAAAGCCCTGGAGCCGCGACGGTCTCGAGCTCAACGTCCGCAGGCAGGCGAATCTCAACCGCATGCAGCGGCCTCGACTCGATCGTGCAGTTGAGCTGTGTCTCAAACGCCGTCTCACCCGCAGCAATCCGCAGGATCATCTGCCCGTCGACATCGACCTGCGACTCGGCTCCACCCGCCGTCAGCCGCAGTTCCACGTTCTCCGTTGCAAATCGGTACGCCTGAAAACTCCGCAAGGGCAGGGGACTCTCATCGCTCACCTCACTGAGGACAGCCGCCATCTTCTCTTGAGGAGCTTCATCGCGGGCGAGCCCCCGCACCTCCGCCACGCGAAGGTCCATCAGCGGCCCGCGCCGGATCACGATCCCACCTTGATGCAGGGCCGCCTCGGGAACCGAGACGAACGGCAGCGAGACCTCCTCGTCACGAGCAAACACCAGATTGCTGCTCTTGGAGAGCCGCACGAGCAGTTCTGCCTGCCCCGTGGCCGGCTCAAGGAGTGTGACATCTATCTGCTGCATACCCTCTCGCTGGTTGGTCTCCCAGCCTCGGACGTTGCCGCCCCGCACCTCCTCGACAAGCACATCCGCCGGCACCACAAACCGCCACGCATCACGCTGTCCTTGTCTGATGTCGAGAGTGAGCTGCCAGGCCAGCTGCATGCCGTCTTCACGAACGTCGAGAATGCCCAGGGAGCTCACGGTCAGCGCCTCATCGATCGTGGCCGCCGCCACCCGCGATCGCCATTCCAGAGAAAACCGCCCCTGATCAACGAGTGCCGTCTCAATCTCCTCTCCTGGCCGGGTTGTTTCCCAGGCGACCTGATCATGCACCCCTGAGAGCCGCACCTCGGTGTCCGCTCCTGGCACGCGCAGGGCAACGGCCGTTGCCGGGCCTGCTGGCAGCCTGCCTTCAACCCGTCGCCAGCCACCCCGTTGCGTCGGTGCAAAGCGAATGTCGAGCGTCAGCTGATGACGTCCTTCTCCCTCAACAGCCACCAGAAACACCGAGGGTGGCTCAGCCGGCATCGGCTGGGCCATTTGCTGCTGCGGTGTGTCGACCACCTCGGGCTCCACCAGCCGCAGCCGCGCAGTCCGCTCATCAAGTTGGGCTGAGGCAAACACGCCTCCACTCAACGTCAGAGGCACTTCGACGACGCCCTTGGCATAGACCATCACCTCCACGCTGCCAGTGACAACCAGATCTCCACGGTCTTCCAGCCGCGTCGTGTAACGAACCGCACCAAACGCAAACGGGGCCGGCGGCGCGGCGGCCTGCTGCCCTGCGTGCTGCCCCGCGGTGAGCTCGTCCGCGAGCTTCTTGAGCCGTGTGTATTCCGCGTAAGGCACGAGAACCTTGTCTGCGTCGGTCGCCGACTCCACCTGCTCGGGATCGTAGGGGATCACCACGGCATCCTCAGGAATGCCCACCGGCTGTGTCGGAGCAAGCAGATCGAGGAGATCAGCCACCCGCACCTCGCTGGTGTCTGCATCAGCCCCACTCGTCTCCTGGGCCAGACAGACACCACAGGGCCCGCTTCCCAGAAGCACCACCGCAAGCAGGGCCACCGCCTGCGGGGCCGGGGCCGACACGCCCCCACGTCGCACAATCCCGGCCGCATCGACGACAAGAAACACCGGCAGCAGTCCGACCACTGTCAGACAGGCGGGCTCAAAGAAGGCGTGCAGATCGAGGCCGAGGGTGAGCTCCACGGCAGTTGGTATCCCAACGGCGGCCACCAACACCAGCGTCAGCATGCACAGACGCGTCTTCCATCGTCGTCGCACGAGCAGGCAGCCACAGAACACGACCGCCGCTGCGAGGCCTCCCGCCGCGCTGGTCAGCCGCCTCTCATCTGCGAGCGTGACAGCAAGACGCGTCTCCCCCCCGAGGCTTTCGTAGCGATAGGTCCGCCCATAGTCGTCGAGTGCGATTGGCAGGCTGCGAACCCCTTCAAGGGCCCAGGTCGTCGCCTGATTGCTGAAGGCTGCCTCGCCCTGCATCTGCAGCTGCGGCCCCGAGGCAGACTGCGGCGCAGCGATTGCCGGTTGCCCGGCGACGCCGTTGAACGCGAGGGCATCGTCGCTCGGCATCTGCTCATCAGAGGCAGCCTGTGATGACCGTCCTGCCACACCGAGCTGCGACTGAGGCTCGGTGATCAGCTGGTCGACCTTTCCAGCGATCACCGGTGGCATCGCTGGTGTGGCTGCAGGAAACGGCGTATCTTCCACGGCGGGCATCTCGTCGCCTTCAGCGATCCCAAAGTCCGCGTCAGCATCGACCTGCCGTGAATCGGTGGCGACCAGGGCCGGCATCTTGGCCTGAGGCAAGGCCGACTCCATCAGCGGCATCCAGGAGAAGGCCCGCACGCCTCCTCCGATCGGAACCAACACACCTGCAAGGTCGGTGAGCGGCCAGGGCTCGCCCCCACCCCCCGGCACTTCAACACTGCCACCACTGCGAACAACCTGCATCCCATCTGGCACCACCAGCTGCCAGACCACGTCAGCCACTGGCACGTCAACCACGGGACCGGCCTGGTCCCGAACCGCCAGCTGGGGCGACTCATGGGCCACCTCGTGGAACCAGGTCGCAGCCGAATGCTCCGTCTCATACACAATTGAGATGTCGCGGATGATCGCCCCGTCTCCCGATGGTGGCAGGCTCACCAGCACAGCATCACCATCACGTTGCGGCAGCGATGGGCGACCATCGATGCTGACCGACCACAGTGTCGCCCCGGCAGGAAGGGTCACCTGCAAGAAGGCTGCATTGGTTCGCAGCTCGTATCGGGCTGCCGTCTGGGCGACGCCTGCAGTTCCCTGCAAGGTCAGAAGTTCGACTCGCTGTGTGATCGCCTCAGGCAGGGCATAGCCCGCCCGCCGCGTGACCGCTGCAGAGACCTCAGCAGTCCCCACAAACCCATACACGCCCAGCAGCCGTCGGCCGACCTGATACTCCGCATCGACCAGCTCGCCAGCGTCAATCGGCCGGCCGTCGCTCGCAAGTGTGACATCGATTTCCGGATTGCCCTCGACCGCCACCGCTGCAGACTGATAGACGACGCCGTCGGCTTCGATGCAGGGCAGGGGCAGGTCGATCGGCTGTTCGCCAAGGGTCAGCGGCTGCTGAAAGTCGATGGCCAGTCCGGCGGTCCCTCGCGAACGATCGGCGAGCTGCGCGGTCCAGAGACGACTGCCGTCTACCTCACGGCTGGAGAACTCGCTGACCTCGACGCCAGCGAGGCCTCGGAGTGAGATCAGGGGCGGGGTGTCGAGAGGTAGCCGGAATGACAAGGTCCGCGTTGCCGCGCGGTCAATGTCGTAGAGCACTTCGGCATGCGTCGTCACCGCCTCGTTCCCGATTCGTGCGAAGGTGAAGGTGCGAGCGGTGATCCGCGGCTGCCGACGTTCAACCGAAAACTCGGCGGCATGCTCTGCCGAGAGCAGACGGTAGGCAAACGTGCCCTCATCCGCTGCGAGCCCCATCTCCTCACGCTCTCGACGGGCCAGCGGAATCAGCCCATCGAGTTCTTCCGGACGCACTGCCAGGTCACCGGTCGCTGTCACCGCCACGGCACCTTCGAGAAACGTTCCACCGCGGATCCGCAGCATCGGAAACTCGACTGCTTGCTCGCTCCACTGAGCAAGCCAGCCGGCCGGCACACTCTCTGCCTGCACCGTGAAGCTCGTTGCGGTCGACTTCGCTACCTGCCCAGGGAACCGCACACGAACACCCGGCGTGTCCTGGCCGATCGCCTGCGTAAATGCCAGTGGGCTGCCATCGGCCGCTAGGACAGCGGTCACATCCCACTCATCGGGAATCTCCAGCGTGACCGCCTTGATCGGCTCCGCCTGAGGACGCAGGGTGACCGTGCTCCGCAGCCGCTGGGCGTCTTCATCGAGCGAGAACAGCGTGGCCACCTTCACATCCACAGCCGCATCTGGGCGGATTAGCTCCGCCGAGATCACCGAACCGTTCTCGGCAGCGAGCCAGGCCGCCACCGGTCGGATCTGTGGAGCGGAGGGATCCGCGACAAACACCGACGCCGGCACCGCCTGCCGGAGCACCGACACATCGATCGGAAAGGCCTTCTCGGCCGCCAACTGCTCAGCGTCAAGACGCTCGTCAAGCAACAACCCGAGCACAGCCACATGTCCAACCACATCGAGTGGCTCAATCTGTGTGAGCGTCCATGGGCCGGGCGAGGGCTGCGTGCCGGCTGCCGTGATGGCGAGGGTCACCCGATCGGTGGCTGGCTCATGCAGCTGCACATCCAAGACTCGCTCGTTGTTCTCCTCACGCACCCGCCACTGGGCCACCTGGGGCGCCGCCACATCGGTCACCTCCAGGTCGTTCGGCAGGCGGAATGCAAACGAGGGAGCTCCTCCACGGAGCACCTTCATCGACATCGTGGCATGCAGCCGGCGGTAGCCCTGCGTAACCTCATCGACGAGCACACTCCGCGCAGACACCACTCGCTGTAAGGCACGGGTGCGATTGTTGAGTGACATCACAAGCTGCTGCGTACCCCGCGCCGGCGGCACCTCAAAGCGAGTCACTGCAGCGGCCTGATCAAACACCCGCGAGAGCACGCCGCTGCGGATCTCAACATTCCCCGGCACGCTCACACGGATTCGTGTTGCTGCTGGCGTAGGCACTCGAAATGAGACTGCCTGCTGGGCTGCGGAGGTGACCACCGGCATGGTCAGATCGAGGCTGAGCTCATGCCGGCCACGGCCTTCGACAAATAGCTGCGGCATGCCCGCCTGATCACGACCAAGCACCGCCGAGCCACCGTCGAGCGTTGCGGTTTGCAGTCCGACGCCTTCCAGCGGGATCGAGACGACATGCAGCCCTGGCTCAAGCACCTCTAGCTGCAGACGACCCTGGATGACCGCCCGCTCGCCCGCCAAGACGACCTGGTAGTCCGCGGCCAAAACCACCACCTCCCGCGGCGCTGGAGTCTCAGGCTCCGGGAGTCGGGCTCGGCTGAGCAGATCCTGATACTCCTCACGGGTCACAAACACCCGCTGGGCATCCCCTCCGATCAGCACATCGAGATCTGCTACCGGCACGAAGATCTCACGGACCGGTCGGCCGGTCGCCGTCAGAGGCTCAGCGGCCAGGCCATGCTGCGGGCAGGCCACCAGCAGCAGCCCGGCAAGCAGCAGAAGCAGATCGGCATGACGGGCTCGCATGGCGACAGTCAGAAGGCTACGCATCGGTGCGGTCTCCCTTCTCATCGGCGGCGTCATCACCGCTCACCACGGCCGGCTCATCACCGTCCGCCGGCTCGATGGGCTTCTCGCTCGCGGGTGCCTGCGGCGATGTGGGCACAGGCGGGGCTGCCTTCTTCCGCGGCCGCAGGCTGCTGGCCGCACCAATGATCCACAGCAGGATCAGTGTGCCGGCACCGATCGCGAGATACTGATCAAACAGCTGCATCGCGATGATTGGGAAGAAGATACCCACGACAGCCAGAGACGCGATCAGCACGACCAGCACCGCAAGCTTGGCCCCCAATCGGGCCCGCACAAACAGCAGCCCAAGCAGGGCGAGCCCCGCGAGCACACCGCTTCCCAGGAGCCGATCATCAACAGCCGTCAGCCGCAGCGAGCCGTCCGGTGGCGCCGCAGGACGCAACGTCGTGAACCGGTAGAGCCTGCCGTCGGTCGGAAACGACTGCAGCCTGCCAAGGTCTGCAGCGATCCCATCGCCTACCCAGGAGATGAGCTCGGCATCGCTGCGTGCCTGCAGAGGCAGCCGGTTGAGTTCGAGATACCACTCGGCCTGATCGTTGGTCCACGGACCATCTGCCGCCACAACGGCCAACTCCTCAGGAAGGTAGACCGCCAACGCCACCTTCTGGATCGCTGGTGCGGTGTGGAGGCCTTCCTGCGCGGGAAACACAGGCAGGTCGAGCTGCCGAAACGTGCCGGGCACTGTGTACCGCATCTCGACGAGACACGGCGACTCGGGGCTGCAGTCGGCCAGTGGGATAAACAGCTGATTTCCCTCGCCTCGCTCGAGCGGCTTCGGCTGCCCGTTAACACTGAGCATGTCCATGTCGAACTGGCTCTCCGCCGGCAGTGTCACCGCCAATCGCTGCAGCACGCTGCGAATGCGATAGATCGCCTGGACCGTGATCTCATCGCCACGGGTGACCACCATCCGAACCAGCGCCCGCTCGATACTCGCTCGCTTCACTTCCTCCAGTTCGTAACGTGTGGCCACGAGGGCCAGAGACCAGGCATCGGTGAACTCAAATGCCCGGACCGCATCTCCTACGGCTGCCCCTGGCATCAGGTCATGCTGTGGATCGATCGGACGCAGGCCAGTGAGCCCTTCGGCCTGCCGCACGTCGAGCGTCTCAGCCTTGGCGATCACAATCTGCCCCCAGGCTCGATCCGCTCCTTGCGGCAGCACTGCGGGAACGGCGTAGGTCGCGGTCTCACCGACCGAGAGCTCATCGACCACCTCTTCCCAGGTCATCGGGATCACCACCTGGCCCAAGAACTCACTCTCACCGGTGAGCTCCACAGCCACGAAGTCTTCTGCCACATCATCCGGCTGTGGAGTGATCGTGGTCTTGTTGATGCCAGAGCTGACCGGCACCCGCACCTGCGAGACCAGGTCGGCAGGCAGGTCGACACGCAGTCGGCTCACGGGGCTGTAGCGGATGTCATAGGTCAGGGTAGCGGCATACTTCACCAGTCCAGGATCGATCCGCACCGAGAGCAGCTGCCTGACCGAGACCTCCGGGCGACGGCGTTCAGCGGCCAGTGTCAGTGCGGCCTCGTCACCAGCGAAGGCAAAGGCCATCACCTCGCGGATCGCTCCGCTTGGCGTGGTTCGTACGCTCCCGATCTCCTGACGAGCCTCGGCAAGCGGAATGTCTCGCATCTTCGAGGCTTCCCCCACCGTCAGCTGCAGGCTCTCCGGGCCCAGCACGATCATCCGCCCAGTCGAGGCATAGGTTGGCGTCGCGACCACCGGCAATGGAATCGCGATCGATGTCGCCACACCGGTCGGAGTGGTCAGGTTGGCGTCATTGAGGCTGCGGGCAAGCGTCACCACCAGGCCCACCTTTCCGATCGCCTTGCCAGCCAGATTCACCTCAAGTCGTCGCGTGTCGGCATCGAGATGGAAGGCGTCCACCGCAACCGGCTGCGCATCTCCAAGCGGCCGTCCCTGCACACGCCGCACCTCGTAGTCTGCCGGCACATCAAACTCCAACTGAAACACGCCGGCATCCTCTATCTCGAACACCGTGCCCATCTCAAGCAGCAGTTCGTCTGGCTCAATCGAGGCCTCGAGCAGCTGGCGAGCCGCAATCCTCGGCTGCACCTCCTCGACGGCGAGGTCGAGCGTGAAGGGCATGGCGGCATAGCGGTAGGCAAAGTCCCAGGCTGTCGACTGCAGTGGCCCTGGCAGTTCGCTTGCATCGAGCTGGAGCAGGCCCTCCGTCGCGCGAGCTTCGGCTCGCAGTTCCTCAGCCAGTCGCACCACCACCACACCTTGTTGGCGGCTCACACCGACCGCCTCGAGCGTGGCCACGCGGAGCGTTTCTTGCTGCGATACATCGACGAGCTTCTCCAGTTCAACAGCGAGCTCCTGACTGCCACGCACCGGCTCAAAGAGTTCCGCGGTGATCCGCTGTCGGTCGTCGAGTTCTTCCACGTCCCACTGCCGCACATTTGCGTCGAGCACGCGAGTCACCTTCTGGTCGAGTGGCACATCGAGCGAGAGGACAGCGAGTTCGGCTCGGCTCACGTCGTAGGTCAGCTGCGCACGTGTCCGCATGATGCCTTCATCAACCACCACCTCCTGACGAACCTGGGCGGTCGCCAGGGCTGCCATACCTGATGCACCCTCGGCTTTCGGCGTCCAGTCGATCCGCACGCTCGGAGCCGCTCCCACAAAGGCCATCACGACCGTTTCATCGGTCACCGCATCAACGGAGTCATCCGGCACCTCAGTGGCAGCGAGCATCGGCTGCACATTCACCGCCACTCCCTTTTGCGGCACCCGAATCTGCCAGCGGTTGACGGCGGCACGCGGCGGCTGAAAGGCAACGCTGTTTTGGCCTGGCGTTTTGGCGTAGGCCTTCACGTATTCCAGCGAGAGGGTCAGGCCCGTAGGGTCTGCGGTGTCGTTTTTGAGCAACAGCGACGCTGACTGATCCTCGCCGATCACAATCCGGGCAGGCTCTCCGTCAATCGTGGCCGAACGGATGGCCGCATCCGCCAGCCGCAATGGGATTTCGTGCCAGCCTTCACCCAAGAGTTCGATCGACAGTTCGGCGGCAACCCGAACGACGTCTTCCTCAACGGTGGCAACACTCTCGATGCTTGTGATCACACCGCCCACAGGTGGTGGCGTGTCGGGCGTGGCCTGATCAGCAGCAAGGGCACGCTTCCAGAGGTCCTGAAACTTCTCAT
>JADHNY010000080.1 GCA_016779265.1 Pirellulales bacterium | reverse complement strand
GCAGCCTGCGGAGACTGGCTCGCCGGCCACAGCGTTCCCCCCGCGAGCAACGCGTCTGATCCGGCTCTCATCGCCTCGCCCCAGCAGCTCTCCTTCTCATCACTGAAGGGCTCATCACTGAAGGGGCACGGTCGTGGTGAAGCTCTCGGGATGCATGTTCGTGGCCAGCAGGCTGCCGGCTCGTCCTCTACCTTCGGTCACACCGTGGAAGATTCACCCGTCCCGACACCCTGCACGGGACCTGCCTGTTCGCAGCTCCCCGAACTTCCACTGACACCGCTGGGATCTCCGGAGACACGTGTCTCCGTGGGGCAGCGGCACGCCTGGGTTGCCCATGCGGATGCGTGGCGAAACCGAGCCATCAGCTGGCTGATGGCCGAAGAGCAGTTTCGTCCACTCGATGGCCCCTCCTCTCGGATCGAACGCCCACCGATGCACGGCTAGCCGCTGTGGAGTTCGTGGCAGTTCCCATCCTGCGGCAGACGCCCGCCAACACATCTTTGTCGCTGCCTCTGCGGCTGGCTGATGACGGTGTGGTGCTCCTGTGCGTTGTCACTGGATCTGCTGCCATGGCGTTCTCTGGTGTGCATCGATGCCCTCTTCGCCTGCTGCAAGGCGTGGAGGCTCCCCTTCCGAGAGGCTTCTTTCTATGTCTACACCTGACAGTGCTTCATCGTCACCACGGCCGCCGCGTCGCAAGCATGTGCCAGCCATTGGCCCACGGCTGCGGATCGTGCTCGTCGCCGTGCTCGGCATGCTCGCGGTGATCGGAGCAAACTCCAGCTACCTCGCCGCCGTCACCTTTGCCGAATGGGCCACGGGAGAGACCTTTCAGAACTGGCTCTACCAGTGGATGTTTCTTGCCCATCTGGTGCTCGGCCTCCTCTTCATCTCGCCATTCCTCGTGTTCGGCGTGATCCACATGCTCAACACCCGCACCCGTAAAAACCGGCGTGCAGTACGGGTGGGCTACGCCCTGTTTGCCGCAGGCCTTGTGGTGCTGGTCTCAGGGGGGCTGCTGTTTGGCATGCGGGCCACCAACCTTGCTGCTCGGCTACCCGCTGCCACGAGCCTGACCTACTGGGCCCATGTGATCACACCGGTGGTCGCCGTCTGGCTCTACTGGCTGCACCGTCTCGTTGGGCCGAAGATCCGCTGGAAGATCGGCCTTGGCTATGCCGGCCTCGTTGCCGCCTCGATTGCAGCGATGGTGGCTCTCCACGCCCAAGACCCGCGCAACTGGCATGCCCAAGGACCGGAGGAAGGTGCGCAGTATTTTGAGCCATCACTGGCCCGCACGGCCACCGGCAACTACATCCCAGCCGACACGCTGATGATGGACCACTACTGCATGGAGTGTCATGCCGATGTCCACGAGGGCTGGAAAGACAGTGCCCACCACTTCAGCTCCTTTAACAACCCGGCCTATCTGGCGAGTGTTCGCGAGACCCGCGAGGTCGCCTGGGAACGCGATGGCAACGTTCAGGCAGCCCGCTGGTGCGCCGGCTGTCACGACCCTGTGCCGTTCTACAGCGGTGCGTTCGATGACCCAAACTATGACGACGTGAACCATCCCACCGCCCATGCAGGCATCACCTGCACCACCTGCCACGCGATCACTCACGTCAACAGCACCCGAGGCAATGCGGACTACACGATCGACGAGCCGCTGCACTATCCGTTCGCCTCGAGTGACAACGAGCTTCTCAAATGGATCAACCATCAGCTTGTGAAGGCGAAGCCAGCGATGCACAAGAAGACGTTCCTCAAAGACTTCCATGCTGGCTCGGAGTTCTGCTCCACCTGCCACAAGGTGAGCCTGCCGGGCGAACTGACGCACTACAAAGATTTCTTACGCGGCCAGAACCACTACGACTCGTTTCTCCTCAGCGGCGTCTCCGGCCATGGAGCCCGCAGTTTCTATTACCCGCCGATCGCCAAGACCGAGTGCAACGACTGTCATATGCCCCTGGCCGAGTCAGACGACTTCGCGGCTGCGTTTCGTGACGACTCCGGGCTACTGAAGGTGCATGACCACCTCTTCCCCTCTGCCAACACCGGCCTGGCCTGGCTACTTGACCGGCCCGAGGTGATTGAAGCCCACCGTGAGTTTCTTGACGGCAGCATGCGGGTCGACGTGTTTGGGATCCGAGAGGGCACCACGGTCGACGCACCGCTAACCGCACCACTGCGGCCGGACATGCCAACGCTGACGCCTGGGAGCGACTACCTCCTTGAGACCGTCATCCGCACCCTCACGCTGGGCCATCTCTTTACGCAGGGCACCGTCGACTCCAATGAGATCTGGCTCGATGTCACGGTCGAGACCGGGGGACGCGTGATCGGCCGCAGTGGCAGCATCGATCCAGCAGCGGGCAACGAGGTCGATCGCTGGTCACATTTTGTCAACGTGTTCATGCTCGATCGTGATGGCAACCGCATCAACCGGCGGAATGCCCAGGACATCTTCGTCCCGCTCTACAACAACCAGATTCCTCCGGGTGCAGGCTCAACGGTGCACTACGGCTTCCGCCTGCCCGAGGATGTCACCGAGCCGGTGACCGTGAGCGTGAAGCTCAACTACCGCAAGTTTGACGCGGAGTACATGCGATGGATCGATGAACACCAGCGGCCTGGTGACACGCCGCTGCGTGGGTCTGTTGCGGGCCAGCCATACACCAATCAGCTGCCGATCCTGACCCTCGCCGAAGACCGGGTAACCTTTGAGGTGGCCGGTGGCACGCCGCTGGACACACCACAGGAGCCTCGCGACATTCCAGAATGGCAGCGGTGGAACGACTACGGCATCGGCCTGCTGCTCAAAGGAAAAGCAGAGCTGCGACAGGCTGAAGCTGCCTTTAGCGAAGTTGAAAAGCTCGGCCGCTACGACGGTCCACTGAATCTTGCCCGTGTCTATTTCCGGGAAGGCCGGCTCGATGAGGCAGCAGAGGCGATTGGCCGGGCTGCTGCCTATGACGATCCACCGGCTCCCGCCTGGACGATGAGCTGGCTCTCCGGCCAGATCAACCGACAGCAGGGTCGACTCGAGGAGGCCGAGGCCAACTTCCGTGCGGTGCTCGAGGGACGCACCCAAGAGATGGTCGATCGCAAGCTCGACTTCAGTCGCGACTACGAAGTCCGCAACCTGCTCGGCCTCACCCTCTACGACCGGGCCAGCCAGTTCCGCGGAGCCGCCGCTGCAGAATCCCGCACCGCAACCCTCCAGGAAGCCGCCCGGCAGTTTGAGAAGACGCTTGAGGAAGACGTCGAGAATGCCGTCGCTCACTACAACCTGGGACTGATCTACAGCGAGCTCGGCGAGACCGAACAGGCCCAGCTGCACCGCAGCGAGCATCAGAAGTACAAGCTTGATGACAACGCTGCCGACCGCGCGGTGCGGCTCGCTCGTGAGCGTTATCCCGCGGCGAACCATGCCGCGGAGGCTGTGGTGATCTATCCGCTCCAGCGTCCAGACGGGCCAGTCGAGACAGACACGCTCTCCGCAGACCCATCACCGGCGGTGACCACCCAAGAGCCCACCGACATCAGCCTGTCAGACAACTCGTGATCTCAGAAAGCGTCTCACATGCAGACAGACTCCTCCACCCCTGACACCCCAGAGCCAGACGACACCGCTGATGATGCCGTGATCGGCGTCGCCCTGAAGTGGTCCCTGGGGATTGTTTCGATCCTCGGCTGCGTGGCGGCGGTCACCCTCTGGTGGCTCACTCGGCCCGAGCCGGAGCCGGAGATGGTCGAACGCACCTTGGTCGTGCCCACGATCCGTGAGCGGCCTCAGGTCGAGATCCCCGATCTGCCCTTCACCGATATCACCGAACAGGCTGGCATTCACTTTGTGCATCAGAACGGTGCTGCTGGTGAAAAGCTTCTGCCTGAGACGATGGGGGGCGGCTGCGGCTTCGTCGATGTGGATGCCGATGGCGATCAGGACATCGTGCTCGTCAATGGCTGTCGCTGGCCATGGGAGCAGGTCGAGGCTGCTGACACCTCAACACCCGCGCTCTATCTCAACGATGGCAGTGGCATGTTCACCGATGCCACCGCTGGCTCGGGCCTCGATGTCACCTTCTACGGAACCGGTCTGGCAGCCGCCGACTACGACGGTGACGGCCTGACCGATCTGTTTATCGCCTCGGTCGGTCCCGACCGGCTCTTTCGCAATCTCGGTGGCGGCCGCTTTGAAGACGTGACGGCAACCGCGGGTGTCGCTGGTGGCGAGGACGCCTGGGGCAGCAGCTGCGGCTTCTTTGACTACGATCGGGACGGCGACCTCGATCTGTTTGTCTGCAACTACGTGGTCTGGAACCGCGAAATCGATAGCTCGCAAAACTTCCAGCTGATCGGTGGCGGACGTGCCTACGGCCGGCCACAAAACTTTGCCGGCAGCTTTCCCCTACTCTACCGCAACAACGGTGACGGCAGCTTCGAAGATGTCTCCACAGCGAGCGGCATCCAGGTGCTCAACCCCGCCACCGATGTGCCGGTCGCCAAGTCTCTCGGCGTCACCTTCGACGACTTTGATGGTGACGGCTGGCTCGATGTCGTCGTCTCCAACGACACCGTGCAGAACTTCCTCTTCCGCAACAACCACGACGGCACGTTCGAGGAAGTTGGTCGACTGGCTGGGATTGCCTTTGATGTGGAGGGCAATGCCCGTGGTGCGATGGGGATCGACGTGGCCTGCTTCCGCAATGACACCGACCGCGGCATCGTGATCGGCAACTTTGCCAACGAGATGACGGCCCTCTATGTCTCGCGTGCCACTGGCCTGCAGTTTAAAGACGATGCAATCGCCAACGGCCTCGGTCCTCAGACACGCCTTGAGCTGACCTTCGGCGTGCTCTTCACCGACATTGACCTCGACGGCCGGCTCGATGTGGTGGCCGCCAACGGCCACCTCGAAGAAGAAATCAACCGGGTGCAGAAGACCCAGTTCTACGAGCAGCCTCCGCGGCTCTACTTCAACTGTGGAGCCGATCAGGCCACAGAGTTTCTTCCAGTGAGTGTGGAAAAGACTGGTCGAGACTTTGCCAAGCCGATGGTCGGCCGGAGCCTTGCCACGGCAGACATCGATGGTGACGGCGACCTCGACCTCCTCTTCACCGCCAGCGGCGGCTCCCCAAGGCTGCTGCGAAACGACCAGTCTCTCGGCCATCACTGGCTGCGGATCCAGCTTGTGGACGAGGGCAGCAACCATGAAGCCATCGGTGGCATGGTCACGCTCGAGCATGATGGCGGCATGCAGACCCGACGGGTGAACCCCACCCGCGGCTACCAGTCTCAGAGCGAACTCACGGTGACCTTTGGGCTGGGTGATTCGGTAGACGTCGGACGCGTGAGCGTGACCTGGCCCGACGGCACGGTCACCGAGTACGAAGGCCTCGCCGCCGATCAGCTGCACACCCTCCGCCGTCTGCCAGCTCAACAGTGAGCGAGGGCGGCTGCTGGTGGGGACAGACTGGTTGCTCGCGGTGAAGAAAGCCGCTGCTGAGCGGCCCCCGCACAGGCGAGGGCCGCTCCTCACCACACCACTTAGAGCACCGACCAGGGATTGATTTCCCCGTCACCGCCCACCACCACCTCGTTGGTCAGCGACGAATCCCCACGGATTGAGGCGAAGTCGTCCTCCAGTACGAGCGACCGGAAGGCTGCTGCCAGCAGGCTCTCCGCGGAGTCGGTGGCGTCGTTCGTGAGATCCCAGAACATCATCCCACCAAGGCCCATCTCCTGAACCCACTGAGCCTTGAGTGCGATTGAGGTGGGTGTCTCAAAGGAACTGAAGATGTCCAGCTCGGCGTTGTAGACATACGAGGCCTGTGCCACGTCATCCCAGTAGAGCTGCCATCCACTGTTGGGATCCTGAACCTGGGCCAGCAGGTCTTTGTAGTCGTAGACACCCTGTTCGAAGGTGCCTGGAGCGCCACCCGATCCCAGCTCGTCGTAGCCACCATCACCGCCGTCGGCCACACCACTCCAGCCCCTGGTGTAGAGCGGAGCACCGAGCACGATCTTCTCCCCAGGCACACCGGCATCGAGATAAGCGGTGACTGCCGTCTTGATGTCGTAGCCATTCGGATCGCCCGTGAAGGCAGCCTGATGACCGGTGGTGTCCTCCCAGGTGCCGTGGAAGTCGTAGGCCATCACGTTGTAGAAGTCGACAGATGGCGTCAGGCCTTCGAGGTTGAAGTTGGCGATCTTGTCGAGACCGGCGGGCGATGCCACCGAGATCTCATAGGTTCGCCCTGTTTCAACACCAAGGGCATCGAGCTTCTCTCGCACCGTGGCGAGCAGGCTGGCATAGTTCGCGCCGTCATTGGGGCTGACGGAGTTGCTCTCCAGACCACCACCACCGGGATACTCCCAGTCGAAGTCGATGCCATCAAACATCGTGTAGGTGGTGAGAAACTCCACGATCGAGTTGGCAAACGTTTCTCGGCCAGTCTCGGTCGAGGTGACGGTGCTGAAGTTGCCCGAGAGGGTCCAGCCACCGATAGCGATGCTGGTCCGCAGATGCGGATACATCTCCTTGAGCTGAGCAAGCTGGTTGAAGTTGCCCCAGATCGTCTGCTGGCTCCGTGGGTCCTCCGGAGGGTAGTACCACTGATCAGCTTCGCCGGTGACACTCTCCGCGGCGCTAAACCGCTTCTCGACTGCCGCATAGCTGTCGTAGAGCGTCATCTCTCCTTCCGCGGTCAGGTTGGCAAACGAGTAGATCAGGTGGGTGATCTTGTCTGCCGGAACGTCCGCGAGTTGGTAGTCACGTCCGTAGATGCCCCACTCCGGGAAGTAGGCCGCGATCACGCCCTCGTAACTGGCAATCGGCAGTTCGCTCGCCGGTGCATCTGTCACTGGGTCGCTGCCGGTGTCGGTACCGGTGTCGCTGCCGGTATCAGTGCCCGGATCGGCTGGTGGATCTGACGGTGGAGGATCTACCGGTGTGTCATCGCCAGGTGCCGTCGTGCCATCATCAACCGGATCCGTCACGGGATCGGTGCTGGGATCGGTTGTCGGATCGGTGCTTGGATCCGTGCTTGGATCGGAGTCCATCGGCATGTCGCCGTGGTCATGGTCTCCGCCGGTGTGGTCATGGGGATTATCACTGCCCGGACTTGTCTGAAAGCCATCCGTAACAGCCCCCTCAGGAGCCAGCGGTGTCAGCAGTTCGGCCCGGCTGACCATCGTGACCTGCTCAACAGTGAATCCAAAGGGCACCTCAAGCTGATCTTCGACAATCTGATCATGGTGGAACTCGATATTGGCTGCCTGCAGCTCACTCTTGGCCACGCCGACCAGCAACACACTCTGACCTGTTGGTTCAACAGAAATCAGCACACCATCAGCGGTGTCTTCAACCGACAGCCGCTCGCGTGTGCCGAAGTAGAGGAAGCTGAGCTTGTTGACAGCAGGGTCGAAGCCTTCCACTCGCTCCTCGACCCCATACTCGTGCGAACGCACGTAGACCGTTCCCGCATCCCGCGGCCCGACACCAAGCTCCCACGAGATCACGCCGCCGAGGTCTTGCCTCAGGTGCTCATTTCCAACAATCCCGTAGTTCTCAAGCGAGAGATCCGCGAAACCGATGCCCTCGATGACCTGGTATTCCGGCGTCCACGCCCATGGGTTGATGATCGCCACCTCTCCAGATGGTGTCTTCCCAACAATCAGGTTGTGGACAGAGATCTCACCGAAGTCGAGTCGATCGACCGCAGGGCGAAAGCCAACGATGTCAGGGCCTGCCGGATTGACCGCGTAGACCTGGCCTGTACTCGTTCCATCATCGACCGGACCTGTGCCTGGATCCACGGTTCCGGAATCGGTATCAGCGGGGTCCGTGGTTCCCGGATCGGTTGTGCCCGGATCGGTCGTTGGGTCGGAATCAACCGGAGGGGTAACGGGAGTCTCGCCTGCTGTGTAGACCATCACTGACGTGAGCACAGCAGCCGCACCACCAGGCGAGGCGTTAAACCCAAAGTTCACCTGGCCGCCCACGGCCAGGTCTGCATTCCAGCCAGCACCCTTCACTACATAGGTCGTGCCGGTGTGACTCTCGATCTCGCCATTCCAGAGTGAACTGATCTCACCAGCAAAGTCGAACTGCACCCGCCAGTCGGCAACCGCCGTCGTGCCGTCGTTGCTGAGAACCACATCTCCGGTAAAGCCAGTCCCCCAGTCACTCACCACCCGAAACGTGGTCGACACACCAACTTCAGGCGGCGTGAGCGGTGCATCCGAATCACTCCCACCGTCGCCAGGAACCGTTCCGCTGTCAGGCGTGGTGCCAGGATCTGTTGTGGGGGAATCGCCAGAAGCTGGGGAGTCGAGCGACTCACCGTTGAGCGTGTAGTTTGTCGGAGCGGCGGAATCACCACTTCCCACAAAGCCGAAGGACACCGTCGCTCCGGGTGTCAGTGTTCCGTTCCAGCCCGCGTTGCTCACGGTATACCGGTCACCATCGCGAGAGACGACCTTGGCATCCCAGATGGAGCTGATGTCAGCGGCATAGTCGAAGGAAACCGTCCAGTTCTCCACAGCCTCGGTGTCTTGGTTTTCAAGTGTCACCGCTCCCTGGAATCCACTGCCCCAGTCTTGGGTGACTTCATAGCCCGGCACCACCACCGCCAACAGGGCCCTGGGCTCAAGCGACTCGGGGCTCAGCGAAGGCCGTTGCTCCTTGCGGCGACGGCGCTCAAGGCTGCGTCGCTGCTGTCGGCTCAACTGGCGACCGGCCGCATCAGCGACACGGCTCACAAAACGATCAAAAGAACGACGGGCATTCATCAGGGTCTCCTTGCGGGCTGTGAGCCCGCGGCTGGGCACAGGTCAACGTCATGCTCGACGTCAGGCCCATGGCGATGTGGGGAAGGCGTCAGGTCGTGGAAGCTGTCGGACCCGAACGGCCGGGAGGTCGCGGTCGTTCTCGCCGCTGGCCCGACAAGAATTGAATACGCCGGCGGTGGCAGCGTGGTTCACACTGAATCGTCAGGCAAAGCCAGAAGGAATCGCGGTATCGATACCCGCTCCCTGGAAGCCGACGACAATCTTTTGCCCCACAGCAAGTGAGGCGTTGTAGGCCAGCGGAGCGATCGTGTAGCGACTGCCTTGTCGCGACACGATCGTGGCATTCCAGATGTTGACGATCTCACCGTCAAAGTCGAAGGAAAGCCTCCAGTCGTCAATGGCCTTCGGTGCGGTGATCTCAAGATCGACGACCATGCCGTTATTCCAACGGCTCCGCTCGATCGCGATCACGCCTGCCGCAAGCGTCCCTGGCGACACATCTGCTGGTGGCGGATTGGCTGGTGGAGGATCTGCTGGCGGTTCGGTCGGCGGCACACCCACTGGAGGAGCAGCCGTGTCGGTGGCATCGTCATCGACGATGGTCGCTACAGCGATCACACCTTCACCGACCGCAGGCAGCAGCGGCACCACATGCAGGCTGAAGGTCTCATCCGATTCAACAACAGCATCCGGTTTCACGAGCACACTCACCTGTCGACGGGTCTCACCCGGGGCGAAGTCGATCCGCCCAAGCTGGCTCGTGTAGTCGACCCCACCGGTCGCTGTGCCTGAGTGCGTGGCATAGGTCAGCGTCACCGGCACATCGTAGGCACTGGCAAGTTCAATCGTGAACGTCGCCGCTCGACCAACCTCAGCTGTCACATCACCTGTGTCTGTGCCGCCACCAGCCGTCTCGAGTGGAAACTGCACAGCTGAGAGCCCCGCGAGCTTGGCGTCGATCGGCGTCTGCCAGTCGTCAGCCAGGATGCCACCGGTGTCGCCGGAGTTTGGGTTCCACGACCAGTAGGTCCAGCTGATCCCCTGCACACCCGCTGCGAGGTCGCTGCCTCCATCACCATCGAGGTCGCCTGCAAGGTAGTCGAGCATCGAGGCGAACCAGGCCTGGTCGCTCGCGGTCTCCAGCGTGCTGCCAAACTCGCCGAGCATCACCGGCGCAATGCCCTCACGGAAGAGATAGCCCCAGTTGGCATCCCAGACTTCCGGCAGGTTGGCTGGATAGGCCGGGTCTGAGAAGTAGGGCTGGGCGTACACACTCGCGGGGTAGTCGTGCGGTGAGTAGACCAGTCGGTTCTCCACGTTCAGCCGCACCGGATGTTCGCCGGCATTGGAGAGGTTGCCACCCCACCAGTAGCTGCCAGACGCCGCCCGCTCGATCCCTTCCACGATGATCAACAGCTGCGGATTGACCGCGAGCACCGCATTACCGGCCCGCTCCGCCGCCAGTCGCCAGTCCGTGGCCGATCCATCGCCCCACGTCGCAGGGCCATGCGGCTCGTTATGCAGGTCGATGCCCACCACTGACGCGGTCTCGGCATAACGGGCAGCCAGCATCGTCAGGTTGTCGACCCAGACCTGCTCAGGAAAGGCCTGGCTGAACCAGAGGCCGCTGTCGCTGGCACTGTTGCCAGCGTCACTGCGGTGATGATCAAGAATCACCCACAGCCCAATCTGATCGGCATACGACACGATTCGATCCATGACCTCGATACCCGACTTGCCGATGAGATCTGGATTCTTAGAGAAGTCGATGCCGTTGGGCGTGCTTGCCGGATCGAAGAGCTGGTCACTGTAGGGCAGGCGGATCGTGTTGAAGCCGAGCGACTTCATCTGATCCATCATCTCGCGGTAGCCGCGAGCCCAGAGCCCGTGCGGAGCGTAGGTTGTCGTCTCCAGTCCAAACCAGTTCACGCCAGCAATCCGCACCCGGTTACCGGCTGCATCGATGATCTGATTGCCTGCAGTCGCCAGCGGCCCACGCACAGCAGCCGTACCCAGGGTGCCTTCGGTGACCACCACGTCGGCGATGCTGAAGTCCACAGTTGTCACTGGAGGAGTCACCGGTGGCGGATCCGGCTGTGGTGGCGGCGTGGAAGGGTCACCAGCAATCACAACCAGATTGCTGAAGTTCGCCGCCGGTGCCGATGCTGCGGTGAAGCCGAAGCTCACCGATCCGCCGGCAGCCACCACGCCATTCCAGGCTGCCGGACCGACGATGTAGGTGGAGCCGTCTTGGCTTTCAATCACACCGTTCCAGAGCGTGGTGATCTCGCCCTCGTAGTCAAACTGCACTCGCCAGTCGGCAACCGTGGTCGCCGTGACGTTGGTGAGCACCACATCCCCATTGAAGCCACTCCCCCAGTCATTGGTAACTTCAAAGCCAGGGGCGAGCCCAGCCATCATCGCCCGGCCCTCGAGCTGTTCATGCAGCAGGAGTGGCCGTCGCAGCCGGTGAACGCTCTGTGCCGATCGACGACCGTGCTGCTGCGAAGGAAGACGGATCGCTCTGCGTGTGGCAAGCTGCCAGAGACCATCAAGAAGCGTGCGGGATCGCATGGCACCCTCGTTTCAGGTGCTTCCCACGGCTCAAGGCAGCCGCCGCTGCGTTCACCTAGTGAACGATCAGTTCACAAAGACTTGTGTGAACCGAGGCGATGACTCCCGCAAGCCCGCAGGGAAGCTGCTGATTCCGGTCAGCAACTGCCCTGCCCCTGCTTCCAGCAAAGAGGATCGTCACGAGTTGTGCAACGATTCGGTTGTCGATGTTTCCGACACACTCACTGGATCGTCAGTTTTCGTCGCCAGATCGTGTCGCCATTGGTGATGTAGAGATGCTCTCGGTCTGGCCCTGCCAGAATGCAGCTGGTCAGCGGCTTGTCAGGCCGAGGAGCTGGCAACACACCGGAGAGTCGGCCAGTGGGATCAAACACCTGCACACCAACAGCACTCGTCACATACCAGCGACCTGCGGCATCAACGGCCATCCCATCGCCACGGGAGGTCGCCTGAGAGGGCGGCGGCTGATGAAACACCCACTCGCCTTCCGGATCGACCGGCAGACGCATGCTCATGGTGGGAATCTTGGCATCGAGCCCGCTCTCCTCAGTCACCCGAAACATCCAGGTGTGGGTGCCGCGGTAGTCCGACACCGCCAGCGTGCCACCATCGTTTGAGAGGGCGATTCCATTGGGGCCGGTGATCCCCACGTCGGCCGCCGAGACGTCTCCTGTGGCTGGATCAATCCGGGTCACCTGATGCTTGCCCGTTTCCGTAATCAACACGATCCCATCGCTGGTGACGGCCAGGTCGTTGGGCTGAAGATCACTGGCCACTTCCGTGACCTCCCCTGTGGCTGGATCGATCGCGATCACCCGCTTCTTCGACCCCTGACATGCATAGAGCATCCCATTCGGTCCAAACTCAAGGCCGCTGACCGACTCCCTGGAGATCACCTCTCGCGAGCCGTCGACCGCCGAGATGCGGACAATCTCTGCCGCCCGCATGTCGCAGTAGAGGAAGTTGCCATCAGCATCGCAGCAGGGACCATCCGCAAAGCCCAGCCCCTCCGCGACCAGCTCCCAGTCTTCGCCCGGGACCAGCAGTTTCATCAGGGTCATATCACCCTTCAGGTTGCCTGAGGTGTCGACGTTGGGGGCTGCCTGCTCCTCACGCCAGAGCCACCGCATCGCGTCGGGGAATAGCTGACTGGCATGATGACTGTTGTGCCCAAAGCCTTCCGCCCAGTCGAAGCGATGGTCGTAGCCCATGGAAGCGAGGGCCGCTGCCATCCGCTGGTTGGAGAGTGGCCAGTGACCAAATGGGTTGTCGAGATCGCCTGAGGTGTCGGCAAGATAGACCCGCAGAGGCTTCGGCTCTGTCTTGCGGATCAGGCCGGGATAGGCGTCGCCGCCTCGCAGGCCGGTAAAGCTGCCGATCGTGGAGTAAACCTTGCCGAAGGCATCCGGCCGCTCCCAGCCCGCCGTGAAACTGCAGATTCCACCCGAACTCGCCCCGCCTATCCCCCGCATCGCAGGGTCGTCAGCGAGCGGCTGCAGCTTGGCAACCTCGGGAAGAATCTCCTCGGTGAGAAACCGCACGTACCGATCACTCAGCGAGTCGTATTCGAATGAGCGGTTCGAACTTCGCCATGGGTTGTTCGGCTTGTCACGGCTGGCGTCGTGGCCAGGGTTGAGAAACACCGCCACGGTCGGTGGCATTGCCCCGGCTGCAATCAGGTTGTCAAACACCACCGGCACACGCCAGCGGCCGTTGGTCTTCACATAGTCATGGCCATCCTGAAAGACCATCACCGCACACGGCTCGTCCGCCTTCGCCTGAGCGGGAATGTAGACCCACCAGTCTCGGACCGTGTCCGCAAACACGTTCGATGCAAACGCGGGCATCGCCTTGACCTCACCATGCGGCACATCGTCCCGCGGCTCCGCATCGGGATGGGGCTGCCAGGCCGGCTCCTCCGCCTTGGCTTCCTCCTCTGGCTCAGCTGCCTGCTCATCCGCCCAGAGCCACCGCAGCCCCTCGGCAAACACCTTGCCTGCCTCCTGCCCTGAGTGGCCACCGTCGGTCATCACAAAGGTGTGGTCGTAGCCGGCAAACCGCAGGGCTGCCGCCATGTCTTGGTTCCCCAGCGGCCAGCTGCCAAACAGGTTGTCGAGGTCGTCGCGTCCCTCTTGCAGATAGATCTTCAGCGGTTTCGGCTGGTCCTTGGTGCGGCGGATGATCACCGGATAGGCATCGCCACCACGGATGTTGGTGAAACTGCCGATGTGGCTCATCACCCGGCCGAACAGATCGGGCCGCTCCCAGGCCGCCGTCAACGCACAGATACCCCCGGAGGAAATCCCGCAGATCGCTCGCTGCTGTGGGTCGGCACTCACCGCCAGCCCCTCCAGCGCAACCGGCAGCAGTTCCTGCTCGAGGAATGTCACATAGCGATCGCCAAGCGAGTCGTATTCAAACGAGCGGTTGCTGCGATCGCCCGCCCCCTCGCGACTGCCAATCACTCGCCCCGGCTCAACAAACACCGCGATCGTGACGGGCATCTCACCCGCGGCGATCAGCTCATCAAACACCCACGGGGCCCGGAACGCCCCATTGGGACGGGCGTATCCCGGACCATCCTGAAAGACCATCAGCGCCGCCGGCTGACTGCCGTCGTAGGCGGCGGGCACATACACCGAATAGCCGCGGGTCGTGCCGGGAAACACCGTGCTCTCTGTGAACGTGCCCTGACGAAGCTCACCAGCGGCCGCCTGCTCCGGCTCAGCCCCCCAGGCCTCACCCGCTAAGAGACCGAGGCCGATCACCCCCACACAGATGCCAACACACAGGCTCGAGACTGCCCGCCCACAAGGCTGGTTCATGACGCTCCCCCACAGATGATCTTCACGCCACCGCACCAACCGGTCGTCCGTGAAAGGCAGGAGTATAGGGCGGCGGCAGCCACGCCAACGAAGTTGCCAAAAAACTCGAACGCTCCTCAAGTACCCTCCGACCCCTCCGCCTGACTCCCAATCGACGAGTGAGGGGAGGCCCGGTGCTGCGACACCGGCATGGGTCTTCGAGCGAAGCCCGGAGGGCGAAAGCGAGATACCTCGAGGGAGCGAAGGCAGGGATGCCGTAGCGAACGCCCGGTGGAACAGCCTTGGTTAAACAGCATTGGGCTTCCCCGAACGGACCCACCGGCTGCGGGGCGGTAGAAGTCTCGTCGCTGGACTTTTTCGCCGCGGACTCCTCCGGCGGCCCAGACATCTGCAAAGTGGCGAAAAACTCGAACGCTCCTCGAGCTCCCACCGACCCCTCCGCCTCGCTGGAAAAAATCGGTTTTCGGAAAGAATGCGAAGTTTTGGCACGCGACGTGCACATGAATCACGTAGCGTTCATTCCAACACGAAAACCCGTAGGAGTTGGTGACCCGAAACAGAGACTTCCGAGAGCCCAACGCCTCCCATCCGCAGCCTGCGTGGCTGTTTGGGGGAAATACGTGGCCTGCGATCGTTCAAACGAGTCGTTTTGGCCTTAATTTGGGCAATCTGCGAAGACTACAGGCGCTTTGCGCCCTCCAGTTCGCCTCCGTAGCAGCGTGATCTCACCATTTTGGTGAGAACCTCACTGTTTTGGTGATGTCTCACCATTTTGGTGATTCACCAAAACAGTGATCCACCGGTGTGGTGACCTGCGCCCTCAGCCCGTCAAATGACTCACCAACCTGGTGAATCACCTCACTGATGTGGTGAAAATCACGGTTTTTCTGCAGTTTTTCACTGGACTTGTGAGGGCCTCACAAATCTGGTGAGAGTTCGCGCAGATTTTTTTCTTAAGGTCAATCGGTTTTGGCACGGGGTGTGCATTTCCTTTCTCTCGTCCACACGAGACCGAACAGGAAACGCAAAGATGACGACCCCCGCCCGCCACACCGCTCGCCGCCTCGCCCTGCACGCCCTCAAGGCTGCCTCTCTGGTGATGGCTCTTGCCACCTGCCTTCCCCAAGCCGCTGCTCAGTGGACACCAGGCACCGAATACAACGCCGTCACGCTCGGCTCCGGATCGTTCTTCACAACGGACGATTCGTACACACAGGCTGTGTCGAGTAACGCTGCCTCCGTCGAGGTGTGGGTGAACTTTAGTGCTTCGGCCCAGGCCACCATGGCGATCGGGCAGGTGTTCTCCGCGGGTTTCAACGAAGGGATCGTTCTGTCT
>JADHNY010000079.1 GCA_016779265.1 Pirellulales bacterium | reverse complement strand
GACCTCTTGGGCAGCGGCATCTCCCCACTGAGCGAGCGCTGGTTCTGCGATGATAGCCATCAGCAGGCCATCGTTCGCGGCGGCGTTAGCGAGCTCACCACTGGCCTGTTGGGCGTCCATCGCTACCAATGCGGCCGCTGCTGCGCGTCTGACGACGGGATCATCGTCATTGGTCAAAATGCTTCTGAGCGGCTCAACTGCCGGCTCAAGGTCGGGCATCGAACGGCTAGCAGCAATCGCAAACGTGCCTGCCGCCACCCGCCGGGTTTCGGCCTCGGGGCGGGCGAGTGCCTCGAGCCAAATCGGCACAAGGGTTTTGGAAAACTTCGGCAGCCACTTCGGCACAGGCAGGTAGGGATCTTGCCACATCACGTCGTCGACCACCGGCGCGACGACTGCTGGCATGCCACCTTTGTTGGCTACGGCATCATCGGCCTCATCCGCGGCCACGGCCGTCTGGATGAGCACCACGCTGCAGGCCAGGATGAAAGATCTCGATCGACAGAAAAAGTGCATGACCAACAACCTTGGCAAGATCAGGACGGCCGCATCAGCCGCCAGATACGGGCAAACAGGAAGGCAAACGACAGGCCACTCACTCCGGCCGCCACCCACCAAGCCAGCGGTATCAGTTCGTACTGTTCAAAGCCTGGCATCCCGATCACGGAGAGGGCCGCCGGGGCAGGGGTAATGGAGAGCGCGGCCTGCACCACCTCGTATCCGAACGGGGCGTCGCGGCCGAGCCAGATCAGCAGTGGGCCAAAAAACATCGCCAGCAAGACCACGTAGGCGGTGACCGTTGAAGTTGTTGTCTTGGAGAACAGGCTGCCGACGGCGGCGCTCACCGCCAGCGTGACGAGCGTGCTCAGCAGCAAACAGACGATGACCAGTGAGACCTGCAGCCACATCACATTTTTGATGGCGATCATCACGATGTAGCCCGGCAGGGTTGCCAGTAGCACCAGCAGCAGGGTCCAGGCGACGCTCATCAGTTTACCGACGGCAATCTGCCAGCCAGAAAGCCGCGTCATTCTCAGGAGGTCCCAGCCACCGCTCTCGCGCTCACCGCTGATCAAGCCTGCAGTGAGGCTCGGCGTGAGCAAGACCATCAGCAGCACCTGAAAAATCACCAACAGTCCGCCGATGGTTTCCACTCCCCAGTCGACGGTGCCTGTGGTTGCTGCAAGGGTCGTCAGCAGCGAGACGACTGCACACGCGGCGACGAGTCGCAGGATCCAGTGGAGCCGCCCAAATCGCCGGGTGCGAAACTCCTTAACCATCACGGGGTTGAGCCAGAAGGGGATGCCCGCCGACCGCCGCTGTGGGTCAACCAAGAAAAACACGCGGCGGGCCGCTCGCACACCGAGCGATTGCTCATCAGTAATCAGGCCCTGCGAGCGTGATCGGTCGAAGATGCCGGAGTGCAGCTGCACGAGGGTTGCGATCATCACCCCAGCAGTCACCACGAGGCTGGCGAGCAGATACTCGGGCATGCCCGAACTCGACTCCATCAACCCCTGGGAGCCGACGCTGCCCTGTCCGACGAGGTGCATCAATACCGGCAGCGGCGAGACCCGCCGAAGCCATGCCGCCAGCAGCGGTGTCCAGCCTTCCTGACCCTGGAGGAAGTAGTGCGGACCGAGGGCGAGGAAGCAGAGGGAAAACACCACCGCGTAGGTGGTGCGGACGGCCGAGTCCGTCGAGTTGGCAAAGGTGCTTACAAGCAACCCCACCGCGACATACTGCAAGGTGGCGACAGACAACACCAACGCGACCGATCCCAGGTCTTGGGTGAGATCAATGCCTCCCATCGCGTAGCAGGCTGCTGCGGCCGGGAGGCTTGTGATCAGCACGAGTCCCACAAACGCCAGCACGCCAGAGAGTTTGCCTGCATAAATCGCCAGCTTTGACAGTGGCGTGTTGAAGAGCAGGGCCAGTGTGCCGCGTCGCCGCTCCTGCACAAACGATGTGGCCGGCCAGGCAGGGGCGAGCAACAACACTCCAGCGAGCATGCCGTAGGTGAAGATGCGAAAGACCTGGCGGGCCTGACTGCCAGACAGGTCGACAAGGGCCTCAGACGGCCAGCGTGCAAGAACGAGCAGCCCCGAACAGACCGCCATGGCAACCATCGCCACAACAGCCCGCCGCAGTCGCAGGATCCCGAAGAACTCACGTTGAAAGATGGCGATCATGACTCACGTGTGACCGTAAGGAAGGCGTCTTCGAGGTCGGTGGGCACCTCGCGAAACTGGGCCACGCCAAGACTCGCTCGAACTAGGCCGCCAAGGAGGTCCGCCAGGTCTGCGTCGCTGCGACTGGTCTGGAAACGCACGACAGCCTCGGACTCGTGGGCGGCCACGCTTCGCTGCTCAGTCTCATCAAGACCTTTGGTGACGGCTTCGGCTACTTCAGCTGCCTTGGTGCCCTCGACGAGCTGTACCTCGAAGGTGCGACGCTGCCGAATGGCCTGCATGATCTGATCGAGTGTGCCAAAGGCCCGTAGCTTGCCCTTGGTCATGATCGCCACGATGTTGCAGATCCTCGAGAGCTCCGGGAGGATGTGGCTCGTCACAATCAGCGTCTTGCCCATGTCGGAGAGCCGCAGCAGCAGTTCTCGCATTTCGATGCGGGCCTGCGGATCGAGGCCGTTGGCCGGCTCATCGAGAATCAGCACGTCGGGGTCGTGCAGCAGGGTGCGGGCAACGCCGATCCGCTGCTTCATGCCGTGGCTGAGACTCTCGACATAGCGATCTCGCATGTAGGTCGAGCCGGTGGTTTCGAGCACCTCGTCGATCCGTCGAGTGCGTTCGCGACGGCCGATACCAAACGCAGCCCCGAAGAAGTCGAGGTACTCGCGGACACGCATGTTGTCGTACGAGCCGAATGTGTCGGGCATGAACCCCACGAGTCGCTTGATGCGGCGGGCATCCCGCACACAGTCAGCGCCAGCGATGCTTGCCGATCCGCTCGTGGGCCGCATCAGCCCCACAAGAATCTTGATGGTCGTGGTTTTGCCAGCCCCGTTAGGGCCGATGAAGCCAAGGATCTGGCCGCGATCAAGCATGAACGACAGGTTGTCGAGTGCTGTGAACTCGCCGTAACGCTTCGTCAGTTCATGGGTGACCACAACGGGCCCCGCCGTACTGATCATGGTTGGTCTCTCGCTGGAAGGGTCTCGCCGGTGAGCGTCAGTCGTGCATAGTCGATCTGCCAACCGGTGTCCTGATAGGCCGAGTCGTCGGCGTCATTGTCGTCGTCAGTTTCTGGCTCTTCGATGTCGGTTACGAAAAAGCCGATACGAACACCACCGCCGGAGTCCATCACGAGGTGCTCCGCTGACAGAGGGATCGTGAGCACACCGCTGGGGTTTGCCCGCGTCATGACTTTGATGGGCTCAGGCTCAACGTATGCCCAGACTTCGAGCTGCCGCGATGGGATCGTGCAGCGAAGCGACACGCTGCCGCCGGTAAGCGTGCAGGGGCGAACCTCCGCTGGCAGCTCGAATCGAAGCACGGTCTCACCGCCACGTGTTAGCCCCTTGACCCACTGTCCAGAGCGAACGCTGTAGGCGGTGGAGGTGCCACTGCGGCCGGGCTCGATCGAGGGCTTGAGGAAGGTTGAGGGAATGGTGAACGACGTCCCAGGCGGCGTGGCTTCCAGCGAGAGTGGAATCACGTCGAGGGCAGCACCGATTCTGGTGAAGTCGGCTGGAAAACTCTCCTCAAGCTGAAGCTTGTCTGACCAGGAGAGCAGTGCGGGCTCCTGTGGGAAGACCCAGGCGTCTCCCGGGTCGAGGAGCTGCTGAAGAACGCTGTGTCGCCGCGCCTGCTCATCGGAGAGCAGGCCGCCGGCGATGTACTCACCAGGGGCAAGCACGTTTTCCGCCGGCGCGGTCAGCTGGCCGTTGTCGCCTGGAGTGACGGAGAGTCCTGGCATCGATGCCTGCACGATCACCGCATCACTCGGCACCACACGATTTTCACCTTCGAAGCGGCCTTCGAGGCCGTCTGGACCAAAGTGTGCGGTCACCGCTAGTGGTGTTGCTGAGCTTGTCTCGGCACTGAGCCGGGCAGTTCCCACGCTGCCGGCTGCCGTTGTGGCGTTGGCGGGAAGCACCGTGTCGTCATCGAGAAAAATCAGCCGTCGCACCTCGCCGTCCGACGGCGGCACAGGGATCGCCCACTGGCGACCTTTGGCTTCCCAGTCGACCTGGCGAGACTGCGAGTCGTAGATCGCCGCGAGCCCCTCGGTACGAACCTCGTTGGTTCCGGGGAGCACACGATTTACTTCCATCGCGGCAATGGTCGGGGGAACACTTGTTGAGTTGGCAAGTCCCGTCGAGATGAACACGCCTGTCGTCACGAGCGCGATTGCGGGAATGATCCAGGAAAGGTGTTCAAGCTGGTTGCGACGTGCCAAGAAAAGCCCAGCGACCGTCATGCAGCCACAACAGGCAGCAAGCAGGCTGACGGCAAAGCTGCGACTGGGAATCGAGTAGCCGATCTGCTGTGTGACAGCAGTCTGCATGAGCTCGGGGTCGAGCCCCCCTTCAGGCACCCTGAAGAAGCGGGTCATCATTTCCCTCAATGCCTCGGTAGGCAGTTCCTCAAACTCGGCGACCCAACCTCGAGGGGCCAGGGTCGTGACGAGCACCTCGCCTTCACCAAAGGGAAACCAGATGGCTGCCGGCCAGCCATTGACTGTGGCGGTGATGTCATCGCGATCTGTGGCCATCCGTACAAACCGAACCGGCTCTTCGAACTCACAGTCGTCGATGATGACATCTCCCGAACGACGCTGCGGCGACTCGATGGTGTAGCGGTCCAGTTCCACCTCATCGACCATCGTGAGGTCGTGGCGGTTGCCAAGAATCGCCGAGATCATCGACGGGGGTGTGCGGTCTGCCATGATCCACAGCCGCCCGCCGTCGCGAAGCCAGCCGCGGATCGCAGCGAACCCGGCTGCATCGTGGGCGAGCCGATCTCCACACAGCACCATCGTGTGATACTGCTGGTAAACCTCAGGCCAGGGAGGCAAGAAGTCTTCCTGATAGGAGGTGACGTTCGTGGAAAGCTTGGCTGACTGCCGAGCCACATGCAGCGTGGTGACCGCATCGGTGTCGGGTCTGACCATTCGATCGTCTTCATTGATGTAATGGCGACGGTAGATCGCCATCGTCTTCACGGGGTCGTGATCGACTGAGAGAAGAATGCTGTCGGTGAGCGGGTCGCCGTCGGTCCGGCGAAAGACCTCACGATCGCCTTCCCCCACCTCGATCGATGCCATCTGGAGTTCGATGCTGCCCTCTGATCTGGGAATCGAAACTGGCATCCGAAAGGGCAGGAACGCCTGTCGCTGGGCACCCTCTGGAACCCAGATGCGTCGGACATACTGCTGGTCAACCGTGTCGGCGAAGTACACCGACACCATGCCCTCACCGCCCTTGCCTTCACTTTGGTCGGTCTCGCCTGGGATGTGTTCTGCGTGCACGCTCAGCACGCTCCAGGCGTTGGCGCGATGCTGCCGCACCACCGACGCCGCCGCTCGAACGACGGTTCGGCCTGGGGAATCGGCCCCAGAACTGTCGCCGAGAGTGTCCTGTGCGGATGCCTCGCCACACGGCCGGAGGCATAGCAGAACCGCAGTCGCCCAAAAAAAGCGTTGTTGTGCCAGGCGGTGCCAGACCATGGGCTTATGCCCCCCCTCGAGTTGACGACGCAAACCCGCCGCCCGTGCCGAACGATACCGGGCGATGCCACTCATCGCAACGTACACGAGTCGTGTCTGGCTCCGAATGAGCTGCCTTCTCTGGTTGCATGGGCGCGTGGATGTCAGGAAGAAGGTAGACTTTGCCGGGTGGGGGATCTGTCGACAGACAACAGACAGTGGCCCAACAGACAGTGGCCGGTCGCCAGGCGACGTGATTCCCCTTCGAAGAGCTGAGCAGGGGTTTTGGCAGCAGCGAGGTGTCGCATGCGGTGTGTGGGTGAACGTTTTCGTGGGCAACGTCTTCATTCGGCGAGAGAGCAACTCGGGAGACTCTGCGAGAGCCGTGCCAGCAGGCGGGCGGCTTGGAGTGCCTGTCTGCTGGTCGTAGCGGGAGCGTTCGGAGGAGCGGCGGTCGCTGATGAGCTAGGAGAGGAGCAGAAGCCGGCCAGCGTGGTGAGTTTCCATCGCGACGTGCAGCCGATTTTTGCAAGGCACTGCGTGGGGTGTCACCAGGAGGCCAAGCCGCAGGGCGAGTATGTGATGACTCGTTTTGATCGGCTGCTCGCGGGCGGTGAGTCAGGGGAGCCGGCGATCGTGCCAGGCGACCCCGACGCCAGTTACCTCGTTGGCCAGATCACGCCTGTCGACGGTGTCGCGGAGATGCCAAAGAAGGCCGCGGCGTTGTCCGCCGGTGATATCGATATCATTCGCCGCTGGATCGCCGAAGGCGCACACGACGATTCTCCAGCTGCTCCAATCGCCTATTCACGTGACAACCCACCGGTCTATACACGCCCTCCAGCGATCACCTCAGTCGACGCCACGGCCGCAGGCAACCTGATTGCTGTGGCCGGATTCCATGAGGTCATCCTGCTTGATGCGGAATCGGGAGCGACGACGGCACGGCTGATCGGCATGAGTGAGCGGATTGAATCGGTGCGGTTCAGCCCCGATGGCACCCGGCTGGCAGCTGCGGCGGGTGATCCTGGACGATCCGGTGAGATTCAGATCTGGAATGTGGCCACCGGGGAACTGGAACTCTCCAAGAGCTTCACCTTCGACACGCTGCGAGGGGTGAGCTGGTCTCCTGATGGTGCGCTGGTGGCGTTTGGTGGCGCGGACAACATCGTGCGGGCGATCGATAGCACGACCGGCGAGCTCAAGGTGTTTCAGGGAGCTCATGAAGACTGGGTGCTCGGCACGGCCTTCATTGCCGACGGTTCCCACATTGTTTCGGTTGCCCGGGACATGACCTGTAAGCTCACCGAAACGGCCACCGAACGGTTTATCGACAACATCACCTCGATCACGCCGGGAGCCCTCCGTGGTGGCCTCTCGGCAGTGGTGCCACTGCCGGGTCGGGATGAGATTCTTGTGGGCGGCGCAGACGGCTCCGCCAAGGTCTACCGAGTGTTTCGGGCCTCGCCCCGGAAGATCGGTGATGACGCCAATCTGCTGCGAACGCTTCCGGTGATGCCGGGGCGTATCTTCGCCGTTGACATCAGTGATGACACCGGCGTGCTCGCGGCGGTTTCCACCATCGACGGGGCGAGCGAACTCTGCCTCTGGAAAGCACGTGAACAGACTGAAGTGTCTGATGAGATCATGGCCATCCTGAAGAAGGAGGGCGGTCAGCGATCTGGCGAAGAGAATGAGAAGCTCACGGCGTTTATGAAGCCGGCGGATGAGGAACTTGCTCGCGTGCCGCTGGACGTCGCCGCCTACGCAGCCTGTTTTCTGCCCAATGGTGATGTGGCTGTTGGAGGGGCAGACGGTCAGGTACGGGTTCTCAATCAGGCTGGGGAGCAGATTCGAGCATTCCCTGTGGTGGCCGTCGAAGAAGCGGTGGCGGGGCAGGCTGCGGTGTACGACCCCGTTGGCTGGCAGCAGGGAACCGCTGAACGTGAACCAGTGGCAGCGGCTGCTGTTCCGCTGGCAGTCGACCAGGTGAACGCGGTGGCTGTGTCGCCTGCCGAGGCTGTCAGTCTCAATGGGCCATTTGCCTATGTGCAGCTGCTTGTTCGGGCAGAGATGACAAACGGAACGACGGCGGATGCCACCCGTGCAGCCGCCTATGAGGTGACCGACAATCTCGCTGTGAGTCCGTCGGGGCTGTTGCGACCGCTTCGTGATGGCGCCGGTACGGTGAGCGTGACGGTTGGTTCCCAACAGGTGACGCTCCCGGTGGAGGTCACGGGGATGGCGGCCGATGCGGCTGTTGAGATCGACTTCATCCGCGACGTCAATCCAATCCTGGCCAAGGCCGGCTGCAATCAGGGCACCTGCCACGGTGCGCAAAAGGGTAAGAACGGCTTCAAGCTGTCTCTGCGGGGGTATGACCCGCTGTTTGATATACGAGCGCTCACAGACGATCTGGCCGCGCGTCGGGTGAACGTGGCGTCGCCCGACGACAGCCTGATGCTCTCCAAGGGGCTCGGGCGGGTGCCGCACGAAGGCGGCGTGCGGATCGAGGCTGGCTCACCACAGCATGGCATCCTGCATCGTTGGATCGCGGACGGAGCCAGGCTGAATATGGAGACGCCACGGGTCACCGGCATCGTCGTGGAGCCCCAGAACCCTGTGGTCGAAGCGATCGGCAGTACCCAGCAGATTCGGGTGGTCGCCAGCTATGCCGATGGCAGTTCTCGCGATGTGACGCGGGAAGCGTTCATGGAGAGCGGCAACACCGAGGTGGCCACGAGTTCTCCAACGGGCGTGCTCACGGCTGTTCGGCGGGGCGAGGCTGCGGTGCTCGTGCGATACGAGGGAAGTTACGCCGCCACCACGCTGACTGTCATGGGGCCGCGGGATGGCTTTGAGTGGACCGATGTGGAGTCGTATGGACGCATCGATGAACTCGTGATCAACAAGTGGCAACGGATGAAGATCCGTCCCTCCGTGTTGTGTGATGACGCCACGTTTCTGCGTCGTGTCACGCTCGACCTGACAGGACTACCCCCTTCGCCACAGCAGGTTCGTGATTTCCTCGCGGATGGTCGTCCTCAGCGACAGAAGCGGGAAGAGGTGATCGATCGTCTCTTGGCGAGTCCTGAGTATGTGGACTACTGGACCAACAAGTGGGCCGACCTGCTGCAGGTGAACCGCAAGTTCTTGGGGGCGGAGGGAGCGGTCGCGTTTCGAGACTGGATCCGCCAGGCGGTGGAGGAGAATCGGCCGTATGACCAGTTTGCTCGCGAGGTGCTTACCAGTGCCGGGTCAAACAAGGCGAACCCCGCCGCGTCGTACTACAAGGTGCTGCGTGATCCGCAGCTGATGATGGAGAACACGACGCACCTCTTCCTCGGCGTTCGGTTCAACTGCAACCAGTGCCACGACCATCCGTTTGAGCGTTGGACGCAGGACCAGTACTTCGAGACGGCCGCCTTCTTTGCCAAGACAAAGCTGAAGAAGGCTGAAGAGGCCGGTGATGCCAAGATTGGCGGCACGGCCGTTGAGGGCGCGAAGCCGCTCTACGAGGAGGTCTTTGATGCGGATGCAGGAAGCATCGAGCATCCCCGCACGGGCAGACCGGTTGAGCCGGCATTTCCCTATGAGTGTGATTACGAGGTTGCCGAGTCTGCGACCGAACGGGAGCGGCTGGCGGCCTGGATTACGTCGCCTGATAACCGCTACTTCGCGCGAAGCTACGTGAATCGGCTCTGGGGCTACCTGCTTGGTGTGGGCCTGATCGAGCCGATCGATGACATTCGTGCAGGCAACCCACCCACCAATCCAGCCCTGCTCGATCATCTCACTGACGAGTTTGTGGCAAGCGGCTTTGACATCCGTCATGTGCTGCGGGAAATCTGCACCAGCCGCACCTATCAGCTGTCAGTCGAGGCGAACGAGTGGAATGCAGATGACACACTCAACTACAGCCATGCGAAGCCACGCCGGCTGCCGGCTGAGGTGCTCTATGACACGATTCACCGGGTGACCGGGGCCACGTCAGAGATTCCCGGCGTGCCCGCAGGAACGCGGGCTGCGGCGCTGCCTGATGTCGGTGTTGCGACCCCCGACGGCTTCCTCGCCAACCTTGGCCGGCCGGTTCGGGAATCGGCCTGCGAGTGTGAGCGGTCGAGCGACCTACAGCTGGGGCCGATCATGGCATTGGTCAGCGGACCGACTGTGGGCACGGCCATTGCCAGTGAAGGGAATGAACTCGATGAGCTTGTGCAGCGTGTGCCTGGCAATGCCTCGCTTGTGGAAGAACTCTTCGTGCGAATTCTCAACCGTCTGCCAACGGCGGCCGAGATTGATGCCTTCCAGATTTCACTCGAGGCGATCGATGAGGATCATGCATCGCTTGTCGCGGCGCTCGCGGAGCAGGAACAGGCTTGGGCGGTTCGCAAGCCCCAGCTCGAAGCCGAGCAGTCTGCGGCGATCGCAGCAGCGGAGCAGGCGCTTGCCGAGCTGACAGAATCGCTGCGGCCTGCCCGTGAACAGGCAGAGAAAGAGCGGGCGGAAAAGATCGCGGCGGCGGAGGCGGCAGTGGCTGAGGCCCGCGGAAAGCTCACCGAGAAACTGCCGGCATGGGAAGAGATGCTGGCGGGGTCCCCTGAGTGGTTCCTGCTGCAGCCTAAGACGGTCTCTGCGACCGGTGGTAATGAGCTCATGCTCCGCGATGATCGTTCTGTCTGGGGTGGCGGAAGCAAGGAAAAAGGTATCTACGAAGTTGTGGTGGAGACCCGACTTCCACAGATCACAGGCTTTCGGCTCGAGGCGCTTGCCTCTCCTGAGTTGCCCGGGGGTGGGCCGGGCCTGCCACCCAATGGCAACTTCGTGCTTACCGAGTTTGAGGTGTTTCAGTCGCCACTTGGCGAAGGCGAAGCGATTCCTCTCAAGATTGCTTCCGGCAAAGCGAGTTTTACGCAAGAGGGCTTTGCGATCGAGCAGGCCTTTGATGGCAATCCTGGTGACCAGAAGGGCTGGGCAGTGCATCCGGCAACCGGTGTGCAGCACTGGGCGACGTTCACGCTTGCTGAGCCGGTGGCCAACCCTGAGGGTGTGCGACTGACCTTCAAACTGCACCAGCAGCACAATGCCGAAGGGCATCGGCTCGGTGCATTCCGGATTTCAGCAACCACTGCCGAGGGGCCGCTGCCGCTGAGTGTGCCAGAGGCGTTCGCTGCGGTGTTGGCGGCTCCTGCCGAGTCGAGGACAGAGGAGGCGGTGGCACCTGTGCTCACCTTCCTCCAGAAGACAGATCAGGGTGTTCGCGACCTTGAGAAGAAGGTGGCGGAGGCATCGGCGGCGATTCCGGTGGATCCAGGGATCACGGCGATCGAGCGACAGCTCGCTGAGCTGCGAAAGCCGATTCAGGACGACCCGTTCCTCATTCGGCTGCGAGAAGATGTGGCGCAGAGTGATCTCCAGCAGGGGAACCGGCGGCTCACGGCGGCGGAAGACCTGACCTGGGCATTGATCAATAGTCCGGCGTTCCTGTTCAATCACTAGGACGTCGCTGAAGGAAACGTGGGAATCAATGGGACCGTGGCCGCGGCTGTGTGCGGCCTGTGAGGAGAAAACCATGCTTAGCTTTGAAGGCTTTCCGGCTCGCGATCTCTGTGACCCGCATCTGAGGCCCACGCGTCGGGCGTTCCTGCGTGTTGGGGCTGCAGGCAGCCTCGGAATGTCGCTGCCGACAGTTCTCGGTCTTCAAGCAAACGCGGCGAATGCGCCATTGGCAGGTGGGCCGGGCTGGGGGAAGGCCAAGAGCATCATCATGGTCTACCTGCAGGGAGGACCGAGCCACCTCGATCTTTGGGATCCGAAGGAGAACGTGCCTGACAATGTGAAGAGCGTGTTCTCGCCGATCTCCACCAAGCTGCCAGGCGTGAAGTTTACGGAGAACCTGCCGAAGCTCGCGCAGGTGAACGATCGGTTCACCATGATCCGTTCGCTGTCGTATTCGCCCAACGGACTGTTTAACCACACTGCCGCCATCTATCAGATGATGACCGGCTACACGACGGACAAGGTCAGTCCTTCCGGACAGCTGGAGCCACCGAGCCCGAAGGATTTTCCAAACTTCGGCAGCAATCTTGTCAGGCTGAAGCCGGCGGATGAGCCGATGCTGCCGTTTGTGATGCTGCCGCGTCCGCTGCAGGAGTCGAACGTGGTGGGGAAGGGAGGCACGGCCGGTTTTCTCGGCAAGGCTTTCGATCCCTACACGCTCTATCCAGACGGCGACGACCTCGACATGGAGAAGATGAGCCGCATCAAGATTGATGACCTGAAACTGCGGCCGGAAGTCTTCAGCGTTCGACTGCGTCGTCGGGCCCGGTTGCGAGAACTGCTCAACGAGCAGATGCCCGTGATCAACAAGGCGGTGGAGTCGTATCAGCTCGACGAGTACTACGATCAGGCTCTGTCACTCGTGGTCAGCGGTCGGGCGCGGGATGCGTTCAATCTCGAGGCGGAGTCGGTGGCCACTCGTGAGAAGTATGGCCGCAACACGTTTGGGCAGAGCTGCCTGCTCGCCAGGCGGTTGGTTGAGGCAGGCACCCGCGTTGTGGAAGTGATCTGGCCGAAGGTGGCCAACAGTGACAACCACTCCTGGGATCACCATACGGGGCTCTCTGCCCGGATGAAGAACCAGTCAGCCCCGATGCTCGATGCTGGTCTTTCCGCCCTGATTGAGGATCTCGATGATCGCGGGCTGCTTGAGGAAACGATGGTGGTCGCCGTGGGTGAGTTTGGGCGGAGTCCGCAGCGGGGCGTGAGCACCAGTGGAAATGGCAACAGCGACGATGGCCGCGACCACTGGCCGTATTGCTACACGGGCATCATGGCTGGCGCTGGGATCCAGCGTGGCTATGTGCACGGTGAGAGCGACCAGACGGCAAGCGCTCCGCTCACCGACCCGGTGCATCCCGGCGAGGTGCTGGCCACGATCTATCACGGGTTCGGTATCGACCCTGAGACGATTGTCTACAACCACCTCAATCAGCCGCGGGAACTGGTGAAGGCCCAGGCGGTCACAAAGCTGTTTGCCTGATCCGCCTGCCTCTTCGTTTCAGCGGTCAACGCTACGGTAAGGAACAGGGCTACGAGAAGGAGCAGACTGTGTCGCACGAAATCTCCGCGAAGTCATTTGCGATGACATTCCTGAGCGTGCTGGCGTTGCTGGTTGTTGCCGTGGCCTTGGTGCTGTTCTGGATTTTTGGCACGACAACCCATCACGCGTCGCCAAAGAGTATCTGGTGGTCTGAACGCGGACAGGGCTTGATCCCGTCGACGGCACGGGACATCACCCTCAAGCAAGCCCCACTGGACCATTACTGCACCTACACCGTTGCCCAGCAGGATCTGGAGTTATTCCTGGCCAGGCGTTTCCCTGACATGATGCACCCCCAAGGCACACCGATCTCGGAGGCGAAAATCGGCACCACGGTCGGACCGTTCGGATTTCGGCTCACGAATGAGACCGTCGAATACGCCGGATGCGCCACCAATGGGAGCATGTCGTTGTACTTTCACGATCCTGCGACCGGCTTCACCTATCAGGACTCTGCGTATTGGTAGGCTCTGACTCTCTCGAAGACTTTGGGCCTCTGGGAAACACGTGAAGAGTGAGGCGTTGGTGGTCAGACGCATAGCCCGGACCTGCTGCTGGATGGTGATGCTCATGCCCGCGTGGGGGCTGGCCGCCGAGCGACAGCCCAACATCGTGGTGCTGTTTGCAGACGATCTGGGCTACGGTGAGCTCAGCTGTCAGGGGAACGCTGAGATTCCCACACCCCACATCGACTCGATTGCCAACAGTGGCGTGCGGTGTACCGCGGCCTACGTGACTGGTCCCAACTGCAGCCCGTCGCGTGCCGGTCTGTTGACCGGTCGTACGCCGACACGGTTTGGCTATGAGTTCAATCCCATCGGTGCTGCCAATGAAGAGCCAGGGCACGGTCTGCCGGCACGTGAGATCACGATCGCCGAGGCATTGCATGACGCGGGCTACACCACCGGTGTGTTTGGTAAATGGCACCAGGGCGGAGCGGCTCCCTATCACCCGTTTCGGCACGGCTTCGACGAGTTCTTTGGATTCACCCACGAGGGGCATTTCTTTGTGCCGCCGCCATGGAAGGGGGTGACGACCATGCTGCGTCGGAAAGCACTTCCCGGCGGTCGCACAGGCAGGTGGACTGGCGACAAAGGGCTGATCTACACCGACCACATGGGCCATGATGAGCCTGACTACGACGCCAACAATCCGATCGTGCGTGGTGGCCAGCCTGTGCTTGAGTCTGCATATCTCACCGAAGCCCTGACCCGCGAGGCGGTCGACTTCATTGATCGGCATGACGACAAGCCATTCTTCCTCTACCTCGCCTACAACGCAGTGCACAGCCCACTGCAGGCGACAGATGCCGCCATGGAGAGGTTCGCCCATATCGACGACCTGCACCGCCGCATCTTCGCTGGGATGCTTGCCAGCCTGGACGAGAGCGTTGGTGCTGTGCTGGAACAGCTGCGTGCATCGGGCCTCGAGGAGAACACGCTGGTGTTCTTCCTGAGCGACAATGGTGGCCCGACTCGAGAACTGACATCATCGAATCTCCCTCTCCGGGGAGAAAAAGGCCAGATGTATGAGGGAGCGATCCGTGTGCCGTTCATGGTGCAGTGGAAAGGGAAACTGCCCGCCGGCCAAATCTACGAGCAGCCCCTGAGTTCGATGGATATCTTTGCGACAGCGACTGCCGCCGCCGCCATCGATACGCCCGCTGATGTCGAGGGAGTTGATCTGCTGCCTTTCCTCTCAGGCCAAACGCCGGGACGTCCGCATCAGACCCTCTTCTGGAGGCAGGGAGTGAAAACAGCCATGCGGCATGATGACTGGAAACTCGTGCGAATGGGCCCTGCAACAGGCCCGCGGCAGGCACGCTGGGAGCTCTACGATCTGGCCAGTGATGCCTCTGAGGAGCACAACCTCGCCGACGCTCAACCAGACACGCTCGCCGAGCTGGTCTCACGGTGGGAACAACTCAATAGCGAGATGGCAGAACCGTTGTTCTAGATCAGTTGTTCGAGGTCAGTTTTTACGTCGTAGGTCTGTCACGTCCAGGCGTGGATCCGCTCCGGGGGCCATTGAGACCATTGCGTATCGAATGCCGATATTCACGCTTAACGGCACGCTCGTGCACTTCGCCGGCTTTGCGAAACATGTTGGCTTCTATCCGACACCGTCCGGGATGGAGAAGTTTCAGCAGGAGCTCAGCAACTACAAAACGGGAAAAGGTTCTGTGCAGTTTCCGCTCGACATAGCTGTGCCGTACCGGCTGATCGAGAGAATCGTAAAGTTTCGGGTCAGAGAGAATCGGGCGAGGAGTGGGTGATGGCAGAGACGCCAGCTGATGATGAGCGTTTGTTGTGGCAGAAGCGGCTTGCTGGTCAAGCCAACAATCGGGCATGGACGCTCGCTGAGCAGATGGAGCGGACATCCGCTGAAGAGCAGGAGATGCTGCATGCGGCACATGCGGCCATCTACTTCTGGAATCTGGTTGGGGATGAACGCAGCATGGCGCACGCGGCCCAGCTGCTCGGTCATGTCTACGGACTGCTCAATCAGCCAGAACAGGCGATGCTGTATCTGTCACGCTCGGAGCCGATCTTTTTCGCTGAATCATCGGCTGCCTGGGAGCGTGCCCTCGCTCATGTGGTGGCAGCGAACGTCGCGGCGGCGAAGCCAGATCTTGTTGCCTATCAGGTGCACTTTGATAGAGCGACTGAAGAAATGAATGTCATCACGTGCGATGATGAGCGACGCATCGTGAGCGCCGCCCTGCAGGCGGTGCCGACGCCACCACGCGGATAGGGAGGAGCAGCATGGCAGGCACGTCTCGAGCTGGTCAGCCGCCGACGAGAAAGCTGAGGTTTTCCT
>JADHNY010000078.1 GCA_016779265.1 Pirellulales bacterium | reverse complement strand
AAGAAGACGATGGCCAACAAAACCGGTTCCGCCGGTGACAAGTGCGCGCATCAGAAGATCTCGAGTGGGAGGGTCGCTGTGTTCACCGCCGCTGAATGCCCCCGGAATGCCCCGATGACATTCCGCGACGCATCAAAACGCCAGGACGCTACGGGATTGTAGACCGCACCCACATGGGCAGAGAGATTTCTCTCGGCGAAGATGCTTCACCGCGGTCTTACTGGGTCGACACGAAACCCCCGACCCCCCGAGAAAGCGACTTCGAGAAAGCGACTTCGACTCATGGCTGCCACGCGGGCAGCCGTCGTCTCACTTCTCAGTCAACACCTCATGCCCCGGAGAGGCTGGCTCATGAACCGGGGAAGCGAGCCTCGTGCGCCAGACTGGTCAGGAACGTGCGGGCGGTGCCATAGTCACCGGCAGCATACTTGTCGACCCGCTGCTTCAGCGCGTCAGCAAAGTCATTGACCGCCTGCTGAATCTCCTGCACCTGGTCGTAGGAAACGCTTCCACCCGAGGAGGCCCGATCGGCAAAAAGCCGGTCAACATTCTGGCGATACGGCTCGAACACGCTGTCGGTCAGCACGAGCGGATAGGTGATATGGCCAGTCACGGGATCGAGTTGCATCGAGTCGAGTCGAGCGGGCGCCCGTTTGTGAGCGATCCGGATCGCCTGCTCTTCAGTGATCGGCGGTCCACGCTCTTCCGCACGAGCGTCACGGTTGGTCTTCCGCATCTCGAAATAGGTGTTGGTCCACTTCTCGCGGTTGTCAATCTCTTTCGTTTTGGCGTCTTCCCAGTTCTTGGCAGCTTCCGAGTTCTGCAGGTTGGCATAGCCCTGAGAACGGATGACCTGGGCCATGCCGTAGTCAGCAGCCTGGCCGGCGGTGGAGGCGTATCCGCCCATGCGTCCCCAGCCACCCCATTGGGCATCCGCAGAATCGGCAAAACCGACACAGGCCACCAGGGCCGGGAGCAGCATCCATCCGCGAGACTGCCGTGAAACAGCAGGAAGGGAATCAGCTTTCTCCACGCTCGGTCCACCTCGCATATGTATCTCCTCCTCGAAGCTGCCGTTACATCGGCGTTTTCATTCACCATCCGGCCTTCGCCGCTGTCAAACTTTCGAAGTATACTTCCGAACCGGGAAGGGGTCATCGCGAACCTGTAAAAACACACCCCTTTTTTCCGGCCCGACCGATCACCCACCGTTTTTCTTTCGCCCTCCAGCGGAGATCCTTCATGCTGTCGCGTTCGCTTACCGTCGCCACCTGCTCCTCGCGGGCAGGCCTACTGCTCGCTTCTCTTTCGTTTGGCCTCGTGACCGTGGGCTGCAGTGGCGCGAAAGAGCAGGCGGCTCCGTCCGCTGAAGCCGAATCGACAGCTGATGCCAATGAAACCAGCACCTCCGAGCCAGTGACCTCCGAGCCACTGGAGGAGCAGTTGTCGGAGTCAAGCACCACGGATGACCTGATCGCCATGATCGACGCGGCAGGTCAGAAGCGCGGGGGCGGCAAAGAAGCCCTGCAGCAGGTCGTCGACGCGACCACATCGCAGCGGTCGGACGTCCGCTGGCATGCAGCCCGCGCGATCGGAATGATCGGTGAGGATGCGATTGCAGAGATTCCTGTGCTGATTGGGTTGCTCTCCGATGACGACGCCGTTGTGGCCGCACAGGCTGCGTCGGCCATCCGCATGATCCGCATCGACGATGAACGGGAGAACGCCGACCTGGATGAGGCGGCGACCACGCAGTACACCGCAGCCACCGAAGCCTTGGCTGCCAAAATCGTTCATCCCGACGCCCGGGTGCGGCGAGTGGTGATCGGTGCCCTGTCCGCGTTGCAGCCGCCCACCGATATGATCGTGCCGCTCGTTGCAAAGCAGCTGGCAGATGAGGATCCTTCGGTCGTGATCCCGGCCCTTCACACGATGGCGGATGCAGGCTCAGCGTCTGTTCCATTCCTTGTCGAATCTCTCGCTGAGCCGAAGAGCCGCTACTGGGCAAGCGTCGTCCTCGCCGAAATCGGAACCGATGCGTCAGACGCCGCTCCGGCACTGATGGCGATCGCCAAGGATACCGAGGGCGAACCTGAAGAGCGGATGCAGGCGATCCTCGCTCTGGCTGCCATCGGCGACGCGGCTGCTGGCGATTCACTTGCGGGTCTGGTGGAGAGTGAGTCGGGCCCTGTTCAGTTCGCGGCCGTCTACGCCTGTGGTGTGCTGCGAACAGCGGCGGCAGCTGACGCTCTGGAAACAGTTGCCGCTTCTGATGTGCCCTTCCTGTCAGGCATCGCCACATGGGGCCTCGCTCGCATCAATCCCGAAGACGAGGCTCGAATCACGGCCGCCTTCGACAAACTGCTTGCCGGCATGCAGCATGAGAATCCCGCGGTGCGGCAGGCAAGCGTGACCGGTCTCTCTGACCTTGAGGATGAGCTGTCTGATGAGCAGCGTTCATCACTCGCCACTGCCCTGACGACCGAGATTCGGGACTCTGTTGCAGGGGTCCGAGAAGCCGCAGCCGCAGCGATCCTGCGACTGGAAGCCGACGCCGTTCCAGCCCTCATTGCCCTTCTCGCAGAAGAAGGCGAGTCTCGTCTGCTCGGGCTTGAACTGCTCGCGGCGCTCGGCTCGAACGCTGCCGAAGGTTTTGCCGCGGTGCTCGACACGCTTCAAGGATCTGACGATCCGCTTGTTCAGGCTGACGCCGCGTTTGCCCTCGGAGCCATCGCTCGTAGTGAGGGGAGCGAAGCGAGCAACGTTGACGCCGCTGCGATCGAGCAGGCGATCGGCCCGATCACCGAACTGGTCACCAGCAAAGACACTCCTGACGAGGTCCGCTACACGGCCGTTTATGCGCTGGGCAAGTTCGGCGTTCCCGCAGCTGCTGCGGCCGAAGAACTGCAAGCCCTTGCCGCGGGTGATGACGTCTTGCTGGCGACCGTCTCAGCCTGGGCTGGCCTGCGGATCGATCCAGGCAACAAAGAACGCTACGAGCAGGCCATTCCTCTTCTTGAAAAGGCCCTCCGATCGGAGCGTGAACTTGCCCGGCTTGAAGCGGCTGTCGCTCTGGGTGACATGGGTGCAGACGCTGCGGACGCCTTACCGCTGCTCGAGCTCGTGAGTGAAGACGACCCGTCCCGAACGGTTCGTGCCGCGGCGGCCGCTGCCGTTGTCAAAATCGGCGGCTGATCGGCCGCTTTCAGGAATCGGGATTCTGCGGCCTGGGGCAAACCTAGAGCCCACGCAGAACGCGACTGAAGCCTGCCGCCGCTGTCTACCGAAAACACTCGGTGGACAGCGGACGGACGGCTCGTCGGCAAGCCGCCCCATGCTGCCCACGGTTGCCTCCACGGCAGCCTTGTGAAATGTCGTCAGGGACAGACGATTCGTCAGGGGCAGACATGGGCAGCAAACTTGGCCTGTTCGGTAAGTTGTGGCGAAACAACTTTGCAAAACCGACAGAAGACCGCGTGCTCACGCGGCACCTTATCGAGCACCACGTCGCCAATCTTTTGGAGATTGGTGTGGGCACCGCCGAGAGGGCCGAACGGCTGTTGACGGCAGCCTCGCAGCCGATTCGCTATGTCGGACTCGATCCCTTTGAGTCCCGCCGGCCGGAAGACCCTCCCGGCATCTCACTGAAAGAGGCCCATCAGCGTCTTGGTCACCGTGCGCATGTCCAGCTGGTGCCAGGCCCCGTCGACACCACGCTCGCCCGCGTCTGCAACCACATCGGCACCTTCGACCTCGTGCTTGTCTCGAATGGGCTCGAAAGCCGCGATCTGGAGCGTGTCTGGTTCTTCGTTCGGCGGCTGGTACGGCCTTCCTCGGCTGTCTTCCAGCAGTCGACGGACGGAGCCTGGGGACAGCTCTCTCCCGAAGAGATCGATACACGATCCCGTCAGGTGCTCGGCCGGCAGGCAGCTTAGGCCCGTGCAAGAGCAGCGGGCGTAGTGGTGGCAGGCCTTTCGAGCTAGAGTGGGGGCATGTCTACACCACGCTCTCTCCTCGACAAAATCTGGGATCAGCATGTTGTCTGCGCTCCTGAAGGTGAGCAGGCCCTGATCTACATCGACCTGCACCTCGTTCACGAGGTGACCAGTCCGCAGGCATTCGAAGGCTTGCGGCTCGCGGGCAGAAAAGTTCGTCGGCCTGAGCGAACATTCGCCACGCCGGACCACAACGTGCCCACGACCGATCGCAGCCTGCCGATTGCTGATCCGGTCAGTCGCCAACAGATCGACACCCTCCGCAACAACTGCCGAGAGTTCGGTGTGCGGCTGTTCGACCTGGATGATGCAGACCAGGGCATCGTGCATGTGATTGGTCCAGAGATGGGCCTTACCCAGCCAGGCATGACCATCGTCTGTGGTGACAGCCATACGGCCACGCACGGCGCCTTGGGCGCACTCGCGTTCGGCATCGGCACCAGTGAAGTCGAGCATGTGCTGGCCACGCAGACGTTGCGACAGAGCAAGCCCAAGTCACTCGAACTCCGCGTCGACGGCGAGCTTGCACCAGGGATCACTGCCAAAGACTTGGTGCTGTTCCTGATCGGCAAGATTTCGACCGAAGGCGGCACTGGCTCTGTGATTGAATACACAGGTCCATGCATCCGTGCCCTGTCGATGGAGCAGCGGATGACCGTCTGCAACATGTCGATTGAGGCGGGAGCCCGAGCGGGCATGATCGCCCCTGACGAGACGACCTTTGACTACCTCCGCGGCCGTGACTTCGCCCCCAAGGATTTTGATGCCGCAGTCGCCCGTTGGAAGGAACTGGCCAGTGACCCGGGCTGTCACTACGACCGAGTTGAAGTCTTCAATGGGGCAGACGTCGTCCCTCAGGTGACCTGGGGCACCAACCCCGCGCAGGTGACTGGCGTTGACGCCACGGTGCCTGATCCCGCAAGCCTGCCGACAGCTGCAGATCGTGACTCGGCCACACGAGCGTTGGAATACATGGGGCTCAGCGGTGGGCAGAAGATCTGTGACATCTCCCTCGACAGGGTTTTTATCGGGTCGTGCACAAACAGCCGTATCGAAGACCTGCGAGAGGCTGCCCGCGTCGTTCATGGGCATCGTGTGGCTTCCACCGTCAGCGCGATGGTGGTGCCAGGCAGTGGCCGCGTGAAGCGTCAAGCTGAAGCAGAAGGTCTCCACCGTGTCTTCCAAGACGCTGGCTTTGAATGGCGGGAAGCTGGCTGCAGCATGTGCCTGGGGATGAACCCTGACACACTCTCAGTCGGCGAGCGGTGTGCCTCGACGAGCAACCGCAACTTTGAAGGCCGGCAGGGCAAGGGTGGGCGAACCCACCTCGTCTCGCCGTCGATGGCAGCAGCGGCGGCTATCACCGGTCACTTCACCGACATTCGCGGTTGGGACTACAAAGGCTAGCCCACTGGAGTCTTCAGCGAAGAGCACAGCCGCCACGCATCCCGAAAGACACGAGCACCTTTATGGAACCGTTTACGATCCACACCGGCGTCGTTGCCGCCCTCGACCGGGCCAATGTTGATACCGATCAGATCATCCCCAAGCAGTTTCTCAAGCGAATTGAGCGAACCGGCTTCGGTGAGTTCCTCTTCTTCGACTGGCGGTTTCTTCCTGACGGATCGCCAGACCCGGCGTTTGAGCTGAATGATGCGAAAAATGCTGGAGCGAGCATCCTCCTGGCTCGCCGCAACTTTGGCTGTGGTTCGAGTCGCGAGCACGCCCCTTGGGCGCTTGGCGACTACGGCTTCCGTGTTGTCATCGCGCCTACGTTTGCTGACATCTTCTACTCAAACTGCTTCCAGAACGGGATCCTGCCGATCCGGCTCGATGAAGCTGATGTGGATGAACTCTTCCAACGGAGCCAGCCTGGCTCCTACACGCTCACCGTCGATCTTGAGAAACAGGTTGTCAGCGATGACCACGGCTTCTCGAAGACGTTTGAAATTGACCCGTTTCGCCGTCGCAGCCTGCTCGAAGGGCTTGATGCGATTGGCCTGAGTCTGCAGCATGTGGATGCGATCGACGCATGGGAGCGAGCCCATGGTGTGGGGCAGGGCTAGTCAAACGTTTCACCAGGCTCAACCGATGCACTGGATTGCTGGCGTGTTCCCAGGATGTCGGCCGTTCGCATGCGTCGTGGCCCACGTTCGTTGGGCGGTGGGTCGTCACCCTGCTGGGTGTTGGCGGAAATGCCGTCAGCCCGCCAGCGGCAAGCGGAGCCTCCTCAGACTCTTCAGCGGGCTGCTCTGCGTGAACTGGCTGTGGCTCGCAACTCCAGCCGACACAACAACGGCCGCTGATCTCTCCACTGCCCGCGAGGTCACTCTGCAAACGCTCACGAGCGACTTCGGGCGAATACTCGATCTTGCGGTCGCCCCCAACGGCCAGAAGCTCTTTGCTTTGACAAGAGAAGGCACTGAGGTTGTCGTCCTGGAGTGCGGTAGAAACGCCGATGGCGGTGCCCGTGTGGTTTTGGAAGGTGTCTCGCCAGACGGTCCGGGCCTGGCGGTCGGCTGCCTCGACACCGGTGTGCTGGCGGTGCTGCGACAGTCCAACGGGCCGACTCTGACCACCCATCGCGTTGCTGCGGGGGGCGACGTTGCCTCCAACGCCGCCAATCCGCTGCAGCGGGTCACGCTCGCCAGCGATGAGGCTCGCCAAGCCCCCACCGGTGGTGAACCCGACGGCTCGATCGGTGAATCGCCGGCCCGGCTGATGATCAGCCCCAGTCGAGACTGGCTGGCCGTCTCCACATCAGCCGCGGGCCCGCCAGCACTGTTTCGTGCCGCGATCGCTGGCATCCGCGTTGGCAGTCTGAGCACCCGCAACACCCCGCAGCTGAAGCCAGAGGAAATGCTTCTCGCTGTAGGAACGGGCCCTTCCGATGAACTTGCCGTCGTCACCACAAGCGACGCAGCCGAGCCCTCTCGTTCTGCAGCGACGCTCTCCATGTATGCCACGCCTGGTGGTCGTCAGCTGCTGCGGCTTGAGACAGACCTTCGTGCTATTCGCGACGTCGGCCTGACGAGCCCCAGCGGCACGCTGTGGGTTCTCACCGAAGCCGTCGCCACGTCTGAACCACCGCAGCCGGCTGGCCTCTGGCGGCTCACGACGGTGCTCCGTGACCGCCGGCCTGCCATTGAACCGGTGCTCGTCACAACGCTCGAGGCCCCCCGCGCCTTGGCCGGCAGCAGCGACGAGGTGCTCTACGCCGCTCTCAACGGGGGAGATCAGCTCGTTGAGATCCGGCCCGCCGCACCACCGGACGCTCCCGCGCAGTAGCAGAGCTCACCGAACTCATTCCGCCTGAGCGTTTGCCCCACGAGGATGCCATGCACGACGACGCCCATCAGCCCCCAGCCCCACCAGCCAACGCACGCCGCCAGCGGATCGAGGCGATGCTCGCCGAGGAACCAGACGACGTCTTTCTCCGGTACAGCCTGGCGTTGATGATGGACGGCGACGGGGAATGGGAGCCATGCCTCGAAATTCTTGAAGATCTTGCCAGAGGAACACCTCCGTACGTCCCTGCATTTCAGATGAGCGGTCAGATCCTCGTTGCCCGCAACCAGCCAGATGCAGCCCGTCGAGCACTTCGCGAGGGCATTGAACAGGCCCGTGCTCAGGGGCTAACGCATGCCGCTGCAGAAATGGCCGAGCTGCTCACCACGCTCGGGTCCGCGGGCGAGGGGGGGGACTGATCAGCGCAGACACGCCCCCATCGGCCCCGCCAAGATAGGGCTCGTCGATCAGACCTTGCTATCATCCGCGATCGATGACACGAGAGAGGGTTCCGCACTCGCTGCGGCCGCAGACCAGGAGTAGTTCTTGATGATCAACGCCTCGATCAACCCAGCAACGTCCGTCAGTCAGAGCCGCTGGCACGCGCTCGCCGCGCAGGTCCTCGATGGACATCATCTCGATCGCGATGAGGCCCGGGCCGTACTCGACTCCCCAGATGAGGAACTGCTCGACCTCCTGGCAGCCGCGTACCGGGTGCGGCACAGAGCCTTCGGCAACACCGTACAGCTGTTTTTCTTGATGAACGCCAAGAGCGGACTCTGCCCGGAAGACTGCGGTTACTGCTCCCAGTCGAAAGTCTCTGAGGCAGAGATCCCCAAGTACAACCTGCTCTCTGCACCCAAGCTGCTCGAGGCCGCCCGCATGGCAGCAGCGCAAAACTCAAAAACCTTCTGCATTGTGATTTCCGCTCGTGGTCCCACACAGCGTGAGATGGACGCGGTCTGCGAAATTGTGCCCAAGATCAAGCAGGAGCACGACCTGAATATCTGCGCCTGCCTGGGCTTGCTCACGCCGGAACAGGCCAAGCGGCTCGCGGACGCTGGCGTTGATAAGGTCAACCACAACCTCAACACAAGCAGTCGCTACTACGCAGAAATCTGCACGACGCACACCTACGACGATCGTGTTGCCACGCTGGCAGCATGCCGTGAGGCAGGCTTGTCGCTCTGTAGTGGTGGAATCATTGGAATGGGCGAAGAGCTTGACGACGTGGTCTCGATGGCTTTGGAGCTCCGCGAGCTCAAGGTCGAGAGCATCCCTCTGAACTTCCTCAATGCCATCGACGGTACTCCACTGGAACGCACATCCGCGCTGACACCTCGCGACTGTCTTCGTGCTCTGGCCATGATGCGATTGGTGAACCCAACCGCGGAGATTCGCATTGCCGGCGGGCGGGAACTGCATCTGCGGAGCCTGCAGCCCCTGGGCCTCTACCCGGCCAACTCGATGTTTGTGGGCGACTACCTGACCACGAAGGGCCAGCTGCCTGAGGCTGACGAGGCAATGATCCACGATCTTGGCTTTGTGATCACCAAGGGCTCGGAGGCCGCCGAGCCACCTGCCTGCCTAAACGAAGCCTAAGCCCTCCCTAGACTGCCCAGTCTGCCACTGCCGCCCGCAAACTTTGCCGAGGAATCCAAAGATTCCCAAAGCGAGGAACCGATACCACCCGAAGGCTCGGACCTGAGGAGTCGAGACGCTCCCCGTTCGGGCATTCGCAGCCATGGTTTCGCAAGAGAAACGGTTTGGCGGTAGACACGGTTCGGTAGCTGCTCAGGGAGGATTCCTGATGACGACATCGCACGCACGACAGATCCTCTGGTCCAAGCAGCCTCGGGGGACACGGGGTCGGGGCACACGGGGTCGGGGCACAAGGGGGCGGAAGCTTACCGGCGGCATCATCTGTGCGTCACTGCTCTTCGGCACGGCGACCGGTACGGTGACCGCCAACGCTGCTTCAAAAGAGCCTGAAAAAAAGCAGATCATCGCCCAGTCGACAGAGGCCACGGCAGCAACCGGAAGACTCTGGATTTCAGCGAGGATAGCGCTCGCCCGCAAGCCCGTGCAGCGGCTTCCCAAACAGGAAGAGGTGGGTTTGCCTGCGGACCAAGCGGCTGCCCAGACTGTCGACGCTGGCACCACATCAGCCGCTATCAGCCCGCCAGCCAGCGACACGCCGGCCGGCAACGCGACGGGCCGCACTACAGACGAACGCAGTGCAGGCGGCCTGCTCTACCCATCGGGAGTCGCCGCAGGCCTGCCAGCCTCGACGGGCACTGCCTCGACAAGCACGACGCAGGCTGAAGAAGCGACCACCGCCCCAGCGGCCATCCGCCTTCAGGTCGTTGGCCCACAGCAGACAACATCGATGGGCACGCCGCTTCAGTGGCGGCTTCAGCTCCGCAACACCGGAGGTGTGGCAGCTCGCAATGTGTCGGCCATGCTGTTCTTCGCCGACGGGCTTGAACCCGTGGCTGCCAGCGGCGGTCCTGCATCGCTGGCCGCCGGGGAAGTGCGGTTTGACCCACTCGACACTGTCGCCCCCGGTGAAACGATCGAGCTTCTCGTGACCGGGCTGAGCACCGCTCCAGGCAGCGTGGCCTACCGCGCTGAAGTGGTCAGCAGCGATCTCGAGGATGTGCCTTCCTTCGATGGACGAGTGAGCATCGCCGGACCGGCAGCCGGCCGCTGATCAGCGTTGCCTCGCAGCCTGCCAGAAGCGGCTGCAGCAGTTCTCTGCGGGATCACGACACGAACCATTCCACGTCCGGGGCGGTTACTGTCCCGGCTGATAGAAGGCTGCTCGACTGGATCGCAGTCGCTGGCGTCGCCGCATCGCTGAGGGTTCTCGCATCAGGCCCTCGCGGTCATCGCACACGTCGTGGCCCCAACTGAAGTCGTCGGCCGTTGCTGCCGTGGCGACGTGGGTCTCGTCATGCAGCCTCAGGCCACCACGACTGCCGTCAAGCACCAGTCCAACCGGATGGATCCGGTGGGCCCGAACAGGATGAACAGCCTCCCCAACAGAGATAGTGAAGGCAAGAGGGCGGTCAGCGTGACGGCAAGTCGAGGCGGTCATGGTGATCTCCAGGCTCAGGCATCGCTTCGCAACCTGCGGGTTCCAAGAACACGCATCAGTTCCGACGGAGACATCTTCTGCACACTGCATGCCAAACACACAGAATCGGCGAACCACGTGTTCACTGACACGATGGATGGCTACGAATCTTGCCCTAGCCACCCAGGCCTCCAGTCGCAGCCCGCCCCAGCCCCCGTAGCCGTCACAACTCGCACAGCGTGACCATTACCAACAACGCCGCGGTGTACGTCGCTTCGCCAAGAGCGAGAAAATATTTCACGCTCTCCTGAAAAATATTTCAGTCTGCAGTGCCCGGGTCGTCATCGCGTCGCCGGCGGCGGCGAGGCCTACCTTCTCCCTCTGGACTCGCTCCGGTGGCCGTACTCGTTGGCTCGGCGAGGCCTCCAGCAGGCCCTGGAAGCGTCGCCGCTCGCGGCCTCGTGCGCAGCTGATCACGAAGTTCTGCAGCCCGTTCGTAGTTCTCCGCCCGCACCGCCTCCACGAGCTGCTCGTCGAGTGTTAAGCCGACGTCATAACGACTGCGAACATTCTCGCGCATCTCTTCGAGTCGCTGCACGAGTTCATCCTCGGCGAACTGATCTGCCGCGTCATACTCCTCAAAGAGTTCCCGGAAACGATCGAGCCCCGCATTGATTTCGCTAATGGCCTTCTCGGGCCCGTCATCCTCAAGTGCCGCAAGTGCCCCCGCCTGCACCCGGTGGAAGAGCACGAAGGGACGGTACTGCTCGTGAGACAACGTCCACTCTTCGTCCGGCGAGTGCTGCCGCACGAAGTCCATAAACGCCAGGCTGTGGTCGGCATCCTTGGCGGCCCGGGAATATTCCCGCAGGGAAAGCCAGCAGACACGGCGGTGGTAGAACTGCACAAACTCACGGTCCGCTTCGCTGCACTGCTCGTCGCTCAGCTCAAAATCGTCCCCTTCACGGATGGCTTCGCCTACGAGGTAGTCAAAGTAGGTCTCCGCACCGCCTGGCCGCTCGCCATCTGGTCGAAACTCCGTTTCCAGCTGCAGGACCCCCATGTCGACCCGCATCTGGATGACCTCGCGGCCTCCTTGCGCCTTGATCAGACGCGCATTGACCTCTCCTGGGCGAAAGGGCCAGTTTGCCAGGAGCGCGTCGATGTCTCGTGCTTCGCGTCGCGATGGCATAGCAAATCCCTTCCTTTCCAGGACGTTTTCTGGCGATGGGTCCCAAGAAGGGCCCCGTCACGCGTTGACCAGCGGCGAAGCAGAGCGATTCCCCAACTTCTCCGTCACTTCAGTATACCAAAGCCCCCCCTCCAAGACCCGCAGCAGACTCCTGCCGGGAGTGGCTGCATGACGCCCGTTTTCTACGTCCACACCGCATGCGAAACAGTTTTTTTTCAGCCCGTGCGTTCTCGGGCGGTCGCCGGAGTTTCTTCGTCTCCGAACGCCGCTGTTTGGTGAGTCTGCGACGGGCGACAGAGCCCTTGGTCGGCCGCGTTGGTCGACGCGGCCGAGGCCGCTGAGCAGCTCGCTCGAGCATCTCCCGTAGCTTGTCGAGGCAGTCGGCGATGTTGCGAGGCTGTTCACGGAATCGTTGGCTTGTGATCACGAGATCACCAGCATCGGTGAGTCGTGACCGCTGCTGCTCCAACAGGCGAGCCCTGACTGCGGCAGACAGGCTTGGCGATCCCACCACGTGAAATCGCAAAACAGCTTTCGTGCTTGCGCGGTTGACATGCTGTCCACCGGGCCCTTGCGAGCGGACGAACTGCCACTGCAGCTCCTCCTCCGGAATCACAATGGTGCCCCTCGCAGCAGACAGTCCTTTTTTCTGCACAGTTTGTTCGTTCTCCAGTGTGTTCTTTTGAGATGACGTGCTTTTTCAGAGTGCGTTTGTTCGTGCCATCATCCTGCCGCGACGGAGGGCCTGGTGTCGTGACGCCTGCACCACCCTCACGCCAGATCCTCCCCCCAGCTGACTCCACGAGGCGTCTTCTTCGGGAGAGAGCCCATGCTCACTTCCAGCCTAGACAGTCTGGGGAAACCGCTTCCATACTTGGCGGCGTTGGTGGGATCCAAACTGAGTCACCTTCGAGGGTGTCCGCGGTTCTGTTTCATCAGCATGGTGCGGGCACACGCAGCCAAGAGCCTTTGAGTGGAGACGTTGACGCATGGTGCGGGCTTCAATCAGTGAACGGACAACCTTTCGCTGGGATCTCGCCGAAGAACTTGTCGCTCTGCGCAGCCACGGCTTTGAAGCAATCTCCCTCTGGCGGCCAAAACTCTCGGACCTCGAGGCAGGTGTTGCTCGCCGGATGCTGACCGCAGCAGGGGTTCGGATCTCAAGTCTGCAGTGGGCGGGCGGCTTCACTGGCAGCGACGGACGCACCTTTCACGAGAGCCTCGTCGACGCCCGCGAAGCGATCCTTGAGGCCGCCGACCTCGGCACGGATGCGTTGCTGGTGCACGCAGGATGCCGCGGGGGCCACACCCTCGGCCATGCCCGTCGCCTGGTGCACGAGGCGTTGGAATCGCTCGCTCCGCTGGCAGAGGAACATGGGGTGAGACTCGCCCTCAAACCCACGCATCCCGCGGCCTCAGCCGGCTGTGGCTTCTTCACCGATCTCGAGGAGACCCTGCGGTTTCTCGAGCAGGTCGGCCATCCCGCCATTGGCCTCGCCCTCGATCTCTGGCATGTGGGTCACCAGCAAGACCTGCTCGGGCTGCTTCCTCAGCTCAGCAACCAGCTTGTCACTGTCAGTGTGGCCGACCGCCTCGGGCCTCCCACCGATGCGCATGAGCGTCTCGCGCCTGGTGACGGCTCACTTCCACTCGAGTCACTCATGGCTGCCCTTGTTGCATCGGGCTACGACGGCGCGGTGGAGTTTGAGTTTGTGGCCGACCCGCTCGAAACCGTCGAGCATGCCCCGGCCGACATTCCGTACGGATCGACACTCCCGAGCGTGCATGCGGGCTATCACCATGCCCTGCGGAAGATTCAACAGGCGGCCAAGAGGTATGGCTGCCAACCCTGGAGCCTGCAGTCGACCCGGCCACAGCAGCCGGCTCCCACTCCGGGCCGCTGACGCCCTATGCGTCAGTGACGTTCAACGCCGCAGACCGCTGATGGCCGCCCCCCAATGAACTGCTGACTGGCCGAGACCGCGAAACCTACCGGTCCCGTAGATCCCAGGCCTCGATCCAGGTTGTCTCGACAGGCTCCAGACCAAAGTCTTTGCGGAGTCGCTGATCAAAATCGGTCATGTGGGCTGCCCCGTAGAAAATGGCAATCCGTTCACGTCCGCGAGCGACCTGCTGCCGCATCACATCCACTGCTGCCGCGTTGCGATCGGTGATAATCGTCGATCCATTCTCCCCGCCAAACGCCGCCGTCAGGACCTCCATGTCGGTGAACTGCTCGGCCATGATGCGGCGGAGCTGCAGTTCACGATCGGATGAGAACAGCAGACCGAAGAGTTCGCCCAGGCCGACCTCGCCTGAGGTGTCGCCCGCGGCCGCCTTGCGACGTGCCTGCGTCATTCCCTCCCGCATCAGCCGGCTGAACATCGTCCACCACGACTCTCCTCGCTTCTTCATCGCCTCGTCAAACTGTTTGGGAGAGAGGTCGGCATGCACGAAGTTGGCAGGGCTGTAGTCGATCGCCTCAAGCTGAAAGGCCAAGCCAAGGGCACTGGTCAGCCCTTGCTGGGCCGAGCCGATCGCTCCGGAAGGCTTCTGTCCAGCCTTGGGAACTCGATTCCCTTCAGGCGCCACCAGTTCGTAGAGCACAACGTCATAGTCTTTGAAGAGCCGGTTGAGCGTGTCGTAGTAGGTATCCCCACCGATGTGCACTGCGGCCACCAGGTCAACCGACAGTCCGTCGGCCGCCTCAGGGCCTGCGGCATACCGCACAATCGCTGTATCGAGCGATCGTGGCTCCCCTGTGTCGTCTTCGGTGAGCCGCAGGAAGGAGAGGGCTTCCTCATCTTGGACCCGAGATTGCTCCGCCTGCACCAGCGAAACGGGGTAAGCAGGGAAACCTCCAGCCAACCAGATCGCCTGCCCTGCGGCCAGCAGGGCGGTTGTCACAACACGAAATGCACGGCACGACATAGAAAGCCTCCAAAAGGTCTCCCTATTCTAGCAACGCGACCCAGGAGGCCCGACTGGAACCAGTTTTTGCGGCCCTTCAGCGGGCGGCCGTCAAGAAACGGCGGCGAGCGTCGTCCCTCAGAAACGCAGTTCTTCCGCGCCGTACAGCCCCCAAACGCCCCAGCCTCCCGGCTCGACCGTTGCGACCCGCAATCTCTACCAAGAATGGTTAACCCGAAGCAGCGGCACGACCGATACACCCATTGCGAACCGCATGAGCGGACTCAACGGATCCTGTTCCCAAGGAACCTTAGCGATGGGCATGAAGAAGAACTTCCGGCAACTGGTAGCAGCCATGCTGACGATGGCCGGGGCCGGTGTGGCTCAGGCCGGAGAAAACTGGATTCCGCTCCTGCCAGACCAGGACATGTACGACTTCCAGCTCTTCGCTCCACCAGATCTCCGCGAGTACAGCATGTGGGCGGATGATGGTGACGGGATCTACTTCAACTACGACCGTCTCTATTGGGGCATCACGGTGCCTCGGACCGTCGGCGTTGCCACGACACCGACCGGCCAGAACATCATTCCAAGCCAGCCGGTCTCACCATTCACGATCGCCAACCTCAACAATGACTACCTGGCCTTCGCCGAGTCCAACCCGATCCTGGTTCAACAGGTCGTAAACGGCACAGCCACATCGGACAGCATCGAGAATATCTCCGCCAACACGACGCTCTTCGAGGTGGGAAGTTCCCCGCTGCGTCTTGATCTCAACACGAGCTGGCTACGCACGAAGATGACGTGGGGCAACCGCTACGAAGGTGGGTGGTCCTACGACGGCCGTGGCGTCAACATCTCCTACCTCCAGGTTGGGAAGCAGGAGCAGAGTTTCGGGACGACGAATGAGTTTGCCGTGAGTTCTCCCACACAGGACTTCACGTTCACCAACAACTCATCCGGTGGTGGCGGTGGCGGTGGCGGTGGCGCTGGCACTGGCGGCAGTACCGTGCTCAACATCAGCCTCGAGACGACGACCGACAGCCCTCCACCAGACCACACTATCACCCAGAACCTGCTGCAAAGAAACAGCACGGAGCTGCAGTCGGGGGCTGTCGCGATGACTCTCCGGCGATCGCTCGGCAAGCGAAGAGGTGCGACTGACG
>JADHNY010000010.1 GCA_016779265.1 Pirellulales bacterium | reverse complement strand
GTGGCAGGCTCCAGAGCATACGGCCTTGTGCCGCATCGGTGAGATCGAGGCAGATCAGCTGCGGCGGCGGCACGCTCCCCGCAGCTGGTAGAGTGCTGCCAGCAGCGGCCGTGGGCATGAGCACCGACAGCAGCCTGCCCTCGAAAACGCTCGGTGCCCACGACGGCGTGCTGACAAGGGTGTCACCACGCGGAGGAAACAGCCTCTCTGCTGTGTCCTGCCAGGGTGGCTCGCCAGTGTGAAGTCCGCGGGCGTGGAGACCACCATTGGCGTGCCAGCAGAGCAGCGGACCTGCGGTCCGCGAAGCGAAGCTGGCGACGGCCACCGCTGCTGGCGTGTCTGAGGCCTGATCGAAGGGAAGCCGCTGCGTCCACATCGGCTCAAACAGGAGGCGGTCACACGGCGACCTCGGCAACACCACATCTCGCCCATCCAGCCGTTCACACGGCCGCAGCCTCTCTCGAGCGGCAACCTCGCGGCAGATGCGGTCTCCAGGCAGTCGCCTGGCAAACGTGGCAGCGTCCTGCCAGGCATTGATCGCGGCAGTCTCCCAGCCATTTTCGGCTGCCAGATCCCCCGCAGCCAGCAACGTCTCACAGAGCATCACGCTGTCTGCAGTGTCGCGAGCCAGCTGCCAGAGCCGAGACGTCTCACGGCTCTCAATCGCTGCACGGAGCTGCCGCTGCGACGCCTCCGATAGGCTGTCGTCAGCACTGCACGTCGTCACCAGCTGCCAGCGGAGCCGCCTAGTCAGCCGCTCGAACGGGATCAGCACGCCGTCAGGGGTGTCGCAGAGACCACCAAGACGGCCGAGCAGTTCCGAACAGTTTTCCGCTGGCAGGAGCCAGGCCCGTGTCGCCTGCTGCTGTCGCTCGCTGAGGCGGTCGAGCGTGGCGTGCGCGACCGCCACTGTGGCAGGCGTGTCAGCAGCCTCCACCTGCCGGCAGGCTTCGGCGACCGCGGCGTAGAGGCTCACCGGCAGCACGGCTGGTGGAAACAGCGGCTCAGCTGCAACCTTCGTCGTCGCGGGGCTTCCCACGATCGCTGCCACTGCCATCGCCAACAGGCCTGCCCTGCTCCGCTGCCACCAACAGCAACAGCCACGCCGGTCGATCAGGGAGAAACGCAACTCGCTCACGGGCCTGCTTCCCGGGGCTGAGGGGCAGTGGGGCTGAATGGATTGATCTTTGGAGTATAAATCGAAGGAGGTCCGCTGACGGACTCTGCCTCGCTCTTGGACGACCAATGGCCCGCACGCACGACGAAGATCTCTTCCAAAGCTCGACGATGACCTTCGGGGAACACCTCGAAGAGTTGCGGTCGTGTCTGATTCGGGCCTCGATCGGCCTGCTCATTGGTGTGGTGATCGGGTTTCTGCTCGGCCGCGACGTGGTGCACCTGATCGAGCAGCCGCTTCGCCGGGCGCTCGGCGACTACTACATCAGTCAGTCACAGCGTGTGGTCGAGGAGTGGCAGCCCCGCACGCCCGATTCGGCAGGCATCCCATACACCGTCGAAGAAATGACCGATGCGGTCACGCGACGTGGGATGTCGTTTGAAGTCCGGGAAATGCATGTCGATCGGCTCGGCCGGTCGGCCGACGAGGTGGGGAGCACAGAGGGGACCTTTCCGCTCGACACGCTTGTTCCCGTGGTGCTCTGGCAGCCTCTCGAACGCGACTCGCGAGTCACCATCACCACGCTCAGCGCTCAAGAGGCGTTCGCGATTTACGTGAAGGCTGCCATCGTTGTCGGCGTGGTGCTGTCGAGTCCGTGGATCTTCTACCAGCTCTGGAGCTTTGTTGCGGCCGGACTCTATCCGCACGAGAAGCGGTATGTGCATGTCTTCCTGCCGTTTAGCACGGGACTCTTCCTGGCAGGTGTCGCTCTCGCCTTCTTCTTCGTGTTCGACTTCGTGCTTGCTTACCTGCTGGCATTCAATGAGTGGCTGGGGCTCGACCCGGACCCTCGCATCACCGAGTGGCTGAGCTTTGTGCTGCTTCTGCCGATCGGCTTTGGCATTGGATTCCAGCTGCCGCTGGTGATGCTCTTCATGGAGCGGATTGGCGTCTTCGATGCGTCCGCCTACGCGTCACAGTGGCGAACAGCCGTCGTCGGCATCTTTGTCGTCTCAGCGATCCTGACGCCGGCCGACCCTTACAGCATGCTCTTCCTGGCGGTGCCGCTGTGCCTGCTCTACTTCGGCGGCTACGCCCTGTGTCGCTGGCTTCCCAGGCCGACGGAGCCTGAGCGTCAGCTGGCCACGAAGGCAAACCAGTAGAAGATCCAGCCGGTCAGTGACGTCAGCAGCAGATCGGCAGCGGCCAGACGCCCCATGACGCGATGGCGACGGCTGTGTGCCGCAGGTGCTGGTGGGGTCGGAAAACGTCGCAACGCCTCCCAGACCACCCAGATCCAGAGCAGCACGGTCGAGATGGCAAAGAACAGATGGATGCTCAGGGCGGTCCAGACGCCGCCTGGCCACCAGGGGCTCGTCACCGCCCGCGGCTTCCAGCCGCTGACGAACCGCATGTCGATTTCAAAGACGATGATCGCTGCGAGCAGAGCGGAGGCGATTCCGAGCTGCATCGCCTTATGCCAGCGATACTGACGCCGACGCGCCAGCTGCACACCAAAGGCCAGCAGTGGCAACACTGCAAATAGGGCGACAAAAACCAGGTCTGTTCCCAGCGACGCCCGCGACCCCAGAAATCCATCCATACCCGGTGGCGGGGCAGTCTGGGCAGTCGACGCGTGCACGCTGGGAATCCTTGGGCTGGGGGCTCGCTGGCAAAGAACTGCCGAGGGACGCTCTTATTCCGTCCAAGGGTTTGTAGCAGGTCGCACCTGCCTCGGGGAGGCGGCTGCATTTCCAAGCAGGCATTGCAGTCGGCCAACGGCGGGTCGTACAACTCGTCGCAAGGATCCCCTCCGGCCGAGTGGCGAAACTGGCAGACGCACGGGACTTAAAATCCCGTATCCCGTAAGGGGTGTGCGGGTTCGAGCCCCGCCTCGGCCACTCCGCTCTCTTCGCGGCGCTCTCTTCACGGCCTGTTACAGCTCTTTCGTGGCCCGATACAGTGGCGACGGTTGGGCTTGATCCGCCGGCCTGCTCCGCGGTACTCCCCTTCTGTCGATTACTAGCGAGGAGCGTCATGCCGCCTGCCACACCATCTGCTGAGAGCATGCCCCGGGGGCGACCGTTCGTGAGCGGCCACCACACGCCTCAGGGTGGCGATGGACCGGCCGTTTGGCTCCCCTGGGTGATCGCGCCTGTCTGGGTACTGCTGCCGATCTTCGGCTGCCTGGTGGCCGGTGCGATCCGTCGGCCAGCGGTGGCCCACACGCCCCCTGTGCCGGCCGCCGCAGAGAGCGACTCCCCACAGCTCGACCTTGCTCCGTTGGTTCCGATCGCTCCCCTGGCCGTGATTGAGCCCTAGACATTCGGTGTGGTGGAGTGGCGGCGGCACGCCCCCCGGGCTAGGTTTGCCTGAGTCTTGGCGTGTGCCGAGAGTCCACCCGCCGGAGATGCCCCCCGCATGTCGCTCCGCTCCAAAATCGCACTGACCACCACACTGCTGGTTCTTGCGGCAGTGGTGGTCACAACCCTCCTGCAGACCTACGCCGGCCGTCAGGCCGTGCTCGAGCAGGCACGGGTGGGTGGTGACGAGATCGCTGACCTTCTCGCCAGAGCCACGGCATTTGCAGAAGACGTGCCGAGTTTGGTCGAAGAGGAGATCGCCGAGCAGATGAAGGTGGAGGCTACCCTCGCCGCGCATCTCGTTGCCCTCGGTGAAGAAGCTGGCATGCCGCCAGAGCGGATCGAGCAGGCCCTCAAGGAGACCGCCGGCCGATTTGGCATCGAAATCCTGGCCACCGACGAGGAAGGATTGGCCTACCTGACAACAGCCGACATCGGTGACTTTCGTTTTCTCAACGACTCCGAAACGCAGCCGCAGGCGCATGTCTTCTACCGTCTGATTGAGCAAGAAGCCGCAGCGGTTGTCCAGGAAGCCCGTAAGCGCGAGATCGACGACCGTATCTTCAAGTACGTCGGTGTCGGTGGTATCGACAAGCCACGGATTGTGCAGGTTGGCATTGAGGCCTTCTTCCTCGAGCGACTCGACGAGAACCTCGGCCTGGCCCGCCTCGTCTCGGAGCTCGCCGGAGGGCAGGTGGAAGAGGTGCAGATCTTTGACGAGCAACTGGCAGCCAAAGTCAGTCGACGGGTCGATGGCGGCGGGATGGCCAGTGATCGCGGGGCTCCCCTCGACGAGGCAGATGCCGCCCTGCTCCAAGACGCTATTGGCAGTGGTCGGCCAGCGGGACGGTTTACCGGGCTGAGTTACCGCGTGGCTTCCCCCGTGCGACGAGCTGATGGGCGAGCGGGCGGTGCGGTTCTCGTGTCGGTTTCGACCGAGGCAAGCCGAGATGTGTTGATCTGGCAGGCAGCTGCAGCGGTTGCCTCGGCGGTCGTGATTGGGATTCCCGGCATGCTCGCTTCGCTGTGGCTCGCACGGTCTATTACCAGTCCGGTACGACTGGCAGTCGAGGTTGCCGAATCGATTGCGGCAGGTGACCTGACGGCAACGGTCGCACCGTCGAGCACGCTTGAGATTGACCGGCTGCTCGACGCGCTCGACACGATGACACGTGGACTCGGCGGACTCATCGGTCGCATTCAGTCCGCGGGCGAGCGGCTTTCCAGCGTGGAGGCAGATGCCGCCGAGGCACTCACCCGGCAAGACCGTAGCGTGCGGAGCTTCAGTGAGAGTGCCTCAGAGGTGTCGGCGGCGGTGAGTCAGATCTCTGCCACCAGTGAGCAGCTGCTTGAGAGCACCAGCCGAGTGACGCAGGTGGCCCGTGAAGCTGCAGGTGTGGCCGACGCAGGCCGCGATGGGCTCGCGTCAATGACCGAGTCGATGCAGAAACTCGACGAGGCGATGAACGCCTTCACTCGCAAGCTCTCCACGATCAGCCAGCGTGCAGCCGGCATCACCTCCGTCGTGACCACGATCGCGAAGGTGGCCGATCAGACAAACCTGCTTTCTGTGAATGCCACGATTGAGGCGGAGAAGGCGGGCGAGAGTGGTCGGGGGTTCCGAATTGTGGCCCAAGAAATCCGCCGACTCGCCGACCAAACAGCCCTGGCCACCAAAGATATCGAGCGGATGGTCCGCGACATGCAGGCCGCGGTCTCCAGTGGCACGATGGAAATGGATCGGTTCCGTGGCGAAGTGGGCCAGAGAATCGGTGAGGTTGCTGATGTCAGCGAGCAGCTTGGCCGTGTGATTGAGCCCGTGCAGACCGTGACACAGGCCTTGGAGCATGTGCACGAAGGAATGCAGGCGCAGTCCCAAGGCGCGCGGCAGATTCGGGATACCATCGAGACGCTCACCGAGGGGGCGGGCGCGTCATCGGCATCGATGACCATCTTCGCAGGCTCACTCGATGCCTTGCGGCGAGCGATCCGCGAGCTCAACGTCGAAGCGTCACGCTTTCGCACGGAGTCGCTCGAAGCTCCAGACGGCGAAGCGTTTGATGACAACCTTCCCAACGGCTCGCCCGAACAGTACGCCTGACGTCAGCATCTGAGCTAGCCGGTCGCGAACGCCTTAACGACGCGTTGACGATGCATCAGGCTTTCCCGCAACCGTCTCAGCGCTGCCAGGAAGATGCTCAGCAAACAGGCCGATCCAGTGCGGCGCAGACTGACCGGAGTAGCCCGCCTGCCGGTGCAGCACCGAGCCATCGGGGCCAATCAGGAGCACGCTGGGAAACGAGCGAACGCCATAGGCCTTACAGATCCGCGAACGCTCGGCTCGCTCTTCGCGACTCAGCCCGTCTTGAGGCATGTCGATCTCCAGCAACACGACGCGTCCTTCGGCCCACTCGGCAAATGCCTTCGTGTGAAGGACCTTCTTTTCCAGCGTCTTGCAGTGCGGGCACCAGTCACTCCCCGTGAAGAAAGCCACAATCGGCAGATCACTCGTCTGACAGATCGTGACCGCTTCTTCAAAGGACGTGTGCCACTGCGGGCCAGCGGCAACGGCGAAACTGCTGCAGACGAGAGCGGCGGCCATCACAAACGAGACGGCTCGGCATGCTGAGAACGAATGAGTGAGAGCCCTGCGAATACCCGACGCCATGCTGTGGCCTCCGTGCCTTGTTGCGAATCTGTTGGGAGTCATCGGGCCTCCGGGGGTGCCGAAAGGATTCGATTTCCGCGAGCCCGCATAACCTAGCCATGGCGACATGGGGTGTAAAACCGTGCGGCTTGCGCAAGGTTTTCCGGCACTTTTGGGCCGATGCCTCAGTGTGCCACTCGCATAAAAAAACGCTGCCCGCCGAAACCGGCGGGCAGCGCTGTTGTTGTCAGAGACGAGAGATCAGCAGTTTTTAGAACTGCCAGACCACGTCGCAGCCGCCGTAGAACTGATCGTTCTTTTCGTTCAGACGACCATAGGGCATGGTGCCAGGACCACCGTTACCCTCATCAATCCAACCTTGGTCGGCTGAGAACCAGTCATACCGCAGTTCCGGGCGGATGATCAGGTTGTCTCCAACCAGGTAGTTAAGACCCCAGGTGAGGTTCCACAGGTTGCCGGTGTAACCGCCCACTCCCGGCGATCCATCACGCAGACCTGACACGACCCGATATCCGTTGTTATCACGGAACCATTCGAGTCGCACACCACCGATAAGATTGTCGGTGAAGTTGTAGAACATGTACTGGTTCACACCGTACCAGTATGCTGACCCGGGCTGGTTACCTTCAGGAGCGTACGCGTTAGGATCCACCGCGTATCCTGCATAACCGAAGTCACTCTGGTAAACGTACGTCAGTTTGTCGGTAAACTCGTTGGTGTACACAACACTTGTGACGGTACGATTGCCGATCTGGTCCTCACCGGTAATCGGATCTACTCCACCGTTCGCTTCGTTGCCGCTCGAGTTGGCAAGAGTCAGTGCCTGACTTCCATCAGCACTGGAGAACGTAACGGCTCCTAAGAACCCAGCATTGCTATTCTGACCTGGACCAGCATTTGGGTTCGGCAGTGGGGTGTCCCAGTTATCCCACCCGTTGGTCACACCGCCGATAATCGTCAACTGATCGTTCGGCACCCAAGTGCCCAGCACGCCAGTGTGGGTGAAAGGCTCACCGTACTGCATGGTGTAAGCATGGGTGTAGAAGAAGTTACCGATTGCCGGCACCACTTCGTAGCCAATCAGCGTATAGAAGTGACCAAACTTGACGTTCAGCGATTGGGTACCAAGCTCACCATACAGCTGTGGCATTGCCAAGCCGTAGTAGCGTCCTGAGTTCCAATCGCTGTCCAGTCCACCGGCAACCGTGTAGAGAAAATCGGTACCGTAAAGCAGATCCACTCGACCACCCCAACTGAGGCTGTCTTCTTTCAGAACCCGCTCATTAATGAGGTAGAGCTGATTCATCTGTCCCTGCCAGGCACGATCGTTAAACGTGACAGGACCATTCCAGTCAGCTCCCCATGCATTTGCACCGATACCAATATCAATAAAACCGTAGGTCTCAATGCCTCGATCTAAGAGGAAATCAGTCTCGAGGTAGCGGTTTGCCCCTTGCTCGAACGCAGCCTCTTGAGGAGCAGCAGCTCGCAGCTGGTAGACGTCTTCATCTGGCACCCCTTCGCGAGGCATCAATGTGACGGGTGGAACAACTGAATCAGCAGGTGCAGGCGCCTCCGCTTGTACCAGCTGAATGTAGTCCCCAAGCTCAGCGGCGGGGGCGGGGGCAGCGGCCACAAGGCCTGCGGCAACCCATGCGGGCAAAGTGAACTTCATGAACTTCATGGTCAGGCGAGCTCCCATTTCGTAGGTCACAGGAGAGTGCGTCCAATGCCTCTCCTCGAAGCGTCGCACCAAATACTGGCCGGCGTCCCCCCGCCAAGGGCAGGCCGGACAAACCGTAGAGATGCGACACACGGAACAGATCGGACAACTGGTCTTGGCCGGTACGAGTGTTTTTTTTGCGCCCGCAAAGTCCCCGCGACTGGCATCTCCGGAACACCGAACTGAGGGGATCTCCGTGAAGGCTGGCAAGCTGCGCAAAGATGAGAGGCTCTCAGGCCGTGCGTGCCGCTGCTGCCTACGCGGGTGAATCGCAAAAACTGTCGGCCAGCAACGCCTCGAGATACCGCTTCGGATCAAACACGGCCAGGTCGTCCGCCTTCTCCCCCAGCCCCACGAACTTAACGGGGAGTTTGAAGGTTTCCGTCACAGGCACCACCACCCCGCCGCGGGCTGAGCCGTCGAGTTTCGCTAAGACGACTCCCGTGCAGCTAGCAGCTTCAGAGAAGCCTTTGGCCTGTGAGAGGGCATTTTGACCTGCCGTCGCATCAATCACCAGCAGTACTTCGTGAGGAGCCTCAGGAATCTGTTTGGCAATCACACGTCGGATCTTGCCGAGTTCCTGCATCAGGTTCGACTGTGTCTGCAGCCTCCCCGCGGTATCGATGATGCAGATATCAAAGTCTCCCTCCAGGGCTCTGGCAACCGCACGATGGGCCACGCTCGCTGGATCGGCCCCCTGATCGGAGCGAACAATCTCAGCACCGATTCGCGAGGCCCACATCGAGAGCTGTTCCACAGCGGCGGCTCGAAACGTATCTCCAGCACCGAGCACAACCCGCTTCCCATCCTTCACAAAACGGTTTGCGAGTTTGGCGATCGACGTGGTCTTGCCGGAGCCATTCACGCCCGTCACGAGAATCACCGTTGGTCCAGTCGCCGCAGCTGCAAGTGGTGCATCGGTCTGATCCAGCCGCTGGCTGAGCGTGCCGCGAATCGAGTCGAGCACGCTCTCGGGATCGACAACGCGGGCCCGTTGCTTGGCGTAGACATCCTTGACGATCTCCTCCGCCGCAGTCGGCCCCATGTCGGTTCGCACGAGCGCACGCCGCAGGTCGTTGAGGAACGACTCGTCAACCAGCCGTCCCTCCTGCTTGAAGAGATCACGGACATCAGTGTTGAGAACCTGAACGGTCTTCTTCAATCCCGCTCGAAAGCGGTCGAAAAGCCGCCCTGCGCCCCCCGCCTCGTCGGCTGTGGCCTCCGGCGATACCGATCCCGTGCTGTCAACGGGAGCTCCACTCTTGGCCGCCTCGTCGACCTTCGACGGATCAGGCTTGTCAGAACCACGGAAGCGGAACAGGGCCATCTGGTTAGGTCCTCTCAGGTGAAGTGCTCTCAGCAGAAGTCGTGCCGGCGGTCTCATCGGCACGGTCCGCGATCAGTTTGGCCAGAATGCCCGCAACGAAACGGGGCGACGATTCCGCCCCATACCGCTTCGCAAGTTCCACAGCCTCGTCAGCCGCGACCGCCACAGGCACGTCGGTGTGCAGGATCTCAAACGTCGCCATCCGCAGCAGGCTGCGGTCAACGACTGTCATGCGGGCCAGCCGCCAGTTTTCAGCTCGGGCCTCGATGGCCGCATCAATCTCTTCAAGATGCTTTCGCACGCCATCCACCAGGCTTTGGCTGAAGCGAATCAGCGGCTCAGCACGCAACCGCCCAGCCACGAAGCGTTCGAGAAACAGAGGGTCGGCCGAATCCACCAAATCAAGCTGATAGAGCGTCTGCAGAGCAACCTCGCGGGCTCTGCGACGAGAAGGGGCAGGTGCTGTCATCAATGGCTCAGGAAGGCGGGAGCGTAGGAGGGGGATGGAAAAAGATGAACGACGATATGAGGCTGAAGGTTGAAACGCTACGAACCGGACCTGCCGGAAGACGTCACTGCCGGTTGAGCTACTGCAGGCAGAAGCTGCACCATGGCGAGTGTCGCTTCAGCGGCTTCCACCCCCTTGTTGCCCTGAGCACCACCGGAACGTGCCGTCGCTTGCTCGGGGGTCTCACAGGTTAAGACGCCAAACGTGATCGGAAGCTCTCTCTGACGGGCCGCCTGTTCGATGCCAATTGCAACCGCTGCAGCGATGTGGCGGTCGTGAGTGGTCTCTCCCTTGATGATCGCTCCCAGACAGATCACACCGGCATAGCGGCCCGACGCGGCGAGGCGATCCGCTGCCAAGGGAAGTTCAAAACTGCCTGGGACCCAGGCCACATCGATCTCGTCAGCTTCCAGCCCTGCCTCCCGCAGCGTGTTCACGGCAGCCGCGAGCATCCGCCCTGTGACGGGTCGGTTAAACCGCGACACCACAATCGCGATTCTCGTGCCAGGAGGCACGGCGGTGGGCTCAAGGACCGTTGCCTCCACAGGGGCGTGCGTGCCTGCCGGATCTTCAGGGACCTTTTGATAGGTCATGCGGTGGTTCCTACGACTTCAGGCTGGCTAGGAACTGTGCGTTGGACTGCGTCTTCGCAAGTCGGTTGACCAGCAGTTCCATCGCATCAGTGGGGTTCATCTCACCAAGGACACGCCGCAGCACACAGATGCGACGGTATTCCTCGGGATCGAGCAGCATTTCTTCGCGTCGCGTCCCTGATCGATTGATATCGATGGCAGGCCATATGCGTTTATCAACAAGACGGCGATCGAGCACGATTTCAAGGTTGCCAGTGCCTTTGAACTCTTCAAAGATCACTTCGTCCATACGGCTTCCCGTGTCGACCAGCGCTGTGGCGAGGATCGTCAGGGACCCCCCTTCTTCGACCTTGCGAGCACTGCCAAAGAACCGCTTCGGACGCTGCAACGCGCCGGCATCAACACCGCCGGAGAGAATCTTTCCGGAGTTCGGAACTTCCGAGTTCCAGGCTCGCGCCAGGCGTGTGATGGAATCGAGGAAGATCACAACGTCGCGGCCATATTCGACCAACCGCTTCGCCTTCTCGATCACCATCTCAGCCACCTGGATATGCCGGGAGGCATTCTCGTCGAAGGTCGAGCTGATCACCTCACAGGACGGCCCCTTGACCTGTCGCTCCATGTCGGTGACTTCCTCTGGCCGCTCGTCGATCAGGAGCATGATCACGTAGGCCTCGGGATAGTTGGTCAACACCGCCTTGGCCATCTTCTGCAGCAGGATCGTTTTGCCCGCTCGCGGTGGGCTCACAATCAGACCTCGCTGACCGAACCCAATCGGCACAACCATGTCAACGACGCGGGTAGCCACCTCCTCCGGGGTGGTTTCCATCTTGATGCGACGATCGGGATGAAGCGGCGTCAGATCATCGAAGAAGACGCGGTTGGAGAGTTTGGCCGGATCATCACCATTGATCGCCTCAACGCGGAGCAAGGCGAAGTATCGCTCACTCTCCTTCGGTGGGCGTATCTGTCCAGCAACGCTGGCACCGGTCCGCAGACCAAACCGGCGTATCTGGCTTGGAGAGACGTAGATGTCGTCTGGACAGGAGAGGTAGTGGTAGTCGGGGCTGCGGAGGAAGCCGAACCCATCAGGCAGGATCTCGAGGGTGCCTTCCCCAAACATCAGCCCATTGAGCTTCACCCGTTCCTTGAGAATGCGAAACACGAGCTCGTGTTTCTTCACGCCGGTCACATCACCGCCACACTCTTTCCGAGCCAGTTCGATCAGCTCGGGCATCGACATTCGCTGCAGTGACGAGATGTAGGTGTCGCCACGCTTGAGAGCTTCGTAGCGGTCCTTCGGTTCAAGACCGTCCTGTTTCACCTCTTCAGCAATCTCTTCGGCGATGGAGAGTGGCTCGCGCTCGTCATCGAGGGTCCGAGACGGCGACTGGTCGGATTCAGGACGTGTCATGAGTAGAGGTGCCCAGAGCAGTGAAGAGGCACGACAAGCCAACGGTCGCGAAGACCGACGCTTGCATGGTCGTTGGACGAGAAGGAGGGGGAAAGGCGGGGAGGAGAAACAGGCCTGCAGGAACGCTTCGAACCTTATTTGCGAAGCCAATGCCAAGCCTGATCTACCTGAGTGCGAGTATAGGAGATCCCCTCAGAGGTATCCACGGTGGTGATTTTCGCTGCGTCACGAACGGCCCGCAGACCACCGGACGGCATCTTCCGCTGCCATGCGGTATCCCGCCAGCGGATCGCGTCGGCAGACCAGCCTCGCTGCTGCAGCCGCTCTTGTCGGACAGACTCGTCACACACGACCTCAACAATCCGATCGCAGGCCGCGGCCCAGCCACTCTGCACGAGCAGAGGCACGTCGAGCACGATCACGAGATTTGCTGCCGCATCTCCAGCGTCGTGGCAGAGCTGATCGATGCGGGCCTCAATCCGGGTCCGTACCGGAGGATGCACAATCGCCTCCAGAGCATCGAGCGCAGCGGTGTGTTCTGGGGACGGGCCGAAGACAACGGCAGCCAGTGCCGGGCGGCGCACACGGCCGGACTCGTCAAGCATCTCTGCCCCAAAACGAGCCGCGACCGCATCTTGCACAGGCTGCGTCTCCAACACGTCATGGGCGATACGATCGGCATCAATCACCACCGCGGCGTGTCCTGCCAAGCAGGCAGCGACCGTGCTCTTGCCGACACCGATCTGGCCAGCGAGCCCAACGAGGATCACGCGGCTCCTCCCTTGTCACAGGCATCCCAGTTTTCTCCGTCATGCACGGAAACCTCGAGGGGCACGCTAAGCTGCATCGCGGAGAGCATCGCCTCCTCGACGAGGCTCCGCACGTCCTGCAGCTCATCAGCTGGGCACTCGAGCACCAGCTCGTCATGAATCTGGAGCACAATCCTCGCGGCAAGCTGGCGAGCCGTAAGCTCACGGTCGACAGCGAGCATCGCCAGCTTGATCAGGTCGGCGGCAGACCCCTGCACCACCGTGTTGACCGCAGTTCGTTCTGGCAGAGTCAGTGAAAATCCACCTGAAGCTGTGCGGCGAGCCTCCCGCGGCCGCACGCCTTCAATCGTGCGGCGACGGCCCAGCAGCGTGGTCACACAGCTATCACGGCGACAGTCGTCAAGCACCGTATCCATGAACGTGGCAGCGCCGGCGAAGGTGCGGAAGTAAGTCTCAATAAACGCCGAGGCCTCCAGCTGAGTGATCGAGAGCGCTTTCGCGAGGCCAAATCCACTCTGCCCGTAGAGGATGCCGAAGTTGACCGCCTTTGCCACCCGACGCATGTCCGACGTGATGCCCTCGGCAGGCTCGTTGAAGACAGCCATGGCAGTACGGGTGTGGATATCGTCGCCCGCGTCAAAAGCCGCTCGCATCGCCGGATCAGCTGAGAGGTGGGCGAGAACCCGCAGTTCGATCTGCGAGTAGTCGGCAGCCACGAATCGCCAGCCCGCTTCACGCGGCAGAAACGCGGCCCGGATCTCACGCCCCTCACGAGTACGAACCGGGATGTTCTGCAGGTTTGGATTGCTCGAGGAGAGTCTGCCGGTGGCAGCCACCGTCTGATTGAACGACGCGTGGATGCGGCCAGTGGCCGGGTCGACCAGCTGGGGAAGCGAATCAACGTAGGTACTTTTGAGTTTTGAGAACTGTCGATGCTCAAGCAGTTTCCGTGGCAGCGGATGGTGGGCGGCAAGCTCCTCGAGCACCTCAGCGTCGGTGCTCGGACCGGTCTTGGTGCGTTTCACCACGGGCAGACCGAGCTCGTCAAAAAGCACCTGACGAACCTGCTTGGGTGAGCTGATCAGAAACGCGTGCCCTGCGAGGTCGGTGATCTCGGTTTCCACCGAGGTCAGCCTTTCCGCATAGGTCTGCGAGAGGCGGTCGAGCGTGCTCGTGTCGACACGAACACCACCGATCTCCATATCGGCCAACACACTGACCAGCGGCATCTCCAGGTCATGAAAAAGGTCCCGAAGCCCGGCGGTTTCCAAGGCTGCCGACAGGGGCTCGACGAGTGCCAGCACCGCAGAGGCGACAGCCGCGGCATCTTCGGGTGTCTCGGTTTCATCATGGAGCGAAAGGCCGGCCGGCGGCGGGAGACCGAGCCGGCTGGCCACATCGATGAGGCCGTAGCTGCGTTGGCCAGCATCCAGCAGGTAGGCAGCAACGAGCGTGTCGATGCCGCGGGCCGGCCGAGGCAGCTGCCACTGACATCCGATCACGAACTGTCGTTTGAGGTCATGGCCGCACACCGTGACTGCCGGATCAGCCAGACAGCTGCGGAGAAGGCCCACCTGCTCCGGGTGGTTCGTCATGAAGTCAGACGTCAGCCAGACAATCTGCGTGCCTGCCTGTGCATCGGCGGTCACACAGACAAGGCCTTTGGCGGTTCCGACAGGACGAGTGGCAGAGGCCACCACGGCAACAGCGAGACGACCAGCCGCCCGCACAGCTTCAACAAACGTGGCAACACTCGCGGCATCCGCCGGCGGCAGCGGTGTGGCCTCGGGAAAGAGGGGTGAGCCCTCGGCCTGTTTGGTGCTCGTGGCAGAGGAGCCGGCTGTCGGCGGTGACGCCCCCCCCCCAAGCTTACGTTGGGCTTCGGCAATCAGGCTCTTGAAGCCCATCTCTTTGAGAAACGCGACAACCTCGTCGACCGGTGGTGCCGCAACACGCCCCAAATCCCAGGGAATATCGCAAGGCACATCGAGGTGAAGACGCACCAGCTCACGGCTCGCTCGAGCCGCATCAGCATGCTCTTGCAGGTTCTGTGACCGCTTCTTGCCGGAGACCTTCTCAGCGTTTGCCAGGATTTCATCGAGCGTGCCGAACTGCTGAAGCAGCTGCGAGGCAATCTTGGGGCCAATCAGAGGCACCCCAGGCACATTGTCGACCGCGTCTCCGACCAGAGAGAGAAAGTCGACGACCTGCCCGGGGGCAATCCCCCACTCGGCAAGCAGCTCGGCAGCTCCGTAGTCACTGCTGGTGCGGAGGTTGTAGAGCCGCACCTGATCGCTGAGCAGCTGCCGGGCGTCCTTATCACTCGTGGCCAGAATGCAGGTGCCACCAGCAGCGGCGGTGCGGGTCGCCAGCGTGGCCAACACATCGTCAGCCTCGAAACCGGGCTTTTCCAACAGCGGAACCCGCATCACATCGACGAGTCGCCGCACGAGTGGGATCTGCGGCACGAGGTCGGCGGGCATCTCACTGCGGGTTGCCTTGTAGGCCTCATAGGCCTCATGGCGAAAAGTTGGCCCCGGCGCGTCCATTCCGCAGAAGAGATAGTCCGGCTGACGACTGGTGATGATGTCGATCAGATCGCGGGCAAACCCATACACCGCCGAGACTGGCTCACCCTGGGGTGACGTCATTTCCGGCAGCGCATGGAACAACTGGTAGATCCGCGAAAGCGTATCCACCACCCACACCGTGCGTCCTTTGAGATCGGGGATGGCGGTCATGCCGTGAGTCGCGGGGGCCAGAGTCGCAGGGACCTGTGGAACAGCGGATCAGTCACCGCCGGGAGGTTCGTACTCGAAGTCTTTCCACTTCATGGCGCGCCGGAACGGCTCAATGCGGAGAACAACTTCACCATTATGGAACAGTCTCACCGTTCCGTTTGTCTCGCTGACAGTCACCGCAACGCTCTTCGTGCGACGCGTGACAGCGGCGGCCGCCCAGTGTCGGGCGCCGAGTCCCTTCGCCACCGAGACACTTTCCGCCGACGCATCGATATAGCGGGCAGCCGCCTCAACGGTGCCGTCAGCATTCACAATAAACGCTCCGTCGAGCTGCGCGATCTCCTTGATGCCTTCACGCACACGCGAGTCCGTCAGTTTCCGCTCGACTCGGTTATAGCCACGCACAGGGTCGAAGCCTGTCGCATGGCTTGCCTGCATCACGTGACGGCTGTCGCCCACAACAAACAGCGTTCCGACGGGCTTGCCTTCACGGCCTTCGCGGCCGATCTCCACCGCGATGTCGACCACCAGCTTGAGCGTCTCGAGAGGAACTTTTGTCTCGAGGTTCCGCAGATCACGGCTGGTGAGTTGGCCAAGATGCTCTTCCAACCGCAACACACTCAGCGAGTCGAGCGAGCCTGCCTCAAACCCACTGTAGAGGGCGACCACGTCGGCCTCAGGCGCGATCAACTCTGCAGCCACACATTCCAGTAGCGCCTGCGTGAGCTTCTCCTGGACAGGCAGTCCCGCCACGTCAAGCAGCACAGTCTTGAGTTCACGTGCGGCAACGCCTGCGAGATCTTCTTCATCATCCGCTGCAACGAGGACAGGAATCCCTTCAGTCGCTTCGCGGACGACGTCCCAGTCGAGCTTGCGGTCGACGAGCAACAGCAACGCATCGGCACCGGTCTGCTCGTAGAGCCGAACCCCTGCGGAGAGAAAATGCTCGAGATGTCGCTTCAGGCTGCTGGCCGTCATAGTCCGATCCCGCCGGACGTCGGCCGGTGCGGATCGTCTGGACAGCCCTGCAACCCAAGCCCCGGACGGCGTGATGGAAGCGTATGCCGCCCTGCGGCAGGCATCAAGAGAGCGACCCGTTCCGCGGCCCGGATTCCGTGTTCGCTCAGCGGATCAGCACAGGCTGCAGCAGGTCCACATCCTCTGCAACTGCCAGGGCCCTGTTCGGCACCGCCTTCATCGATCCGTGGAACGCGGCGATGTTGCCAGGATGAATCGTGCCCCAGACCCGCTCCTGATAGACGGTGAGAGCGTGGAGGGCATGCCCCATTGGACCGATCTTCCACTCCCGGTTTGGATCACTCGCCAGGGCTCGAGCCAAGAACGACGTGGCGTTCACGATCCGCGGGTGGTAGAGCATCGGCTGATCGACCGAGGCGACCAGCCACTCCAGGATGTGCCCCGTGGTCTGCACTTTGCGATCGATGTCATCCGCCCGGTTCGCGGGCATTTTGAACCACTCCGTGCTGAACGAGCCCTCGGCGTTCTGGAGCTTTGACAGAGCGAAGACCTGATACTCCCGAACAAACTTGTCGGCACGCTTGAAGGCACCATCGAGTGAGCCAGTGGCCTCCCGCCGTCGCTGACAGGCATAGGACAGAGCAAACAGCCGATGTGTGCCGCCGCAGGCCGCTGTTCGAACCGGCTGTGCGAGCTCTTCTTCGACGAGCCGCTCGAGATCCCAGGTCTCCCCTTCCCTGCTCTGCCAGACAGCATCTGTTGGCAGGTAGTGCGAGAGGGCGATCAGTGTGAAGGTCAACTCCACCCCTGATCGACAGCAGAGCATCTCCTGCTCGACGAGGTCAGCGACAGTGAAGTCCTGTCCCTGAAGCTTGAGGGGAGACTCCTTTGCCACGCGGCACTGGGCGAGGATGGCGAGATATTGAGCGAGATGCCCCTGCACGCCATAGCCAATCAGGCCCGTGGGCAGATCACCGGCTGGCACCATCATCACCTGACCCCGGCAGCGGCCGCCCATGTTCATCCAGCCGATTGAGTTGACCAGCGTGCCGGAGCGGCCCACCCGCACCTGAGACGGAATCCCGAAAGCGATAAAGCCGTGCATCACCTCCCAAGGTGTGTTCTCGACAGTGTTGAGTGGTCGCCGCTTGTAGAGCTCGAGTGTCCGCTCAACCTGCTTCTTCAGTACGGCAAACTCGCGTGTTTTTGGTGGCGCCACCGCTGATGGAGGCGGGAGTGGCTTCCGCGGTCGCTGAGACGCTCTCTCCGTCTCTTCAATCAACGTCGCTTTGCCACCGCGATCGGTGACGACAACCCGCGTGGCGGGCTGTGCCGCCTCAGATGATTCGGTTGACTCCGTGTCATCGCTCGATTTAGCCACCTGAGCATCTGACGAAGCAGTGGCCTCGTCCGCCGCAACCGGAGAGGCATCGCTCATCTCCTTCGGGCTGACGAGAGTGCGAGCCGAGTCTGCGACTCGACCAGCCATCTGCTTCATCTCGTTCCAGCTGTTGCGGGGCCAGACCAGTCCTGACGCAGCAGTACGCTCCTGCTCGTCGTTCTCCTCGTCTGCGTTCTCCTCGTCTGCGTTCTCCTCGTCGGTGACAGTCGTGGGCGTCTCGTCTCCACTCGCACCAGGCTGCTCACTTACCGTGGCCGCAGCGGACGCTGCAGCACTCGCCCGATCGCTGGCCGGCGGCGGAGGGTCTGGCTGTGGCGCAGGGATGAAGTCGCGAGGATGGGGAAGAGGAGGATCAGCCTCCGGAGCTTTTTCACGCCCAAACCAGCCGTCAAACAGCCGACGACCGGTGTTGCGAGCAACCCGTATTTCTCCAGGCGTCCCCACTCCCTCCGGGCCGGTCCCCTGACCTCGCCCAACAGTGGCAACAACAACAGCAGTCATCAGCAGCGTCAGAGGCACTGCCACGCTGTAGCGGAGAAGACGTGGCTTTCGACAACGTCCGTCTGGAGAGCGAGGAAACATGAGAAACTCGAATCGGTGCGGGTCGACGGCGTGTGAACAGCTGGGTGGCCCGGCATGCATTCCCGAGCAGCACGGCAATCAGACCGAACGCCCGCGAGAAAATGCTCTGCAGGCTGCCACCACGTATGCGGGGTCTATCGTCAATCAGCCGCTGCGAAACCGGGGCACCGTCTGCGACGACGGACTCTCTCACCAGATCACCCGCGCCGAACAACCCGCAGGGTTTTCCCGATCACGCATGCCCATCTGATCGAGACAGTCGGTGGCGGTCTCGTGGACAGCTCAACGCCAGGCGGTCGTCAGCGTGACGCCGCTTCACCAAAAGAAAGAAAGCAGAGACTGTGGGCGATCCCTAGAAGATCTGCCGGATCGTTTCTGCCATCGTTGGGCTCGAGTTGCGGGCCTCAGGATCAGACGCCCACTCTCTCCACGCATTCACATCGTTGCCGAGATCGCGGCCGCTCACCTCACGCAGCGAGGCAACAGCTCGATACTGGACTGCCGGGTCAGGGTCTTCCAGGGCGATCGCAAGCACAGGAATCGCCGCTGCGTCGCCTGTTTCACCGAGGGCTCGGACAGCCCGGAGGCGAACATCGATTTCGGCATCGGTTTCCATGCAGGCAGCGAGCAGCGGCACGGCGGTCTTGCCGCGGCGGCCGCAGACATCACAGGCAGTCATCCGCACGCGGAGATCGGGGTCGCGGAGCCCGCCTTCGCAGATGGCATGTGCGGCGGGCGTGTCGAAGTCGGCAGCTATTTCCAGGATCGAACACCGGACCCGTGGATCATGTTCCTCCAGCAGTGCCTGAATCAGCCCCTGGGAGTAGGTCAGTTTGGCCGCGGCCCCGGCCTCACGAGCCTCATCGGCTTCCTTTTGGAGGGCGGCAATCCGTTGATCCGCCGTGAGTCCGTAGCGAGCGATCTGCTTCTCTACTCCGGCAGAGTCCCCCCAAGGGAGCCAGCCTGCGCAGCCTGTTGTTGCCACCAAAACTCCCGCAAAGGCAGCCAGCAGCACGACCTTCGACGTGGCCGAGCCGGCAGGCGTGTGCCGAGAATGACTGTGAACTGGCATCGTGCGGTGAGTTGGCATCGTGCGGTGCCCCGGCGCTGCTAGGGTGAACGAACTCGCGGATGCCGGCAGCGGCATTCCGAGCGGCCGGGGACACTACACGCAGCCCCCAGCTCAGGCCAGATCAATCAGCTCCCGAGGCTCAGCACGCTTTCGGATGCACAGCCGACCAGAAACGCCGACGACGAGAAACGCCATGGAACGCAGCCGTGTAGACCGCCGCGTGAGCTGCCGGGCCTGGAAACGTGCCATCGTCGTGGCGATCGGCCTTTCAAGTGTGGCATCCACTGCCGTCGCGGCCACCACAGCTGATCTCACAGGCCAACGCGTGCAGGTGGTGTATCGCGACAGCGGCGGCGCGACAGAGCAGATGAGCGAGGGGGACGTGCTCGTGGAGGCACTCGACGGCGGCCTGCTCATCGAAGAGGCGGATGGGCAGCTCCGATTGATCGAAGCAGACTGGCGAGAGCGGGTCGATCCACTGCCCGAGACTGCCCCTGCCACACCAGCGGAGGTCGGCCGACAGGTGCTTGCTGAGTTGCCGGAAGGTTTTCAGTTGCTCACCACTCGGCACTACTGCATCTGCTTCGATACATCGCGGGACTATGCCAGCTGGGTCGGGTCTGTCTTTGAACGACTCCATCAGGCGTTTGGCACCTACTTTCGCCGAGAAAAACTCGATATCAGTCGTCCGAAGCGACCTCTGGTGGTCGTGATCTTTGCTGACCGGAGTCGCTATCAGGCACATGCAGAGCCCACTCTCGGCACCGCATCCCCGAACGTGGTCGGCTACTACAACCTGATGTCAAACCGGGTGATTACCTACGACATCACCGGCAGCGACCTGCTGCGGGAACGTCTCGTACAACGGCCGTCCGTTGGCCGGGCCATCGCTGCGAGTCCGGCGGCGTCGGCGCTGGTTTCAACGCTTGTCCACGAAGCAACCCATCAGCTCGCTTTCAACACCGGCCTGCATCAGCGACTGGCGCCGATTCCAGTCTGGCTCAGCGAAGGTGTGGCCATGTACTTCGAGACGCCAGATCTGCAGGCGACGAGCGGCTGGCGTGGAATCGGCATGCTCAATCACCAGCGGTTTGAACGCTGGCGACAGGTGCATCGCCGTGAACTCCTTTCACGAATCATCGTGGACGATGACGTGTTTCGCGATCCCGTCACTGCCCTCGACGCCTATGCGGAGGCATGGGGCCTGGCGTTCTTTCTCCTCAAGACACAGCGTCGGGAGGCGGCAGACTACCTCGCCCGGCTCGGCAGCCGTGGCCCGTTGACAAGCGACTCCCCCGAGCAGCGACTCGCTGATTTTGAAGCTGCGTTTGGAGGAGACGTGGAATCACTCGAGCCGGAACTGGTCCGCTTCTTCGCCCGACAACGCTGACGAGGCAACGGGAGCTGGGAAACGTAGCGGGTTTAGATCACCCTCTCCTGGTGTTGGCAGTCGGGGCAGAGTCTGCGGATTTCACGGGCAGGTGGGGTTTTGTCAACGTCGAGGCCCGGGGGCCGCCGATTCTGTTCACCGCGGGCGGTCTGTTCGCGCTGAAGCTGGCAGGGCGGTCTGAACCGACCGTATGCTCGGCGAAGGGAACTGATTCAGGGACAAGACTCCAGGGGGTCGGACGATGGCGACAGTGAGCAGATCAGATCAGACGGCCAAGCTGCTGCAGATCGCGCTGATCATCACGGTGGCATTGCTGTTCGTGCTTGCGGTCCTCTGCTACTTCGTGTTCGCCTCTCGGTCGGACGCCCTGGCGCAGCTTGATGAGGCGAACCAGCAGCTCAGCACAGCCAATCAGGAGCGGACGCAGCAGCAGAATGCCGCCACTGAGCTTAAGCGGATCTTGGGCTTCCCTGAGAACAAGCCCATCGACGAGATCACCACAGAGACCAACGAGGCGTTTGGTAGTGATTACGTCGACTTCCAGGCGGATGCGGGAAACTACACCGCTCTTTCCGCTCGGCTTCTCGACGAACTTCGCCGTAAGGACGACGCCTTGCTCAAGGCCACGACCGACCTTCAGGCCGCCGTGCAGGGCCGACAGGCTGCCGAGCAGGCCCGCGACGATGCCAAGGCCGCTGCAGATCGTGATCTGCAAGCTCGCGCCCAGCAGTTCTCCGATAACGAAGACGACTTCAACCAGCGGCGAGCAGCGTTTGAGCAGCAACAGCAGCAGCTCGGCCAGACGCTGCAGTCCGCTCAGAGCGAGTCCACCGCGTTTCAGGATGTGAATGAAACGCTGATGCAGGGTGAGAAGTTGATCTCGTCGCAATACCGCGAGCGTTATCGCGAAGCGGTGGGTGATCCTTCCGCCCAGGTTCGCTTGCTCTACGACCAGCTCAACGATCAGACGGCCGAGATCACTAAAAAGAATCGGCTTGTCGCCTCACTTGGTGCTGCCAGCCAGGATGTGCAGGACTACCTGCTGCGATCGATGCCACAGGCCGACCGGGTCGACCGCTACGACGGACGTATCATCTCGATTGATGAGGCCAACAACATTGTCGAAATCGCCGTGCCTGCAACGACTGGTCTTCGTCCAGGCCTGGTGTTCCATATCTTCGACGGCGACGCGTTGACACCGCTGTGGTCCACCACAAAGGGCACGATTGAGGTGGTCTCGTCACAGGGTGGCCGCGTGATCGCACGGATTCGTCATGAAGCGATGCGAAACCCGATCATCGTGGGCGACGGCATCGCCACGCCGCTTTGGAGTCCAGGGATGCCGATGGACGTGGTGATCGTCGGCCTGGTGCGGCTCGACGATGACCGTGAAGAAGACTCCGAGGCCCTGACTGCTCTGGTCGAACGGCTCGGTGGCCGGGTGTCGAATGACGTCGAGGCCTCGACCACGCTGCTCGTCGATGCAGGCCGGCCTGTGAGCCGCGGCGGGGAGAACTCACGGGAGCCGATTTTCCGTCCACAGGATGAAAAGCGACGAAACGACCAGATCGATCAGGCTCGCCGGCTCGCGATTCGGACCGTCGGCCTCGATGTCTTCCTCGACTGGCTGGGCATGGACTTGGAAACCATCAAAAGCGGCCAGGCAGTCGACATCCCGGGCCGTCGACTGAACCGTGAAGACGCGTCTGCGACTGCCGCTCCGTGAGCCGTGTTGCTCAACGCACCTTCCCGCGTCGCTTGCACCTGCTCGAGCCGCCGGCCACAATCCGCCCAGAAAGAAATCTGGTCGGGGGCTGTGGTTGTTGAATCGCATCGCCTTCGGTCTCCTCTGGGAGTGACTGTTATGGCAGCGATATGGCGGCTGGCGATGACCTTTGTAGTCGGCTTGGCATGGGGATCGTGCGTGCTGGCGACAGCAGCTGATGCCGACGAGCAAGGATTCGTTTCGATTTTCGACGGCAGTCTCGATGGCTGGGAAGGCAAGACAGAGTTTTGGTCGGTTGCCGATGGAGCGATCGTTGGCCAGACCACCGCAGAGAATCCCACCCAGGGCAACACCTTTCTGTTCTGGCGGCAGGGCGAACTCGACGACTTCGAACTCCGCCTCTCGTATCGCATCACAGGTGGCAACAGCGGCATCCAGTATCGCAGCCGCGACTTTGGCGACTTCGTTGCGGGTGGCTACCAGGCCGACATCGATTCCGGCCCCACCTACTCAGGCATCAACTACGAGGAACGCGGCCGCGGCATTCTGGCCACTCGGGGCCAACGGATCACGATCGGCACCGACGGTGGCAAGACCACTGGCGAAGCGATCGGTGACGGCGAGGCACTGCAGTCGAAGGTGAATGCCGGCGATTGGAATGACTACCGCATTGTGGCGGAAGGGCCGCGGCTGCGGCACTACATCAACGGCCAGCTGATGAGCGAGGTCGTTGATCACGAGGAAGGCAAGCGGGCCGAAAAAGGCATCCTCGCCCTGCAACTCCATGCTGGCCCGCCGATGAAGGTCGAGTTTAAGAACATTCGACTCAAGCGGCTCCCGCTGGCCGACGGCCGCAAGAAGGTCGTTTTTGTCGCAGGTCGCCCCAGCCACGCCCCGGGCGAGCACGAGTTTCGTGCCGGCTCAATGCTGATGGCAGACTGCCTGGAAGCCCACTGTCCAGAGGCCGTCACGGCCGTCTACACCAACGGCTGGCCAACCGATCCTACGGCCTTCGACAACGCAGATGCGATCCACTTCTTCGCTGATGGTGGTGGTGGACATCCCGTGATTCAACGCAATCGACTTGCGGAGATCGCCGCGCTCGCCAAGCGAGGTGTCGGTATTGCCTGTCTGCACTACGCCGTTGAGGTGCCTCGCGAAAAAGGTGGGGCCGAGTTTCTCGACATGATTGGCGGCTTCTTTGAGACGCACTGGTCTGTGAACCCCCACTGGATGCTCGCTGAAACAGAACTCGCCGCAGGGCATCCCATCACGCGTGGAGTGAAGCCTTTCGAAATCCAGGATGAGTGGTACTACCACATGCGGTTTCGTGATGGTGATGAACGCGTTGTGCCGATCCTCACTGCAGTGCCGCCAGATGTCACCCGCGAGCGTCCCGATGGCCCACACAGCAACAATCCAACGGTGCGGTCCAGCAAGGGAGCTCGTGAGGTGTTGGCCTGGGCGTACGAACGTCCTGACGGGGGACGTGGCTTTGGCTGCACAGGAGCGCACTTCCATCGCAACTTTGGTGACGAGCAGTTTCGTAAGCTGATGCTCAACGCGGTTGCCTGGGCGGCCGGCATTGAGGTGCCTGAGGATGGGATCGTGTCGGAGGTCACCGCCGAGGCACTGGCTGCCAATCTAGATGCCAAGTAGTTCATTGCTGGCCATTGTCGGCCGTCACGACTCACACAACACACCAACTGAGGAGATGAGAAATGCCAACGCTCACCGTTGAAGGGATCGGTTCCTTTGAGGTTCCCCAAGGGAAGAGGCTCGTCAACGCTCTTGTCGATGAGTGCGGAGTCGACCAACTCCATGCGTGCGGTGGCCATGCCCGCTGCACCACCTGCCGTGTTGACTTCGTCAGCGGCGAGCCATCGAAGATCACCAAAGCGGAGCAGGAGGTGCTCGCAGCAAAGGGGCTGGCGGGCTCTGCCGGGGTGAGACTGTCGTGTCAGGTTCTCTGTGACGCCGACATGACGGTGCGTGTGACGAGCCGTCTGGAAGGCTCTGGCCGACAGGACGCTGGCGGACGACCGGCAGACGCGATGCAGCCAGAACCGGTGGAGTGGCTCGACAAGTAGAGGAGAGCCACCGGGCGGGCAAACGCTCTCTCGCGGCAGCCTCTGATGCAGAAGCGAGACGACTCGCCCGTACACCGGCCGTTCAACCCTGGTCGCTGGAGAGCCCATGCTGCCTGGCTGGAGCACCAACAGTCTCGATGGTGATGCGTTTGAGGCGTTGCCCACTCTCGCCCGCCTCGGCTATGCCTCGCTTGCTATCACTCCCGACCGACACCTGCTCAATCCGTTTGCGGATCGGTTTGCTGCGGATGTCGCAGCCTGGCAGCAGATGCTCCGCGAGCAGGGAATGGCATGCGTCGTGGAGACCGGGGCTCGGCACCTGCTTGACTCGCTGCAGAAGCATGAGCCAACGCTCCTTTCCAGCAGCCGCTCCGACCGCCAGCGGCGGATCGATTTCCTGCTCCAGGCGATCGACCTCGCCGCCGAACTTGGTGGCCAATGCGTTTCGCTCTGGAGTGGCGTGGTGCGGGATGCTGCCGAGGAGGCGGAACTCTGGGACCGTCTGCGAGAAAGCCTGCAGCCTGTTCTCACCCATGCCGCAGCCCGTGGCATCTCAATCGGCTTTGAACCGGAGCCGGGGATGTTTGTCGACACGCTGGGCAGGTTTGACCAGCTTGTCGAGCGATGCGGACAGCCCGACATCCTCAGGCTCACAATAGATATCGGCCACCTGGAGTGCATGGGGGAGTGGCCACTGGCCGACGCCGTTGCCTGTCGCACGCGACAGCTTGTGAATGTGCACCTCGACGACATGCGGCCCTGCATCCACGACCACCTGCCACTCGGCAGCGGAGTGATCGATTTTCCTCCGCTGATAAAAGCCTTGCGCGCCGGTGGCTATACCGGCGGGCTGCACGCCGAACTTCCGCGGCAGTCGCATCGCTGGTTCGAAGAGGCCAGGTTGACAGCCACGTTTCTCAGCCGTCTGCTGGATTCCTGAGCCACCACCTCATTATTCACATTTCAGTTGTGTCCGCGGCGAGAACGCCGTGAGATCCGTTCAGGTCGGAGGCACCAGCCGGCGACCGATCAGGAATGGAAGCAGCAGCATGAATCCGATGATCGCCCACGACTCACCGCAGGCAGCCAACACGAGGGCAGCGTCAAGTGTGATGATCGTCATGATTGCATTCCCCACCGCCCGCTGCACGAGCGCTGGCACTGGAGTGATGATGCCGAGCACTGCTCGGTAGAGCACGGAGGCTGCGAGCACGCCCCAGAGCAAAAGCCAGTTTTCAAGACCCGCGCGTGCCAGCCAGGCCGAGCCCCCCTGCCCTACCAGCCAGACGGCATAGCCTGAGGCGGTCAGTAGACCGAGGGCCATCACGGTGGCTGACATGCTGAGCCAACGACGGCTGCTCTGCGTGGCCTCGAACCGGGCGTAGAGTGTGATGCCGGCAACATAGATGCCCATGCCCGCTGCGGGCAGAGCCTCCGCGACCACCGTTGGACCTCCTGCGGCGGTCATCCCCAGCAGCCAGTTGAGGCTACGGCAACTACCCATCACGAACGGCCCCGCGGCGGTTGATTTTGCATAACGGTCATAGAGATAGACCGCTGTGGCGAGGGCGACCACCACGACAGCCACGGCTGCACGACCGGTCAGCACGGCAGCAATCACACCAGCCGCCACGCCTCCAGCCGCAGCCAGCCAGCCGACAAGGGCCGCTGCAGCGGGGGCAATCTGGCCGCTCGGCAGCGGACGCTCGGGCCGTTCCACCGCGTCGATGTCTTGGTCAAACACATCGTTCAATACCATGCCGGCTGCATAGAGCAGCAGCGAGGCCACCGCAGCCGCCCAGAATCCTGCAGGTGGAACGCCTACCGTCTCTGGCCGAGCGATCAACAGCCAGCCCGCGAGAACGTCCGCAACAGCTGTGGCATGGTTGGGAAGCCGCAGCAAGCGAATCCATGTGATCAATGAGCCGCTCTGCGGAGATGCCGAGGCCGTGGTCATGAGGCCACAGACTCCGCAATCCCGAGCAGATACTCACGGGCAGCCCGAGCGGCTTCGTCAGGGCGGTCACGATAGGGATAGAGCTCGACGGTCACCCAGAGATCTGGCGTGTGAGTGGCGATGGCAGAGAGAACGCCCGCAAAGTCGATCGCACCTTCCCCTGGAACGAGATGATGGTGCACCCGCGTTTCGGCGATATCTTCCACGTGATAGTGCTTGGTGTGCTTTACCAACCGGGGTACCCAGGCTGCGGGATCGTCACCGACGCAGAACGCATGGCCGACATCGAAGTTAAGTCCGAGCGATGGATGGTTGACGCGTTCGGCAAACTCCAAGAACTGCTCAAACGTCTCGATCAGCAGGTCCGGCTCTGGCTCAATCAAGAGCGTGACACCGGTCTCCGCGGCCACATCGAGGACCGGCATGATCTCTTCGTAGAAGATATCGGTCGCTTCCTGACGAGTCTGACCTGGCTGGAGTTCTCCACCAGGCTCGGTGGAGATGGCAGGAGCTCCAAGGTCTGCCGCGAGCTTCAACGCTCGCTTGGTGTGTTCCCGACGAATCGCGCGGTAGTGCGGGTCGGGATCGGTCCAGCCGGGATGCCAGTAGGGCTGCCTGGGGTCTGCGACCGCATTCATCATGAAGGCGTTGATGTTGGAAATGACCAGGCCGTGCTTCTCGATGCAGTTCCGAATCGCCTCTTTCTGCACCTCCAACAGGCCTGCAGGCCAGGCATGCGGCACATCCGCGAGGAGTTCGATTCCTGCATAGCCAAGGCCCGCGACCTGAGCGATTGCCGATTCGACCGTCACATCGAGATAGGCATTGGTGCTAAAGGCGAGCCGGCTGGCAAAGTCATCGCGATTCAATGAAGGATCCCCCCGAATACCGTGAAACTGCTTCCACAACGCCTTTTCTGCAACGTTGAGAAGTGCAGAGTCTACCCTCCGGACAAGCCGCCTCACATGCCGCACGCGTGTTTCCCCCGACAAACACGCATGGGCGTCGCCACAAAGCCGCCCCGAAGCCAGCACCAACGAGGTAGCGAGGCGCAGGGGTCGGCGGATGCTCGAGGAGCGTTCGAGTTTTTCGCCACTTCAGTGAGCCAGGCACCAGCAACCGAGTCGACGGCGAAAAAGTCCAGCGACGAGACAGCTGCCGCCCCGAAGCCAGCTTCTGCAAACTCACTTCCGCCGCCAGCTAGTTCGGAGCCAGCCCGAACTAGATCGCTTCGCTGCCCCGCTCACCAGTGCGAATACGAACACACTCATCCATTGGCAGCACAAAGATCTTCCCGTCACCGATCTCGCCCCGCTCGCCGGTCCGCCCTCCCGTCATGATGGCCTGAATGGTCGGCTCCACAAACTCATCGTTGACAGCAATCTGCAGCTGAACCTTCCGCAACAGGTTTACCGAAATCTCATGGCCTCGAAAGACCTCGACGTGGCCTCGCTGTCGACCGAAGCCTTGTACGTCCATGACGGTGAGACGAAAGACCTCGACTTCGGTGAGCGCCTGCTTGACCGCTTCGAGCTTGGCCGGCTGAATGATGGCGATGATCAGTTTCACGCTGTGGATCTCCTTCGCCACAAGGTAGTCGCCCACGAACGCGGATCACAAGCGAGCCTTCGAACAATCTGAACGGGGGGCTGCCTGGGAGTTCAAGAATTAAAGAATGCCCCGGCCTGGGCGGACTAGGCGGAGTGTCCACCCAAGCCATTGGGGCATCCTTCTGGCTTGGCCCGGACGAAGCCGGGTTTCACAAATCAGGTTGTGGTCACACGGGTTCACATGTCGGGATAGGCATGCAGTCCGTGCTCGTGGATATCGAGGCCGTCATGCTCTTCCTGCTGGGAGACCCGCAGCATGCCGAGCACCTTCAGGGCACCGAAGACGATCGACATCGTGACAACGGTCCAGCCGACGATCGCGACGGTTGAGATCAGCTGCACGGTGAAGAAACCGCCGACACTCGTGATACCGTCAGGCAGGTCACCGAAGATGCCAGTGGCCAGGCCACCCCAGACTCCACACAGACCATGCACAGGCCAGGCACCGACTGGGTCATCAATCATCAACTTATCGAGCAGAAGAATGCCCAGGACTACGAGCAGCCCACCAACTCCGCCGATGATCAAAGCCTCAGGCTCACTGACACGATCGCAGTTAGCGGTGATGGCGACGAGGCCACCGAGTAATCCGTTAAGGGCCATCGTGAGGTCAGGTTTTCCAAACATAGCCCAGCCAGTGAGCATGGCGACGAATGCGCCAGCGGCAGCGGCAACCGTTGTGGTGAGAGCAATGTAGGCCGTGGCTTCGGCATTAAGTGCGCCGGAGTAGGTCAACTGACTGCCCGGGTTAAATCCATACCAGCCAACCAGCAGGATGAACACGCCCAAGACTGCCATCGGAATGTTGTGCCCAGGGATCGGCACACTCTTTCCGTCCGAGGAATAGCGGCCCATCCTCGGCCCCAAGAAGATGGCTCCGATCAGACCGGCAAAGCCACCCACCGCATGCACCACCACGCTTCCGGCAAAGTCCTGGAAGCCCATCTGATCGAGCCAGCCACCACCCCACTTCCACGAGCCGCTGATCGGATAGATCAAACCGGTGAGAATGGCGGTGTAGACGAGGTAACCACTGAACTTCAAGCGACCAGCGACAGCACCGGAGACGATCGTGGCAGCAGTCGCGGCGAAGGCCACCTGAAAAAGGAAGTCAACAGCATTTGCTGCATACGCACCGTCGCTGTAGGCGGGAGGTGTTTCCCAAACGCTGACACCATCGACCTCGGTCACCTGTGCGTCTCGGGAGACAAACGCTGAGGGCATCCCCAGGTAGCCTTCCGAGATCCATGAGCCCGGATACATCATCGAGTAGCCGATGAACAAAAACAGGAGTACCCCCACGCAAAAGTCCATCACATTTTTCGAGAGAATGTTGACGGCGTTCTTCGCTGAGTTGAGTCCGACCTCAACCATGGCAAAGCCTGCCTGCATGAAGATCACAAGCACCGCGCAGATGAACATGATCAGCGTGTTGATCGCATAGTCATTCGCGTCGTCATACGGGAGGCTGTCGACCGCGTCGCCTGCATTCCAGCCGGGTGGATTCGACTCTTCGGTCGCTTCATCACTCGCCTCGGCAGCAGCAGGCTCCTCGGCAACGACTTCCACCGCGGCAGCATCTGCCTCCTCGTCCTCCGCGATCGCTTGGGTACCCAGCGAACAGAGGCCTACAAAAAAGGCCAGCATCAACGTGAGTAAACGCAACCCACGGCCGGACAGAATGCTCGAAGACAACAGCTTGTCTGACGTAAGCACTGTGTCCGAAGTAAGCATCAACATGACACCTTGTCTCCAGAAGGAAAGCATCGCACACCTCCGTTGTGGCGATTCATTGAGATCGCAGACTCCAACTGCGGTAAACATCCGCCACCACCTCGTGAAGCAAACTGCGTGCCGTTCAGATCGCGAAAACAGTCACAGATCCGCACACCGCTCAGAAACAGCTTTTTTCAAGGCTTTTGCACGTGTCCCGGGGCAGCGTGCTGCAGGCACACCTGTGCTGTCAGAACTCCCGGCTCGCCTGCAGAGCAGGCACGGCCTGCCTGCCCTCTGCGCAGTCCGCAAGCAGCCGAGGTGTCCCCACTCCCCACAGAGGGTGACGCTTTCGTTTGAACAACCACGCAGACGCTATTTGCACGGACGAAACTGTCCGAGTGCCTACGATGTCGTTGCGTTGCCCGCAGAGAAGGCATCCCAAATGCTGCACGCCAGGTGCGGCATTGAGGTTCACTCTGTATGACTGACCGACTGCACCACCGACTGATCGCCCGCACGATCGGATGTGTCTCTGCGGAAAGGAGTTCGTCCCCGTGACAACGCAGCCTGCCCACCCCACGACTCCACCGGTTGTGTGGCTGGCTCGTTCGAGCGACTGCAAACCCGGTCGGGATGCGTCCTGGGTGGAGCGGATGCTTGAGTCCCTTGCCCCTTGGACACCGCCGCCGGTCGGCATCTTGGCCGGTGCCGCGACGCCGATCAGACGGGGCGGACGTGTGGCCGCCCTCGCTGCTCTGAATGAGATCGATCCGGATCGCTATGCCCGCACCCGCAACCATCTCGCAGGGGCGATCACCCGGCTCTCCCCTTGGCTTCGGCATGGCGTGCTCTCCACCGCTGAAGTTCGCGACACTGCCTGCCGCCTCGTTGAGCAGCCACAGCAGGCTGAGAAGCTCATTTCAGAACTTGCCTGGCGCGACTACTGGCAGCAGGTCTACGCCAGCCTTGGCGAGGCCATCGACAGCGATCTCGAACCACCAGCCGCAACCAGTCGGCGACCACAGCTCTCCGAGGTGCCCGACGACGTGCTCTCCGCTTCCACCGGGATGGCCTGCGTCGACGCCTGGGTCCGCGAACTGCACTCCACCGGCTTTCTGCACAACCACGTGCGGATGTGGCTGGCGAGCTGGCTGGTGCACGCCCGAGGTGTGCGATGGCAGGCCGGGGCAGCCTGGTTTCTCTCGCAGCTCCTCGATGCCGACCCAGCCAGCAACACACTCTCCTGGCAGTGGGTCGCCGGCACTTTCTCTGCCAAACCATACATCTTCAACCGAGACAACCTCGAACGCTATTCCGAAGGTCGCTGGTGTCAGACATGCCCTCTCGCGGGCGGCTGCGACCTCGAAGGAAGCTACGAAGACCTGACTGCTGCGTGGTTTTCCACGCCCGCTCGTGAACGGCCTCGCTGCAGGATCGCTCCAGCGAAGCCGTGGCAGCCAGGCTCGCCAGGGGCCAGCGGTTCTGCAGAGCCGGTTGTCTGGCTCACGCTCGATGCCCTTGCGGAAACGAGTCCTGCCGCAGCTGCCCATCCGCAGGCACCTCGCGTCTGTGTGATCGATCCCGAGTGGCTCGCTCGCGAACGGCCAAGCCGGCTCCGGCTGCAGTTCATCCTGGAATGCCTGGCGGAAATCTCGCATCTCGACCTGGCAGTCGGGCCACCCCAGCTGGCCCTCAGCGAGGCGATCGCGGATCGGCGTGGCTCGGGCATTGTGATGAACGACACCGTCTGTCCTGTCACACGACAGCAGGCCGCCTCCCTTGCCGCTGAGCATCCATTGATGGTTCTGCCAGCCGCTGCTCTCGCCGACCGGGCTCGGGTCAACGACCTGGGGAGATTTTCCCGCTACTGGTCGAAGATTCGTCGTTCCGCGATGCAGCCGGGAGATGCCGCCGGCTGAGAGGCACGCCAGGCAGCGACGGCCGAGGCAAGCTCGGCAGAAGCCGGAAGCGTGTTGCCGTCCGCATGCAGGGTCAACGGTGTGCCGTCTGCAGGGTGTGGCAGTGAGAGCCAGGCTGCGTGCAGGGCGAGCCGGGAAGGCGACGCAGTCGGCCAGCGTTGGTACAGCTGGTCGCCCAGGATCGGCACCCCCAGCCAGGCCATATGCACCCGCAGCTGGTGCGACCTGCCAGTCAACGGTTCGAGTTCCACCAGCGAGAGCGTCGCATCCTGCTGCGTCTCCCTGGCGAGCAGCCGCCAGCGGGTTTGTGAACGACGGCCATGGATCGGGTCGACTCGCTGCTTGGGAGGCTGCTCTCGGTCAGGACCGAGAGGAAGGTGGAGTTCACCGGTCGTCTCAGGTGGCGTACCACAGCAGAGGGCCAGATACCGTTTCGAGACCTGGCCGCGTTCGAACAGGCAGCCGAGAGCCACACGCGCCTCGCGATGACGGGCAAGCAGGAGTACCCCAGACGTGTCCCGATCGAGGCGATGCACCGCTTCAAGTGGGCCAAACTCATCCGCAAGACGAACCGCGACACTCACCGGGTCTCGTGGAGTGCGAGCGGGCACACTCGGCATGCCCGATGGCTTGTCGACCGCCACCAGCCACGCGTCGGCGTAGAGCACCGAGAGGAACGCGGACATCAGAGGATGCCCACAGCCCCAGCCCAGCGACAGAGGTCATCGGTGGGCAACACCGGCCCGAAGGGGTTCGGCAGTGTGGCGTGGGGCACCAATGCGTCATCGAGCCGCTGCTCATCCTGACGCTGTCGTGAAGCATCGGCCGGCTGCCAGCCCTCAGCGGGATGGGCAAACAACACCGACAGCGGTCTGCCTGGATCTGCCTTCGGCACCTCGCTGCGGCGTGGGATCGAGCCATCGATCAGCGCCACCCCACGCACACGCCCGGCGAAGGTCTCCGCGATCATCCAGGCGAAGGTTGCCCCGGCGGCTTGCCCGCTGCAGGCGATCCGCGATGGATCGACAGGGGCACGGCTCCGCAGCGTCTCCATCGCCCGGGCCAACGCCGGCAGGTCATCACGACTCCAGCGATCAGCTTCGGTTGACCCCGGCAACACGATGGCCATTCCGTAACGGGCTGCTGCTGCTCGCCAGGTTTCCGCATCAGCTTCCGTGGCAGCTCCATGCGGTGGCCCACAGTGAATCAGCACTCCCATTGGAACGCCTTCCTCTAGTTCTGGGATCACCGCCATCGGCGGGTTGGCCACCTCTGGTGCTGTCAGCGGTTCAATCTTCACCGGTGCGGACTGACCGACAGTAAGCGAGTCTGGTGGTGGCAGAATGCACTCGGCTGCGACCGGCTGCATCGACAGGCTGAGCTTTTCCTCTCCTCGTCTCAGGCCGAGCGTGAGCTCCTCACCGATCGTGAGGCTCGCCACCAAAGCCGTGAGCTGCTCTGCCGATTCAATCGGGCTTGGTTCTCCATCAGCGGTCTGCAGCGACTCAAGACGATCTCCCGCGCGAAGGCCTGCGGCAGCAGCGGGGCCGTCGGGGAGCACCCAGCCCACCTCGACCGGGTTGCCTTCGGGAACAGCCGTCGGCAGCAGTCCGAGCATAGGCCGCTGATATGGCGGCAGGGCATCAACGAGAGTCGCCTCCACGCGGCGTGTGCTCTGCTGATCACCAGCACCTCGCTGCAGCGTGAGCGTGACCGTGTCACCGGCATAACGCACGGCGAGCTGATGCCGCACCGCAGCAATCCTGTCGACGGGGGTGTCGTTCACGGCGATGATCTGGTCGCCTTCGCGAATACCCGCCTTCGCCGCCGGAGAGCCAGGACGGCTCGTGGCGATCACCGGCAGCCCAGTCATGACATCTCGGGAGGCATACGAGATGCCCAGAATGCCTTCGGCGAGCGTCTCGCCTGTCTGCATGCGAGGCAGCACGGCCAGGATGTCTTCCAGCGGCACCGCAAACCCGATGCCTGCATCGTAGAGCTCTGAGCCTGTCACCATGCCAGCCGACTCTGCAGGAAGCGGCGCGAGCATGCCAATCACCCTGCCTTGAATATCGAGCAAGGGACCACCGTAGTTGGCTGGTGATACGGAGGCATCCGTCTGCACGCCCCTGCCCCAGCTGCGATCCACTGCTGAGAGCACGCCCACCGCCACTGCAGGCTCTGCTCCCCCCCAGGCTCGTCCGAGACCGATCGTCCACTGGCCGACCCGCAGTCCCGCTTTCGCAGCAGGCACCGGCTCAGCAAGTGGCCGCGGGGGCTCAATCTTTAAGAGCACAACCTTTCGCGGCGGATCACTCCCCACCACTCGGGCGGCATGCCGACTCCCATCCGGCAGCACCACAATCACTCCAGCGGTGCCCGGCGTGACCGCGAAGGCACTCGTCACAATCCAGCCATCACGGCCGACAACAAGCCCCGTTGAGGTGCCACCAGCATCCTGGTCTTCGACCGCTCCGGTTTCACCAGCGACCTCGATCCGCACCGTCAGCGACGCGCCGACCTCAGCAGCCTCCTGAAACGCCCGCTGTTCCGCCGCTTCCAGCTGCAGCGTGTCGGCCTCTGCCTCACACAGCACACAGAGCGTGACAGCCGCCAACGCGAAGACTCCTGCGATGGTTCGAAGCGTTCTCGACATCACCGGCCCTCTCCCAACACTGGCTCTTCCGCGACGGGCAGCCGCATCGGCGGACGCGGTCCTAAGTTCACATCCACAATCTGGCCATCACGAATCACACTGATCCGCACAGCATCGCCGTCATCGATTCGTGACAGTTCAGCTGCAACTGCCGCGCACGAGGTCACCGATCGGCTTCCTACCGCCACCACCAGATCATCTTCTCGCAGCCCCGCCGTTGCCGCGGGCGTTGCCTCGATCACCGCTTCCACAAAAGGAGGCGTTTTCTCCAGGATGTCTGGCACGAGCAGAAAGCCGAGCAGTCGCGTGTCGAACGGGAAGCTCTCGGCAGTCGCCTCCATCTCGGTCGACTCTCCTGTGAGCAGCGCATGGAAGCTCGCCGCCACTTCAGGCAGGGGAATTGCGTAGTTGAGCCAGATCCCAGCGGCACTGCTGCGAAGTTCTTTTCCGAGCATGCCCAGCGGCTGGCCCTTCACATCCACCAGAAGTCCACCGGCCGATCCCGGATTGTTGACGGTAAAGTCAAGCAGGTAGACATCGCCGGCGTAGGGAGCTTCGTAGGCACCACGTCGCGCCGCCAATGGCACCACCGCCGCGACCACTCCCTGCTGCACACTCACCCGTTCATCCCCAACCGCCACACCAAACAGGTTGGACAGAGCGTAGACACGCGTGGCCGGGGGAGCGAGGTCGCCATGTGGCAGCGGCCCCGCTGCGGCCGGCGGGTTTTGCTCACCAGTTCGTTCGTCCGCCTCAGCAGCCGCCGTCCGTGAGGCCAGCCGTCCGCCATCGAGTGGGGCAAACGGCAGGCCCTCACCATCGAGCTTGAGCAGGGCCATCTCTCGTCGTGGATCAATCCCCAGCAGGCTCGCTTCGTAGCGACGACCGTCGTCAAGCACACAGTCGATCTCTCCCGAGTCGAGGACGGTGCTCATCGCCGTCATCACATGCCCTTCAGCCGACACCAGGAAGCCGGTCTGATACGACTCCAGCCCACGAAAGCCTCCCGCTCCGTAGATCTTGACCACCGTTCTCGCGGCCAGTTCGATCACCGCTTCACTGGCGGAGGCCGTCTCGCCCCCAGCGACTCCAGCAAAGAGCACGGCTGCAACACAGAGCCTCACACACCAGTCCTGACGTGTTCTCAGCCGACACTGTGATTCGCCTGATCGCGTGTGAGTCCTCATGAGGCGGGCTCCTCTGTCGACGTCGCATCGCTGTCGGCGGGTCGCACCTGAAAGCTTCGAATCGAGAAGCGACCAAAGCGAGTGCTGCCGGAGTGCACCTCGATCACCGTTGGCATCCAGGCCGGCCGGCTGGCCTCAGCCGGATCTCGTTCAAACCGCACCTCACATGGATCGGCCTGCGGGCTGGCCCAGAGATCAACCCCAACCACGCGACCTGCAGTCGGTCCGCCATCCATGGCCACAAAGGTCTCCGCAGAGACACCGCCAACGTCCGTCCGCAGCAGGTCTGCAAGTGAGGTCTCGGCCTTCACAGGGAGCAGATCGGGGGACACCGGCGCAGTCCCCACCGCATCGGTTCGACCAACAGTCTCTGGTCCGTCAAGCAGGAGCTTTCGCCATACGACCAGAGCGACCAGCATGCCGCCGCTCCCTGGTGGCACCGGACTCTTGTCGAGAGCCTCACGAGGATCGAGACGACTCGTGCCCGTGGGCAGATCGATCGTGGCCAGCACATCAGAGAGCTCGATCCGAAATGGCCGCCCATCCTCAAGTGTGCCGTCGATCTCCCAGACGCCGCGGAGATTCTCATCACCAACCGACGCCCGCAGGGCCGCGGTCACACGGTCACGCTGCAGACGACTGAAGTGGTAGTTGCTGAAGCCCGTCTTGGTCTCATAGAGATCGCGAACCGGCTCGGGCAGCTTCGGCACGACGGGCGACTCCTCTTCAGCCGGCCCCTCACCAGGCCGCTGCGGTGGACCACTCTGCCGACGTCCGGCAGCAATCTCTGCCAGTTCCGCAGCCGCATGCACCGGTGCCAGCCGCACCGTGATCTCCTCGACACGTCCTTCGCGACGAAACACCAGAGGCACCCGCCAGCCCGCAGGCAGAATTCCCAGCACGTTCTTCAACGCATTGACCGTCCGCACAGGCCTGCCGGCCAGCGACACAATCTCATCGTCGTACCGCAAGCCCCGCCGATAGGCGTCAGACGATTCAAGGATGTCGGAGACATACACCTTGCCATCAGCCCCCGTGGCAACCGTCGCTCCCAGCGTGGCATGATCGACCAGCAGCCCACTCCGCAGGCTGCCCATGAAGTTGCGAAGCTGGTTCGACGAGATCGCATAGCCAACCCCAACGTTTACACGACCACGCTTCTCAAACGAGGCCCGTCCGTTGACACCGATCACGTCACCGGCCGCGTCAAACAGCGGGCCACCGGAGTTGCCTGGGTTGATAGCCGCATCCACCTGCAGGCAGTCGGTGTATTCAAGGATCGTGCCTGCGGGAAACTGATAGCGGTGCGTGCCGGAGACGATGCCGAGGCTCACCGAGGGCTGCAGGTTACTTGCGAGGAGGAAGGGATTGCCCACGGTGTAGCAGGCATCCCCCACCCGCACCGCATCGCTGTCGGCGAGGCGTGCATAGGGAAAGTCATCTCTCCCCACGAGTTTGATCACCGCGACATCCCCGGTGGGATCGAGCCCGACCAGGATTGCGTCATACACCTGACCATTGTTGAGGCCACACCGCATGGCGAGCCCAGCCGGCTGCACGACATGGAAGTTGGTCAAGGCATAGCCATCGGGCGACACGATGACGCCCGAGCCACCTCCCTGCTCACCAGCAAAGACGGCAACCGTCGCAGCAGAGATTTTGGAAACGACCTCCACGCGATGCTGCTGCGCCGCAAGCACCTCAGCGGCCACCTCACGGCCATCCGCCACAAGGGCTTGACTCAGCAGCATCACACAGCTGCAGCAGACCAGCCACCCGCCACGGAGTCGACCGGGGGCGTCGGGCAACCGGGCCGGCCTCACCAGTGGCATCTGCACAGTGGCATCTCTCATTTCTCAAGCCTCGGATCAATCAGCACAACATGCCCCAGCCCGCTGAGCCCGCCAGTGGCAGTCTCCGGGAAGTCGACGCGAACCTCGAGCCGCCGCCCACCCGAGACATCAACGTCGACCGACTCGCCCGCCTCGGTGTCACGCGTCAGGCGGCGTCTCAAGAGTTCCCTGCCATCCACCACCACCACAACATCAGCGCCACCCGCTGGCACCCGCTCGGCCATCGCCGTCAATCGCAGCTGCCGGACACCCGAGGGCATCTTCCAGCGGAGGATGGTCCGTGGCATGACCACGATCGCCGGGCCACTTTGGCCACCGGGCCCGCTCTCCCCGGCCGGCACCAGACGTGGCTCAAATGCAACCGCCAGCTCATCCACCGCAGCCAGCCCGGCAAAGAACGGTGTTACCTGCATGTCCTCAGGGGCCAGCGACGCCAGCGAGACTGTACGGCCTGCGGCAAGGTCGATGCGGCGAACAGCAGCCGCCGGCACGACCAGGCTCTGCGACCAGGCTGTCGTCATCTCAAAACTGTCGGCCTCCAGCAGATACCGCACCTCCCGGGCATGCACACGCCCTCCCACAAGATCCACGACAGGCCCCTGCAGATCGAGATCCTCATCGGCCCGCAGCCAGACCAGCCCCGCCACCCGCTCTCGTTTGACCGGAATGCGGTCGTCGTCGAGCGCGACCGTGACATGTTCTGCGTCGATTGAGAGGATCGCGCAGGGCACGGCCTGATAGACCGGCGTGGGATCTGCCGCCTTGCGAATCACAATCAGGTCACTCTCGGCAGACGCTGGAATCACCGACTGCCAAGCAGCCGCTGCCGTTCGACTGGCCGGCGGAGGCTCGCCCTCGAGCGTCCATGCGAGTTTGGAGACAGCCTGCTGCGGCACGCGAAGCGTGGTGCCGGCGTGCTCCAGCGAGAGTTCGCGGCCCTCCAGCAGCAGGTTGTCACCGGCGAGAACGCTCCCGTCGGTGAGCCACATGCGAGCCGACGCCGTTGAGGCGGCAGGCTTCACCACCGGCTCCAATGCTCGGATCGACACCGCTGGCACACGCACCTCTCCGTCGCTGGTGACAAAGCCGACCTCAGCGGGTGTCAGCGAGGCGAGGCGTCCAGTCTGCTGCCCACCATCGGCAACATCAAAGGTCCAGGCCTGCGATTCGTCTGCCTGTTCCGCAACCGCCACCCGGCCGACAGCAATCAGCACCAGGCATGCAGAAAACATCAGCAACCAGACCACTGGCCGCGTCACCTGCATGCATGCCCGCGAGGCAGAGAGGAGGTGCAGCCACTTCACGGAGAGTCATCTCCCGAGGCCAGCCGCTTGAAGTAGTGCTCGATCACTTCGCGATAGTGCGGAGGAAACTCTCGCGCAATCTGCTGCAGCGCTTCCTCACGTTCGTGTGGTGGCAGGTCGCCCCATTCGCCGCCTTCGTCGAGGTCTTTCCGAGCGACCTCGCCAGGGCCCTTGCCGCCGGCGGCCTGGCTGTCATCCATTGGCCTACTGCCACCGCTGCCGCCGGCGCCCCCTCCGGCGCCACCCGACTCGCTCTGCTGTTGCTGCTGTTCTTCGATCTTGGCGATCATTTTGTCGAGCGACTCAATCACGCCATCCTGCACCGACTGGGTACGCGGTCCTGCCTGCCCGAGGTCGAGCCTTCTGGTGATGTCCCGCATGCGTCGGGCAATGTGGTCGAGCGACTCGTCTTCCAGGGCCTGGAGATCAGACTGCATCAGCCGAGCCATCCGCTCGTAGCGAACAGGAATCGCCTCTGACTGCTCGAGCAGTCGATCGAGCGTGTTCAGGCCAGACTCGGCATCGAGCAGCCAGTGCTCGCAGGTGGCCCGATGGAAGAGCAGCGAAGCGGGATCGACGGCGGTCTCCACATCGAGATCTGTGAGGAACACACGTCCCTCATCAAAGAAGCCGTGTCGCACGAGCTGCCGGCCGTGGAACAGTGACATCACCTCAACGAGCATCTGGTCATCCCCTGCGGCGGCCTCCTTCAGCCAGCCGGGATCCACGGTCTCCGGACGCTCTGCTGCAGCCACCAGGCCTGCCGCCCGCGGGTCGAGCAACGCCATGCTCGCAGCACACCGATCGAGTCGATCGGTGGTGGGATCGTCAAACGGTTCGTCAGCTGGCCAGAGAGCCCGCGCTCGCTCGAGCCGCCCCGCGTCGGGGGCTGCGTCAGCGCGAGCCTCAATCCAGGCTCGTGTGCGGGCTCGGAGTGTGTCCCACGACGGCATCTCCCAGGTGGCACGCCGCACCAGCGAATCTTCCTCAGCTTCCGTCGCTGCAGGATCGTCAGCCTGACAGACAGGCAGACCACAGCTCAGGATCAGCAGAGCCAGCCAGAGCGGAACTGTGAACCTCCTCCATGGCAGCACAATGAGGCCTGATCTCGTGCAGTTCATCGCGGCAAGCCTCCTTTTCTCGACCACTTCGAGCCTGGTCTCTGAGAGACCTCTTTCGACCTTCTTGATGATACCGATGCGGCGAGAACCGGGCGAATCGCAGATCTGTGGATGCCGGAGAGCCCGTCTCTGCAAAGGCAGCTATTCTGTCCGCCCTGAGACTATGTCGTGGGCAGCACGCTCGATTTTTCGCTGGCGACGCGAGAGCCGATCTAAAGCATCGAGAAGTTCGGGCTGCTCAGCTCGCTCCACGCCATCCGCCAGCAGATCGGCATAACGTCGGGTGCGGGAGTTGATCCGCATCTGCAGGGTGCGGAGCATCTTCAACTCCGAGAGTTTGTCGACGAGGGGCTGCTCACCCGGGTCTGCCGGTCGGCCTCCTCCCTGCCCTTGCTGCTGCTCACGCTGCTCCTGCTCTCGTTGCACCTTCTCAACGGCGTCGAGAATTTCCTCGAGGCTGACGACGAGATCTCGAACAAGGGCCTGGGTGCTGGCACCGGTGTCGTTGCGTTCGAGGCGACGGCCGGCCTGCGTCGCATCATCCTGAACCTGTTCGAGCGCCTCGGGAATGGCCACGGCAGAGCCGTCATCTCGCACCAGCAGCAGTGCCCTCATCGCCTCGGCGGCAACCGCCTGCTGCTCACGTCCCAGTCGAACGGCTTCAAGTTCACGCTCACGCTCGGTGCCCGTCTTCCCTGCCGCGGTGAGCTGTTCCAGTCCAGCCAACACGCCCCGTTCCATCCGCAGCATCTTCCGCAGCCGAGTTTCCAGCTGAACGAGCAGTCGCTCCACCTCTTCTTCACGCAGCTGCCTGAGGATCTCTTCAAGTTCGGCGCGGGCGTTCTCAAGTTCGGCAAGGGCCTGCTCCTGCTCTTCGGTCGCCTCGTCTCGCTTCGCCTGCTCGAGCTTGCGACCAGCCTCCTCCATCCGCTTCTGAGCAGCCTGGAGTCGTTGCTGCGTGCGACGGGCGCGAGACGCGTCGTCATCGCCCTCGATCGGCGGCTCTTGTTCGGCCTCCGACTGCTGTCCTTGCTGTCCTTGCTGTCCTTGCTGTCCTTGCTGTCCTTGCTGTCCTTGCTGTCCTTGCTGTCCTTGCTGTCCTTGCTGTCCTTGCTGTCCTTGCTGTCCTTGCTGGCCTTGCTGTCCTTGCTGTCCTTGCTGGCCTTGCTGGCCCTCTCCCTGTTGTCCCTCGGGAGTCTCACCGGACGGTGGCTCACCGCTGGGCGACTGTTCGCCCTCCTGCTCTCCCGCAGGCGATTCGCCCTGCTGCGGCTGACCTTCGCCAGCAGGTGTCGAGCCGCTTCCCTCGGCTTCCGACTGCGGGTCCATGCGATCAGCAAAGCCACCGAGTTCGGCTGCGAGGTCTTCAGCGTTGGTGCCCAGCGACTCCTGACGCTCGGCGAGGTCTTCCGCGTCGCCGCCAGACTCTGTGGAGCCTCCGATCTCCCGCTGGCGTGAGATCAGCGTGTCGAGCTGCTGCAGATAGGCTTTGATCTCTTCTTTGGCCGATGTCCGTCGTCGGTCGGAATCACCAGACTCGAGTAGGTCGAGGATCTGCTTCATTCGGCTGAGGGTGTCGGTCTGTTCGCTGCGTGCCGCGATGAACTGCCCCTCCTCCAGCAGTGACGCGATCACCTCCAGTCGTTCACCAACTCCGAGGCTGCTTGATCGTTCGAACGCCGATCGCAATAGGGCTGCTCGCTGCGGATCGCTGGCAGCCATCAGGTCGGCAAGCCTCAGCAGTGAACGCTCGAGATTGCGATAGCGTTCAGCAAGCGAGGCCTCACGCTCGGCAAGTGACGGCAGATCTCCCGCAGCACCGGGTCCAGGCTGAGGCTCCTGGGCAGCACCTGGCAACGCCGCCACCGCCAGACATGCCAGCATGCAGAGCAGACTCCACAGAGTTCTGCCCGAGGTGAAGATCTGCGTCAGATGAGCGACGGCTCTCATAGGTCTTCGAGCAACGCGCGAGCCCGCTCCTTTTCGGTGTCTCGGGTCTCCTGCCGGATCTCCTCCTGAGCGGAGATCGCCGACCGCAGTAGATCGACCACTTCGTTAAACGTCTCCAACTCCATCATTCTATCCAGCACCGCTCTCAGCTTGGTCAGCACGAGATCCGTCTGGGTCACCAGCTGCTGCCGGCCGGCCGTGTCGTCAGCCGTCATCGGCACGCGTGTTTTGGCCACCAATGCCGGCAGGTCTTTCTCCGCAAGGTCCGCCAGTGGCATGGCAATCTGCGAGAGCAGCCGTGTATCGAGTTCGGCCGTCAGCAGGCTGTTGTTGTCAAACTCCAGGTGAATCATGGCGAATGCCTCCGCGATTTCACCTGTTTCACCACCTGCACGCGCTGCCGCCTGTCCGAGCCGAGCGGCAAGTGGCTTCTCCGCAGACTCAAAGCTGTCGCGAGCCTCGGTCAGGTTGGCGAGCACGCTCTCAAACCGCCGCCGCAGCAGCAGTTCTCGGGCCTCGAGCATGGCCGCCAGTTCAGCGGGGGTCACGACTGCCAAACTCCAGGCATCACCTTGGGTCACATGTGGGCCGTCAGCCAAGGCAGCGGTGTCTCGTGCCGTCATCCAGATCCGCAGCGTGTCACCAACAGCAAGCTCCAGCGGCGTCAGCTCGACCACCTCTGGGTTGTCTGCCAGAAACTCCACGAGAGGCTCTCCGCCGCGGCAGCGGGGCACGGGGCGTGTCTCGGTCTGAGGAGAGGCATCCGGTCGCTCCCGCTCAACATCGATCGTGATCGCCGCCAGCGCATGGTCATCGCTCACCCGGCCGACCAGTGGCACCCGTGCCGCGGTGGTGACCGCGGTGGAAACACCATGCAGCTGCATCGCCACCTGCGGTGACTCATCGGGCCGAGCCGAGAGCAGAAAGCCGATCGGCTGCGTGTTGGCGATGCCGTCGGTATCGATCAGGCTAACGCTGATCGCATGTTCGCCGGTCAGGTTTGGCAGCGAGGCCTCAATCATCTGAACAGCCGACATCGCTGCGTTCGTCTCGTTCTGCTCCACCACAGCCAGACTCACCGGCTCGCCCGCCACCAGCTCACTGATCCCCGCAGCCTGCAATGGCTTGGTCGAACGGCAGACAATGTTCACCGTCGAACCCTGCGGCACCTGCACGATGCCCGAGGCCGCAGCCCGCCGCTGCCCACCGCCGAGATAATCGGGCAACGTGTAGTCGATCGTCAGCTCCGAGAGCGCTGGTGGATCGACCACCTCCAGTCGCAAGCCATCCAGCCGGGCATCACCACCACGGACCGAAAACACAATGTCTTCGCTCACCGACTCAATCACATGACCGTAGAGCTGCAGCCCGTCCGCCGGCGCACCACGGCGTCCCATTCGGGCAGACCGTGACGCCCCCGAAAGCTGCCATCGCATATCGACCACATCCGGCACCAGCATCGATGTGTCAGCCGCAACCACCACATCGACATCGCTGCCGCGGGCCACGACTCGCACGCCGTTGGGGAAGTCGGTCGCGACCAGCCGGGAACGACGGGGCCAGGGAGTGTCGTCAAGCAGCACCACCCGCCGCAGCCAGAGCGAGGCGGTGTCTGGGCTGAGGGCCACACAGGCCGCGATCGTGGTCAGGGCCATCAGCCCGGAAAACAGCAGCGTGCTCAGCTCACGGCCACGGAACAGGCCTCTCAGCCGCACCGTCGGCAGCTGCTCCACGGCGGCAGCGACCGTCTCCGCGAGCAGGCCCGCATCGACTGGGTCAGAACGTGTCGAGGACGCCCGTTCCAGACCGAGTTCAACGGTGGTCACCAGACTCTCGTGAAACGCAGGATGGTGTCGCTCCACCAACAAGGCCAAAGAGCGGCTGCTCAGTCGCGTGCGGATGCGGTCGACCAGCTTGCGACGGGCAATCCAGAGCAGGCCGGCCACGCCACCCGCCACCATACCCACCCGCACCCACGCGGGTGGCTCCAGCAGACGATCCACTAGCAAGGAGCCCCAGAAGATGCCCGCCACCGCGAGCCCCACCAGCGCCGCCGCCTCAACCACAATCCACCAGCCAACCCGCCGGCGGACAGCTGCGAGCAGCCGCCGAACAGCCCGCAGCTGGGCGGGCTCGATGGCGGAGACTGGCGTCGGTGCGGTCGGGTGACTCATGCGTGAACGATCCGATTCATAATCCAGGAAGGCGGTCAAGCGAGCCGCGCCAAGCGGCGGATGATCCATTCGCTGCAGAGCAGGCCGATCCCCACGATCAAGAGCCCAAAGTGCAGCGTCTGCTTAAACGCCGTGTCGATCGCTCCCGACTGAAACTCATGCCGCGAACGATCCTGCAGCGTGTCGACGATCGCCTGGGTATCGCGTGCGGACCAGGCCTGCAGGCTCGGGAAGCGGGCCGTACCACCGGTGACACCAGCGAGCTGCTCCAGACTGCCACGGTCGAGTTTGGGAGACTTCAGCTCACGATCAGGAAGTCGCACCACGATCCGTCGCGAGACAACCGCCTCCTCCGGTGATTCCGCGGCGGTGCTCGGCAGGGCAGCCTCGATTCGCCAACTGCCTTCGCTGGCTGCGAGGAACGACCCACGAAGCTCACCGGGCCGCGCCGGATCGGCGGTCAGCGGCAGCAGCTGCCGCGAGCCATCAGGACTGACCAGCTCACACCGTGGCTGCACACCCGCGGGCACATCCTCCTGCAGCACAATCCGCACATCGATCGTCGCCCCGAGGGCATAGCGATCGCGGTCCACCAGCAGCTGGATCCGCCGCGAGCCTCGCAGCAGCCTGCCCTGCGACACATGTCGCACGAGCTGGGTCGTCAGCCGTTCAAAGGCCGCGATGTCAATCGCCCGCAGCCGCCAGAGTTCGCCGCTGCCGAGTGCGAACACGGTCCCCGATCCATAAAACTGCCCCGCCAGGAAGATGGGATTCCGTTCACTCGTTCCAAGCAGCGACTCGGAGCGTCGCCCGCGGGCATAGACAGTTCCGCCCGGCTTCGCCTCATCTGCGTCGTAGCAGGCATAGACGCCAGGAAACTCGCCCCACACCGTCTGGCTCGCCAGCCTGCTATCTCCCAGCCAGAGAAACTCTGCATCGAGTCCGTCTGGTGTGAAGTCCAAGGGCATTGGCTCTTCACGACTGACCGGCGCGTCGAGCAGGAGCCGCGGCTGACTGCGAAGCTCCACGGGCGAGAGTTTGCGGATCACGTCGGCTTGTGCTGCAGAGAGCCAGCCTTCCATGCTCACAGGCCCTGCCACCAGCACCAGTCCGCCTGACTCGCGTTCCACCCATCGCTCCAGCCGAGCCAGTTCAATGGCCGTGAGTTCCCGCCAGTCGAAATCGAAGGCCACAATCACGTCGTACCGGTCGAGGTCTTCTGGCGTCTGCGGGAACGACTGCAGGATCGCGCGGGCATCCTGCGAGGAACCCTCGCGAGCGGTGGAGAGCAGCACATCAACGGCAAAGCTTTCATCCCGTTTGAGCACATTCCGCATGAACTGATACTCACGCGTCGGCCCATCGGCCATCAGGAGCACCTCGGTCACCTGGTCGATGACCTCCACCTCAGTGGCCTGTGCGTTATCACGCGGATTGTCATCACGGTTCACCGCGGCCTGCGGCGTCACTCGCACCACCAGGCTGCGTCGACCGGGTGTGCTCAGGCCGGGCACATCAAACCGCACGGCAGCCAGCTCGCCATCATCGGCCAGCCGTACGTCGACTGCATCGATCAGCCGCCCACCGTCGATGGCGTCACCTTCGGTCTCCAGCAGCTCGCAGCGGACCGTCTGGCCCCCGAATCCCTGCTGCTGCAGAGACGCCGTGACCGCAAACCGGTCTTCAGGAAACACCCGTGATGGTGCCGCCACGTCTGCCACGCGGACATTGGCCGGCAGCTGCTCCGTGCCAAGCCCCAGCGGGAGAACCGGCACGCCCGCTTCGACAAGTTCCACCGCAGCCGCCCGCGGATCGACACCGGCATTCGTGGCTCCATCGGTGAGCACGATCACGCCTGCGAGCACATCGAGCGGCTCCCGATCCGCGACCCGCAACAAGGCTTCGCCCAGCCGTGTCTCGAAGCCATTCGGTCTGATCTGGTCCTGCCACCGCAAGGGTAATGGATCGTCAGCCTTGTCAGCCGTCGCCTGATCCGTGGTCGCCTGCTCCGTGGTTGTGCTGGGCTCCTCCGTCGCGTCTCCGCGGAGCGGCATCACCGCCAACGGCTCTGCACCTGCATCAAATCGCCACAGGGAAATCTCATGGGTGTCACCAAGCGCGTTGAGCAGCCCTTCGGCCTCCAGCAGCCGCATCGCTCCCGCGAGCCGCGACCCTCGCGGAGCCACCATCGCCTCGCCAGCGATCGCCGCAGGCTCTGCAGTCTCACTGCCCGCAGATTCACTGCCCGCAGCCTCTGCCGGTGCGTCTGTGACCGCCGCTTCCGGCAAGGCCATGCTGGCACTGGAATCCACCAGCACCGCCACCCGCGACGGAAAGATCAGCTCATGCTCTGACCGTTTCTCAAAGTCGAGCCAGGCAGCCAGCAGGCAGAGCAAAGCCCCAATTCGCAACGCCGCTAGCGTGATGGCCAGACGCGGAGAGAGTTCGGCGGCATCACGACGGTAGAGCCAGACAGTGACCGCCCCGATCCCGCAGACGACCAGCAAGGTCAGGGGGCCTTGCCACCATTCGGTGAAGCCGTCGAGGCGTCCACTGGTGAGCCGCTGACGGGTCACGTCAGTGGCAGCAAGAAGAAGGGATGCGAATGTCATGGCTACAGAGTCGCGGCGGTCGCCTAGCGTTTCCTCGAGACGGGATGGTAGCTGGCGGAATACGACACCACCTGTTCCAGCAGCAACAGAATCACCAGGAGGTAAAGCAGCGGCGTGGTCAGCGAGGCTCCGGCCAGGTTCTCACGGTCCTCCTGCATCGATTCTGCCCGTTCGATCGTGTAGGGCACGCCCGCGAGCACACGGTCGAGCTGGTCTTGGGTCACGGTGGCCAGCTCTCCTTCTGCAGGATCGACGTTGACCGCGATGACCCGGCTCTGTTCCACACCATCCTGCTGCCGCCAGCGGGCTGCGTAGAGTCCTGCCACACCGGTCTCGCGAAGGGTGGCTGCAAGCCGACCTTCGCTGCCGCGTTCGGCCTCCAGGTGGATCACGCTGTCATCGGGCGGCACCACGAAATCGACCTGGGGTTCATCGAGCCCCTCCTGCAGCACGATTTCAATCGGGTCGCCCACCGTCGCCGATGCAGCAGCACGGCGGCCTTGGGCAAGGTGCGACTCCAGTTCGAGCATCACCACCACCCAGCTGGGATTCCCGCGAGCCCAGTTGTTCCACTCAGGCGCGGCGGTGGTCAGGGCCACGGCCACCAGCCCCTCACCAAAAGGCTGTTCCAGCAGCAGGGGAGCTCCGGTCCGCAACGACAGAAGACGTCGCAGCCCACTTCCTTCGGCTGGCTCAAAGCTGCGGTCGACGGCCATCAGTCGATCGACGCGGACTGAAGCCACCAGAGGATTACGGCGTCCGCTGAGCACCGCCACAGCAGGATGGTCTTCGACGACAACATCAGCGACACGATCACCGCCGCGGCTGGTTACCTCCGCAAGCAGTTCCACGTCGCCAGCGAGCGGCACCGGAAAGAGCCCTTGCCCGTCGCGATAGAGCCGTGTGTTGGTGCTCTCGATCAGCGTTCGTGGTCCCACAAAGAAGCAGACACCACCGCCAGCCTGCACATACGCCTCCAACGCCTCCACCTCAGGCGGATCGAGCGAGGGCACATCGAGCATCCAGATCGTGTCGTAGCGATCGAGCGATTCTCGCGTCAGCGCCCGCTGCGAATCGATCTGGATCGCGAGCCCCGTTGGGGCACCACCACCCGGGGCCAAGGCCGAAGCGAGATAGAAGGCATCTCCCCCGCGTTCCCCTGGCACGGTGGCTCCATCGACAAGCAGCACTTCCCGTGACTCCGCGATCGAGACGACCGCTGATCGTGTGTTGTCAACGATAACCACATCGGTCGAGAGTGACGCCTGCAGGGCATGCTCACCCGTCTCTGGAAACCGTACATCAAACCGCTGGCTTGCCGCTGCACCGGCCGGGATCGAATCAAACCGCAGGCCAGGCCGGGGCACTCCGTCTTCCCGCAGATCAAGCTGCAGTTCACCACTCGGCATGCTGCTGTGATTTCGGACCGTCACTTCCAGTGGCAAGACAACGCCTGCGGCCGGCACGCCGCCGTTTAGGCTGATTGACTCCACGGAGAAGTTGGGCCGAGGCGTTGCAGTTGGCCGCGGTGAGCAGTCGATGAAGCGAATCTCCCCACCGGCATCAGCGATCTGCCTCAGCAGGCTGGCAGTCTCATCGGCGGCTCGCCAGTTGCGATCACGGAAGTCGCTCAGCACCCAGACTGCTGTCTTCGTGCCATCGCCTGCCGTGGCAAACTCGGCAGCTGCGGCGATCGCTTCGCGAGGGCCTGCGGCGGACTGCGACGGCTGGGCCGACTCAATCAGCCGTTGAGCCTCGGCGGCAATCTCCGGCGTGAGCGGCTGTGGCACAAAGTCGAAGCCATCGGCCGCTGACTGCGCCAGGCGTGAGAACCGTCCCACGGCCAACGACTGTCCACTGCCCGCGGCGGCAAACTCATCGAGAAGCCGCAGAGCCACCTCCTGGCTCCGGTCAAAGCAGGACTCCTCGACCGTCTCTTCCGACATCGAGTAGCTGTCATCGAGCAGCAGGATGTGTGTCGTCTGCTCACCACCGAGAAACCCGGCCAGCGCCGACCGCCACCGTGGCTGAGCCAAGGCCATCGCGATCCCAGCGATCGCGGCCACCCGCATCGCCATCAGCAGCAGCTGCTTGAGCAGCACGCGGGTGCGGTATTTCCGCTGGCTGGCCAGGAGAAACTCCATCGCCGACCAGTCGACGGTGCGATGCCGCAGCAGGTTGATCAGATGGATCAGCAGCGGTGCCGCCGCAACTGGCAGCCCCCACCACAACACCGATGGAAAATCAAAGGTTGGCATCGCGAGCTCAAACGGCCATCGAGGCTCGCTGTGAGAGGAAACGAATCAGGGCCGCATCAACAGGCTGGTCTGTCCGCACGAGGCTGTAGTCACAACGCATGCCTGCACAGCCACGACGCACCGCGGCGAGATACTCTTCCACAGCCTGCAGGTAGCCTTCGCGTAGCGCCCGCGGGTTGCAGGCGATGTGCTGCGGCAGCTCCAGCCCTTCAAAGCGGGTCGGGCCATCAAACGGGAAGTCAAGCTCGTCAGAGTCCATCACATGCAGCACCGCCACGTCGTGGCCGCGGCGTCGAAGCATCGTCAGGCCCTTGAGGATGTTCTCCACGCCACCAGGATCTCCCCCGGCCGACTGGTCTCCGAGCAGGTCGGAGATCAGCACCACAAGCCCTCGCTTGGGCATGGTCTCCGCCAGCTGCCTGAGCACTGGCAGGAAGGCGGTTGGCTGGTCTGACCGCTCCGCCTCCAGCATCTCAATCACACCCTGCAGCTGGGTGCGACGCGTTCGCGGCGGCAGGCTTGCCCGCACCGTGCTATCAAAGGTGGTGCAGCCAACAGCATCGCCATGCGACAGGGCGAGCCAGGCCAAGCTCGCGGCCATCGTGGCGGCGTAGTCAAACTTCGAGAGGGCCGGCTTGGCTGATGTGCCATGCGAGTAGTTCATACTCCGCGAGGCATCCACCACCAGAAACAGCCGCAGGTTGGTCTCTTCCTCGAACTCTTTGACGTAGTAGCGGTCCTGCCGCGCCCACACCTTCCAGTCGACCCGTCGCAGGTCGTCGCCCTTGGTGTATTCACGATGCTGCAAGAACTCCACGCTCTGCCCCTTGTAGGGGCTCTTGTGCAGTCCGGAGAGCACGCCTTCAACAACAACCCGCGCCCGCAGTTCCAGGCGAGCGATGCGAGCAATCGCCTCAGGAGGCAAAAATCGTTTGGAACCGAGCGTCGTGGACAAGCTCGTCCTCCTGGGCAGGTGTGTTTTCGAGGATTCGCTTGATGATGTCGTCCGCCGTGACACCTTCACTCTCAGCAGCGAAGCCAACAACGATGCGATGCCGCAGCACAGGCAAGGCGAGGGTCTGAATATCTTCAGCGATCACATGGCTGCGGCCGGCAAGCAGGGCCCGGGCCTTCGCCCCGACCACAAGAAACTGCACCGCCCGAGGGCCCGCGCCCCAGGCGAGCTGCTCAGCGATCTCACTCGGCACCCCCGGCTGACCGGCACGGGTCTGCCGTACGATCGCCAAGGAATACCGCACCAGATGGTCGCTGATCGGCACCTCCCGGACCTGCCGCTGCAGGTCGAGAATCTCCTCTGCGGAGAGCACCGGCTGCGCATCCTCCATCGGGCTGCCAGTGGTCCGGCGAGCGATCTCAAACTCATCATCAAACGACGGATACTTCACAAACACCTTGAACATGAAGCGGTCCTGCTGCGCTTCTGGCAGCGGATAGGTGCCTTCCTGCTCAATCGGATTCTGCGTGGCGAGCACAAAGAAGGGGTCGGCCAGTTTGTGTCGCTGCCGCCCCACGCTCACCTGACGCTCTTGCATGGCCTCCAGCAGTGCCGACTGCGTCTTCGGCGGAGTGCGGTTGATCTCGTCGGCGAGCACCACATTGGCAAACAGCGGTCCTTCCAAAAACCGCAGCTGCCTCGCTCCGGTGGTCCGATCTTCCTCGAGCACTTCGGTACCGGTGATGTCTGCCGGCATCAGGTCGGGGGTGAACTGCACGCGACTGAAGGAGAGGTCGAGACAGCGAGCGAGCGTGCTGACCATCAATGTCTTCGCCAGCCCTGGCACACCCTCTAGCAGGCAGTGACCACGGCTGAAGAGGCAGATCAGCAGTTCCTCCACCACCTCGTGCTGCCCGACGATCACTCGCGAGAGCTGCTCAAGAATGCGGTTCCGTGCCTCGTGAAGTCGCGCGCTCGCTGTGGAGTCGGCCGAAGAGTGCATGAGGGTGTCCTTTGAGGAAAACGATCGCCGTACGCAGCTGACGAGCGGTTCTATTTGTCGCCACCTTATTCCGATCGCCGGCGGTGTGCCAGCAGAGCCTGTCGTCGGAGGTGTGGCGAAGGGAGAAAGCGGGGCCTATCGCTGGTAAATCGGAAGCAGCCCGCGGTCGAGCTGCAGGATCACAAGGTTGGTCGACGTGGTGTAGACCGGACCGATGTAGCCCTGCGGCCACGACAGTCCCGCCCCTTCTTTGCGGGCCTCGCTCGCGAGTCGCTTCTCAATCTGAGCGATGTAGTTGGACCACTTCTCCCCCCCCTCGCGATACATCACCTGGGCGTAGTAGAAGTGGGCATAGTGCCAGTGCCCAAAGCCATTATTGGCAATGTTGCCTAGGTGCTTCTCCGCGTACTGCATCATCCGCGGCACATGCGTGTCGTCATACTCTCCGGCGTTAAACAGGCAGGCGATGGCCGCCGCTGTGATCGCAGGTCGGCCGCCGCCACCTTTGGAGCTGTACTGCACACCACCATCAGGGTTGGTGCAGGCATGGATATAGCCGATTGCCTTTTCAATCACCTCGCGAGGCACCGGAATGCCCGCATTTCGACAGCCACGGAGGCCCTGTACCTGCGTGATCGTGGTCGATCCTTCGTCAAAGCCGTTGCCATCTTTGGCACTGACATAGCCCCAGCCACCGGCCTCGGTCTGAGCCCGGCCGGAAAACTCCACCGCCTTCTCCAGCACCCGCACCAGTTCGTCACGACGCCGGGCATCTTCTTCCTCTCCGAGCACCTGCGAGAGGAACAGCATCGAGAAGCCATGGCCGTAGGTGTAGCGGTCGTCGCCTGTGGGATCTCCAATCAGTCCATTGGGCCGAGAACGGCTGACGAGATAGTCGACTGCCTGGCGAATCGCATCTGCGTAGCGTCCCTGCGTGGTCGTCGAGCCTTCCATCAGCAAGGCGGTGCCCGCCAAGGCGGTCATCGCAGTGGGATACCGCGACTCGTTGGCCGACCAGCTGCCCCGTCGTGACTGCGTGGCGGCGAGCCAGTCGAGCCCTTGCCGAACCACATCTTCTGCCCGGTCATTCTCCGCAGCGACCACACGCGTCGCGGGATGCACGAATCCGGCCAGGAGCATCACTCCGGCAGCCACAAGACACACCCGCTTCCGCAGGTCTGCAAGGCACAACAATGGACGACGCATGCAAACTCCTGACGTGGTTGGTGGCAGAGTCTCCACCCCCTTCAACCCAGAACATCCCGGAGAAGTTTCTCAGGGAAGCGGCAGAGCCTCCAGAGCCTGCTCAAACCACTGCTCAATTTTATCCGAAAGGCTCGGCGGACTGGGAAGCCGTGTCAGCCCCTGATATGGCGGCCGTGGACTCAACGTCTCGCCGGTGAAGGTGAGGGTGATGTCGCGACCGCCATGCGTTAGCGTGACCGCATGATCACCTGGAGACGCCACGATCTCACAGCCGTAGAAGAGGTGCTGATCCGTTTCAATCCTGTCATCAAGAAACACCTCGTTTCCCGTCCGCTTGTCGAGACACAACAGGCTCAGCTGAGGCTGCCTGCTCGATCCCGCAGGCTTGATCCTCCGCGCAAACACAAGCACAGGAAGGTCGGCAGGCTGCTCCGCATCAAAGCCATGCCGTAGCAGCGTTGCCGGCACCGACCAGAGTGCCTCCCCGTCTTGCCGATCCACAGCCCACACCGCACCGGTCACGAGGGGTGCCAGCTGCTGCCCCGCATCCCATAGACCGGCGGTGCGAACCCCCGTGATTGCCCCCAGCTGGAGGTGCCGTTGACTCTCCTCAGACGTCTCCGGACGACTCGCCACCACCAGCAACCGGTCACGCCAGGGCATCAAAGCCAGCTGGTCAAAGCCAGGTGGCATCCCCTCCAAGGTTGCCTCAAAGTCTGCGGTCCCGGTGAGAAGATCGATCACCGTCAGATGCCCCTCCGGGTCGAGCAACGCCACCTTGCCCGGGCCTGCTGCCACAGCCCGGGATTCCGCTGAGAATGGCCCGAAGCGAACCGTGTCTTCGGAGAGGGGATCATGCAGCAGCAGTTCGACAGAACCGGCCCCAAAGCCATTGCCACGCATGCGGCTCACCGAGAGCACCAGCCGCCCGCAAGAGGAGAGCCAGTCGGTCACCGGCGGCAGCTGACACGCTCCCACGCGTCGACCATCCTGCATCGAGTAGACCGTCGCTTCCCCGCCACCGGCGGCACATACGCAGACACACTCGGTGTCGAGGAGCACCTCCGCCGCTGCTGGCAGCATGCTCCGTGACCAGAGCACCCGTCCGGTCACCGGCTCGCGGAGTGAGAGCGTGCGGCCTTGCAGCACGGCAGCTCCGTTGGGCACCAGCGAGATGCTGCGGAGCTTGGGAGCGGCGTCACGGCCTACTCCACGCGGCTCGCTGATCGCGGTGCCTAAGGGAATGCTGCCACGAAGCAACGGCAGCCAGCCATCCGCTGCATTCCCCATCACCTGAGGCGTCAGTGTGGAAGTGGCCTGACCATCGCTGGAAATCCATAGCCGCCTGTGCTGCAGTGTGGCCACATCCGCGTCATCGCTTTCCGGAAGGTCGAGCTCAAAGGCCGCCGTGCCGTTCGCTGATGTGACGAGCAGCAGCCGTCCGACCATCGTTGGCTGCACCGCGGCGCCCGGGATCATCACCGCCTGAATCCCAAACCGCCGTGTTTGACTGGAGCCGTCGTAGGAAAGTGGTCCGCCAAGCTGCCGACCAAAACCATCATGCAGCAGCATGCCCGGCTGCCGACGGTCGAGCGTCAGTCGTAGACCGTCAGGAAAGGGGATTCCCGGATGCCCGACCACCGGCAGACTCGCCAGCGGTGGACTCTGCGCCCGCCTGCCCTGCTGGGCGTACGACTTCACCGCCACACGACCAACTGGCCAGGCGGGGTCATCGATCGGCCGGCCCCCTGAGGCAGGCTCGCGATCGGTCAGCAGCAGCCGTGTCAGCTCGAGCTGGAGCAGCCGGTCTTTCTGGGCACCGATCGATACTGCCTCCTGGCCTGGCGCAGGATTGGCGAGCATCTCCACCAGCTGCTCGCGGACGGTTGTTGCAGACGGATGGGCGGCCACCAGATCGGCCAGGGTCTCCATCTGCCGATAGCCTTCCGCCTGAGCCTGCCGGGCCTGCGTGTCGACAAAGGCCTGCACAGCTCCGCTGAGTTCCTCAGCGACGCCGTCTTCTGCCGTGTCGACTTGCCTGAGGATTGCCTCAAGCCGACCACCAAGCCATCGCGGCGGCGTTGACGCGAGCAACAGATCGCTGCCATCCGCAACCGGGCCTGCCTCGGCATCGTCACCGAGTGCCACGGTTTCTCCAGCCAGGCATCGCACGGCGGCCTGCTGCCACACACGCCAGGCCTGCTGGGGCTGCTGCATCGCGAGAAACCCATCGATCCCAACACGCAGCAGTTCCGCGGCAATCGCCTTGTCTGGGCATGCCTCCAATGCTGCTGGGAACAGGGCCGCAGTGGCTGCGAAGTCCTGCCGCATCGCCTGCAGCATCGCAACGGCGACCATACCTGGTGTGACGCGGCCGGGATCTTCCGCTGCGGCGGCCACCACCAGATCCGCTCCCTGCCGGGGCTGCCCTGCATCGATCAAGAGCTGGCCCATCCAGTAGCCAACGAGGCCACCGCGGAGTCCTCGCTCACCGTCAGGCGGTGCGTCGCTTTCCGCCTGGAGCATCTGCTCCAGCGGCCCGGCCTGATAGAAGACGTCGAGTGAATCGATCGACTGCGAAAGGATCTCACCGCGGTAGGCCACGAGATTCCCGGGGATGGCATCACGACCGCTGGAGATGGCCGTCAGGCTGCCATCCTGAAGCGAGATATCGAGCACTGCGGGGGCGTCGACGGGCAGCAGCAGCCGCCCTTCACTGAGCACACCACGGCCCGACGGCATCGTTCCAGTGCGAACCGTCTTAAGTGAAAACCGCTCCGGCCAGGCGAGGCTCCCATCGGCAACACGGTGCGCTGCAACCGTCTCGCTACCGACGAGCACGAGCTGCTCTCCTTCAATGCCGGCGAGTATCAGTCCATCGCGGCGTGGGGTTTTCCAGATCAGCTTACCGGTGCGTGTCTCCAGGCAGTGCAGTTCGTCCGACTCCGCCGGCAGGAGAAACACCCGGCCATCCGCCATCACGGGCGTGGCGTCAGGCACAACCGACTGATCACCTTGTGCCACCTCGGTCACCCCACGGACGTTGCGGCGGATGATCATTCCGTTCGGCAGCCGCACAACATTCGCCTGTTCCTTCGCCTGATAGCGGTAGGCCCACAGGAGCGTGCGTGTCGCGACATCGATGCCCACCACACCACCGGCGCCGGTCGGGCAGACCAACACTCCGTCGTCGAGCGAGGGCGAGAGCCCTGCGAGCCGTCGGCTGCGGCTTCCAGGCTGCTCGATCCGTCGGGCTTCATCGAGTTCGGCGAGAGGCTGGCTCCATTGCACGCTGCCAGAGGCTGCATCGAGCACATCGACCCGAATCTCGCCAAGTTCTTCCACCAAGACGAAGAGTTCACTGCCTACAGGGAGTGGCGGTCCGAGATACCACGGGCTGCCGGCCTCCGGTGGAAAGCCTCCGATCCCGGGCGTCTGCCGGCTGTTCGCATCAGCATCACTATCAGCAGGCTCACTCGGCAGCCGCCAGGCGAGCCGCCCTTTGTCACTCGCCACATAGGCGGAGAGCACATTCCCTGAAAACTCCCGGCTGCTGCCCCCAAATGGGCGGACAATCCGCTGCTGCTCAAACGATGCTGCCGACGCCGACGGGCTCTCCACCGCAAACACCAGCCGTCCGTCGCTGCTGAGGGTGCCGGTGGTGAGATCTTCAAAGCCACGCGCCACCGACTGTTGCCCGCTATCGACGTCGGCTTGCTCCGCCATCCCGACCAAGCCGGTGTCATCTTCAAACCTTCCTGGCTGCAGCCAGATCCGCTTGCCCGTCGTGAAGTCGACCCCCAGCAGGCCGAGCGGTGACCGCACGACAATGGTGTCTCCCACCACCAACGGCTGGCCCGCCGGCAGCAGTGGCTGCTGACGATCCCGAGCGAGAATCCGCTGCCGTTCGAGCAGTCGCGACTCACCCGGGTGTCGAGTCAGGGGCACGCGAAACCGTGCCGCCAGCAGCGGACGGCTCGCCTCAATCGAGACCGCTCGCGATGGCGATCCGCCCGCCATCAGCCACGCCCCCGACGCCGCAGACGGCTGCCACCCGTCGCCGGCTGCGTCAGCATAGAACCGATCAAGCACACCGAGCGACGAGCCTGCAGCTGCAGCCTGCGCAACACTGGCATTCCCCAGCTGCAGTGAAGCTGCGTTGCCACGCCGCATGGCTTCGGCAAGTGCTGCCTCGGCAGCCTCACGATCCCCTGCCTCATAGGCAGCGACCGCCCGCATCAGCGAGAGTGACGGCTCAAACGCGGCGACATCTCCCAGCCCCGCCAGGCGATCAAGCCAGGCCAAGGCCGAGAGCGGCTGCCCGTTGGCCAGGCAGTCAAAGGCGGTCATGACCGCAGCGGCCTGTCCTGAGGGGGTGTGAAACCAGCGGCGGGCCACCGCCACGACCTGCTCACGGTCGTCAGCAGCCAAAGCCTCGGCGAGCATCCGCTCCGCGCGGGCACGAAACTGCAGTTCGTACGCATCACGGCCGGCTGCAGGCATGGCATCAAGCAGTGCTCCGGCCTCCGCCTTCACGCTCGACCAGGTCGCTCCACCATCCTCTGACCGCAGGAAACTGTCGGCATCACCAGCCAAAATATCGTCGATGACGGTGCTGGCATCGCTGAAGCCGCCCGCCGCGATCGCCTGCCGAGCCTGATCGAGCTGCCGCTCACGGAGCCGGTCTGAAGGCAGAAAAATCCCGGTTTCTTCATCGAGATCGCCCGCGAGCCCAGCGTTCGGCACGGCAATTCCCTGGCCTTGGGCCACCGACGCCCCACCGAGCGTGGCATCGGGGTGCAGCTGTCCACCTCGAAGGCACCAGCAGAGCAGGCACCAAAATGCCAGCAAAAGCCCGCCCCAAGACCACCGAAAAGACCTGTTCATGCAGAATTCGCCGTGTTTTTGCGGGCTTCACACTTCTCAAATCTTAGGGCGTCTACCGAGAATCTGGCAAGCAACCCCAATGGAGAAACGAGCCTCGGGCGAGCTTTTTGCCGGTTTCCAGCTCTGCCTCAGTACGGCAGGCACAACACTCCGAGAAGGCCGAGCCCACTGCCCGTCCTCCCTCCTACGAATAAGAAACAGCGTTTTTTCCGAGAGATACCGTCTTCTGCCGCTTGCATTTTCGCGACGAGCCCGTCTAATCACCTGTGTTCCGTGTGTTTTTTAACCGGAACCAACCGCAACGCGGGCTGTCGATCCCGCGAAGCACGAACCTTTTTCAGGAGTCGAAGTACATGGCGAAGAAGACGGGTGCCAAGCCCTTGACGAAGACGGAGATCATGCGAGCAATCTCCGAGGCCACCGGGCTGGCCAAGAAGGACGTCGTTGCTGTCCTTGAGGCGCTCCACGCCGAGATCGAAAACGCCCTTACGAAGGGTGGCGTTGGTGTGTTCTCGATCCCAGGCCTCGTGAAGGTTGAGCGGAAGGTTGTTCCCGCTCGTCCTGCTCAGAAGAACGTGAAGAATCCCTTCACTGGCGAGCTGCAGGATCGTCCTGCCAAGCCTGAGAGTGTCAAGGTTCGCGTTCGTGCACTGAAGAACCTCAAGGCCATGGTCTGAGTTCTGACGAAGCAGTCGCCGTAAGGTGACAAAAGCCGCAAGGTGACAAAGATTGGGCGGATGGAGCCTCGAGTTCCATCCGCCCTTTTTTTATGCTGCCACGAGTCGCTTCTGCCCGCTGCTCTTTCCGTCGCAGCACCCGTTCAGGCACTGCCGTCGGCAAGCATGCCAGCCGCCCAGTCGGTGAGCATCGAGAACTGAGCGGAGAAGCCCTGCTCTCTGACGCCGACAGGGCTCTTAAAAAACGGGGCAAGCCACGTAAGAGCTCCCGTTTCACCTCCGCGTTTCGCCCGCTCCACCAGACGCACGAGGTCGAGCACCAGCGGCGCTGCGAGAATCGAGTCGCAGCCCTGCCAGGTGAACTGCATCGTCATCGGCGTCCCCAGGAACCCACGGAAGTGGATATGGTCCCACGCAGTCTTCCAGTCACCGAGGCTTTCGATGTATTCGATCGAGACATGCGTCTGCGGGGGATAGCCCAAGATGGCGGCCAAGAGGTGGTCTTTGCTCTTCACTTTCGCGGCCTTGTTCCGCGGGTCATCGAGCACCTTACCGTCCATGTTGCCGAAGATGTTGTGGCCGACCCAACTCATCACCTCGAGGTTGCGAGCGGCAAACATCGGTGCCAGCACGCTCTTGAGCAGCGTTTCCCCCGTCTTCCCATCGCAGCCTGCATGGGCCACGCCACGCTCGAGTGCCAACTGCTGGAGGGCGGGCGGCGTGCTGCCGGTCGAGGGTGTGAAGTTGATGTAACTGCAGCCGGCCTCTGCGGCAGCCACGAAGTAGAGGCTGCTCGCCGGCAGTGGGCAGCGGGCAGCATCGTCGAGCAGGAGCTCGATCTCCGCATAGGTGTCGGGCATCGGCAGCTGTGGTGGCGGCTCCGTGGAGGCGACGTTGACGACAATCACCTCATCGAGCTCTTCCTGCGTGCGAAAGGCCTCAAGATCTCCACGGATCCGCTCGATCGCAGCCCGCGGAGACTCCATAAGGGCTGCAGTCTCGGGGGCTGCGAGACTCGCGATCTTGTCGCCTGCAGCCACGATGGTGCCCGGCCGCAGCCGCGCCTCGGTGGCCGCAAACAGGTCGCCCGCGGCGTCGAGGAGTTCGGGCGTGATCGCTCGACTCTCCCGCCACATGCGGTGGGCCTCGTCACCCAAGCCGCCCGGCCGGATATCGTGACCGCCGACTACGATCTGCCCAAACGAGACGAGGTCGAGCTGCGTAAACGGCTCGAGCTCCGTCACCAGCCCCACCGGCGGGGTCTTGTTCTGCTGCAAGGCTGCCAAGCCAGTCAGCATGGTGGTTGCCACGCCTCCCTTGGCACCGATGAGCCATACACCTAGTCGCGGTTGGGACATCGCAGCCACTCCCTCATCTTTCAAAATCCAGACGGCTATCTGCTCGCCGTCAGCATGCCTGACTGTTTTCTTTCACAACTGTTTTCTTTCACAACTGTGCCCACCGTCAGAGGTGCTGGCGACGGGCATGCACGGCAGCCTAGAGAAGCGGGCCTCCGCGGGCCACCCCCGCTGTCTCCGGCGGCGTCGAGGGACAGATCTTCTTCTCCGGTTCCCCACCCGTCCGACTCTTTATGATGATCGGCTGGAGAGGGGGCTGTGCAGCTTCTTCCCGCCACCAACGCCAGGAGTCTCATCATGCGTGCGTCTGCACCGGACACACCACGGCCGATGTCGCAGCATCGCCACAGCACGACATTCTCGCAACAGGCCCTGGTGGTGTGGACAGCCCTCCTCATCACGCTGTGGACCAGCGGAGGCAGCGTCACGGCCCGAGCGGCCGAAGCGGCTCCGGCCACCACTGCAGCCGACCTCTTTCGCGGCGACCAGCTCGCCGCCTGGTGCATCGTGCCGTTTGACGATGAGCCCCGATCGCCCGCCGACCGTATGGCGATGCTCAAGCGACTCGGCCTCACCCGCTATGCCTACGACTACCGAGCCGAACACATCCCACAGTTTGATGATGAGATGCAGCAGCTCAAGGCTGCCGGCATCGACCTGGTGGGCTGGTGGTTTCCCACGGTGCTCAATGAGGAAGCCAGGCTGATTCTGGACGTGCTGAAACGGCATGAGATCCAGACGAGCCTGTGGGTCACTGGCGGTGGCGAGCCGACGACGAGCGAAGCCGACCAGCAGGCCCGCGTGGCAGCCGAAGCGGCCCGCATCCAGCAGATCGCGGAGGCGGCCGCAGCGATCGGCTGCACGGTCGGCCTCTACAACCATGGCGGCTGGTTTGGTGAACCGGAAAACCAGATCGAGATCATTGAGCATCTCGCTGCTTCGGGAATCGACAATGTGCGGATCGTCTACAACCAGCACCATGGCCACGGGCATGTCGACCGCTGGCCTGAGCTGCTGGCCAGAATGCAGCCACACCTTGAGATCCTCAACCTCAACGGCATGTTCTCCGGTGAGGATGGTGTCACGCATAAGATCGCACCGATCGGCCAGGGCGATCTCGATGAGCGGCTGCTCGCAGCGATCGTGGAGAGTGGCTACCAAGGCCCGTTTGGGATTCTCAACCACACCCAGATCGACGCTGAGGATCGGCTGCGTGACAACCTCGATGGGCTCGCCTGGGTGGCTGCTCGGCTCGACGGTGATGCCGCAACGCCCAAGCCTGCGATGAAAACCTGGGCCGGGCTGGCGGCCTCGGCCGACGCTCGATCCCTTGCTGCGGAAGCGATCGAGCAGGGCGACGCCGTCCGCGGTGCGGCGGTGTTTGCCCGACATACGCTCGCCTGTCTCTCCTGCCATCGCGTGGGCGAGCATGGCGGCCGCGTCGGGCCGACGCTGGCGAAGATCGGTGTTGAGCGATCGCCAGAACTGCTCGCCGATGCCCTGCTTCATCCACAGCGGCATGTGGAACCTGCGTATCAGGCAGTGGCCCTGCTCACGAATGACGGCCGTGCGATCCGCGGCTATCGTCTGCCAGACACCGCCACCGGCTTACGCGTTCGTGATCCGGTAGACGACACGATCATCGAGGTGCCCTACGCTGAGGTCGACGAGGTTGAACAGGTGGGCAGCCTGATGCCCAACCGGCTGCTCGACTCCCTCTCTGCTGCGGATCGGCGTGACCTGATTCGCTTCCTGTCTGACATGGGGCGGCATGAGCAGATCTCTGCCGAGAGCACCTCGCTCCTCCTCCAGCAGGCCCACTCCGGCGTGCCGGCAGAGTTTGTCTACGACCGAACACCCCTGGAGCCGGCAGTCGACCGCGACTGGCAGCTGCCGGTTAACCGTGATCGCGTCTTCGACTTTTACGCCAAAGAGGCCCGCTTCTTCCGCGACCGCTGCCCGCGGCCGGTGCTCACCCCGCCCTACCCCGGCCTCGATGGTGGCAGCTACGGCCACTGGGGCAACCAAAACGAAGACACCTGGCGGAGCAACCACTGGAACGAGACCGTGCTCGGCTCAGTGCAGGCAGGCGTGCTGCATGCCTTTGGCATGACCGTGCCGCGAGCGGTCTGCGTGCAGCTGGAAGAAAACCTGAGCGTCTGCTTCGATCCTGACAGCCTGAGCTATCCCGTCGTCTGGAAAGACGGCTTCCTCGGCTTCTCCGATGTGCGTGCGGGCTTTCTCGGGGGCCTGATCGCTCAGGGCAGCCGCGTGGAGCATGCCGCCTCTCCGGCAGAGGCGACCACCATCCGCTACGAGGGATTTGTCCGCCACGGACGTCAGGTGGGCTTCCTCTATTCGCTCGACGGTGTCCGCTACCTCGACGTGCCCAACGTGGTGGACGGCAGGTTTGTGCGTGTCATGGCTCCCCTCGCGGAGCATCCGCTCAAGCACATCGCCGAGGCAGGCCCGCCGCAGTGGCCAGACGTGATCGAAACCCGTGGCACCCGCGGCACCACCTCCCCGTTTGCCGTCGACACGCTCACCCTCCCCAACGACAACCCCTGGAACGCCCTCCTCTACTGCGGTGGCCACGACGTGCTGCCCGACGGCAGTCTGGTGGTCTGCACGATGCAGGGGGATGTCTGGCGTGTGGAAGGTGTCGATGACACGCTCACCAACCTTCGCTGGCGTCGGATCGCTTCAGGACTGCATCAGCTGCTTGGGCTGGTGGTGGTGGACGGCACGATGCATGTGCTCGGCCGCGATCAGATCACCAAACTCCACGACCTCAACGACGACGGCGAGATCGACTACTACGAATGCTTCTCGCGTGCCTACCGCACCTCAGCCGGCGGGCACGACTACATCATGGGGCTTGAGCGGGATGCTGAAGGCTGCTTCCTCACCGCGTCGAGCAATCAGGGACTGCTGCGGATCTCCGCCGACGGCAGCAGTGTGGAAGTGCTTGCCACCGGCCTCCGCAATCCCGACGGCATCGGCCTCACGCCCTCAGGCCTGATCACCGCTGCCAGCAGCGAAGGCGATTGGGTGCCTGCAAGCATGATCGCTGGCATCGCTCCTTCAGACACGGGTGCACCGCTGCATTTTGGCCATGGTGGGCCACGCAACGGCCAGCCTCCTGCCCTCCCGCTGGTCTATCTGCCACGTGGTGAAGACAACTCCGCTGGCGGCCAGGCCTGGTGTCCCGACAACGCCATGGGGCCGCTTGCGGGCCACCTCGTGCATCTCTCCTTCGGCACCGGCTCCGCGTTTCTCATGCTCACCGACGACGTCGGCGGCCAGCAACAAGCCGCGGTCGTGCCGCTGCCGGTCTCGTTTCGCTCAGGCAGCCATCGCGGTCGCTTCAATCCCCACGACGGCCACCTCTACGTCTCGGGCATGAATGGCTGGGGAAGCTACACGCCAGACCCAGGCTGCTTGGAACGGATCCGCTTTGCCCCGCCGGCTGATGACCGCGTGCAGCTGCCAACAGCCTTCCATGCGCACGACAACGGGCTGCTTGTGCGTTTTGCCGAGCCAGTCGATCCCGAGGTGGCCTGCGACCCAGCCCGTCAGTTCGCCCAGTGCTGGAACTACCGCTACAGCGGTGGCTACGGCTCCCCCGAGTTTTCCACGCAGCATGAAGGTGTGATGGGGCACGATCACCTGCCGATCCGCTCCTGCACGCTTCTCGACGATGGCCACAGCGTGTTCTACGAGATTCCTGAAATCGAACCGGTTAACCAGCTCCAGCTCTGCCTGGAGACCGCCTCCGGCGAACTCACCGACCTGCTGCTCACCATCAACGCCCTCGATAGCTCGTTCACTGCGGCTGAGGTACTGGCTCGCGACACACCCGTGCGGCTGCATCCGATCCTGGCCGACATCGCCCGGCTGGGAGCCCGTGAGCCCAATCCGTTTGCGGAGTCGATCGAGGCCGCCCGCGCGATTGAGATCAGCGTGGGTCCCAACCTGTCCTACCTGCCGCGTCTGCTGGAGGTGGCGGCGGGAGAACCCTTGGCCATCACCCTGATCAACCCGGACGTCGTTCCCCACAACTGGGCGTTGGCTGCTCCCGGCAGTCTCTCGACCGTTGGCGAAGCCGCCAACCTGCTAATTGCCGATCCTGCAGCAGTCGCCCGGCACTACATCCCAGCCACGGAAGAGGTGCTCGCCTACACCGACATCGTCGCTCCGGGAAAGCAGCAGACGATCTATCTGACGGCCCCCGACGTTCCCGGTCGCTATCCCTTTCTCTGCACCTTCCCGGGGCACTGGATGGTGATGAATGGAGAACTTCTCGTTCGGTGAGAACACGCACCCATGCCGTTTGAAAACTCTGCTCCTCTCGTTCTTATCGGCCTCGCCATTGCCATTGGCAGCCTACTGTGGTGGCTGCAGGCCCGTGAGCGGTGGCTGCTGATCTCCACGCTCGTGGCCGGCGTTGTTGCTGGCGGTGGCCATCTTGCCGATCGCTGGGTGGAAACGGATCGGGAGCAGATCCACATGCTGCTGCATCAGCTTGCAGCCGCTGCGGAGACCGGCGACACGGCAACGCTGCTGGCAGCCATCGATCCTTCAGCAACATCCTTGCGAGAGGATGCGGAGCGGATCATCGAGCGGTATCAGCCGAGCGAGGCCCGGATCACGAAGCTCTTCATCGAGGTCGATGCGTCGACCTCACCACCGACCGCCGCCACCGACCTGATCGTGCGGGCCACCGGCCGCGTTGATGGCAGCGGCACGCAGGCCTCGTCGCTCGTCGGCGGCACGATTGAGCTTGTGAAACGAGGCGAACAGTGGCAGCTCACGAGCTTTGAGTTTCGCAGGCTCTTTGAGGGCGGCCTCGGGAAACCTCTCTGAGCGGCCCTGCAAACAGCGGCCCCCACCCCCACGTCTTCCCAACCCATCACTTTGCTGAAGAGGAACTCCTGATGCACCTGCTTCCCGCCCCATCTCCTGCCCACCGTCAGTGCATGCTGTTCACACTGCTGCTCGTGGCAGCCGCTCGCGGAGCCGACGCCGCGGAAGTCGCGATTCAGCCCGACGTGGTCTACGGCCACAAAGATGGCCTGGCGATGACGTTTGACGTCTACCGGCCAGACGAGTCCAACGGTGGTACGATCCTGTTCATGGTCAGCGGCGGCTGGTTCTCCTCGTGGCGGCCACCGGAGCAGATGCTGCCGATGTTTGCCCCCTTCACCGATGAAGGCTTTACGGTGATTGCCGTGCGGCATGGCAGCAGCCCCCGCTACGGTATCAGCGAGGCCGTGGGCGATGTGCGGCGAGCCGTCCGCTACGTGCGGTATCATGCGGCGGATCTGAAGGTCGACCCCGAGCGGCTCGGCGCCCTGGGAATGAGCGCCGGCGGACACCTCTCGCTGATGCTCGCCACAACGGCCGACGAAGGTGATGCAGCCGCCGATGATCCCGTGCTCAAGGCAAGCGACCGCGTCAAAGCAGTCTGCGCCTGGGTCGCCCCCACCGACCTGCGGCCCGTGGCCTGGAGCGATCCCAACCACGAAAAACAGTATGAAAACTTTCCTGGGCTCGACATCACGCAGGCCGTTGCCGCCGAAATGTCACCGCTGCTGGCCGTCTCTGCCGACGACTCCCCTGCACTGCTGATTGCCGGCGACCAGGACACGCTCGTGCCGATCTGGCACAGCGAAAAGATCCTCACGGCCTTCGAAAGCGTGGGCGTGCCGACGGGCCTGGTCACGATCGAAGGCGCCGGACACGGGTTTGCCGGCGACGACATGGCTCGCGCTGTCAGCGAAACAGTC
>JADHNY010000077.1 GCA_016779265.1 Pirellulales bacterium | reverse complement strand
CGGTCTCCGCCAAGCCGGCCAGTTCGTCGAGTGGGTTCTCAACTTCAGCAGCGTCACGGTCGAGCAGTCCGGCGAGCACGGCCCGTTCGCTCTCGACGCTGTTGGTGCGTGTGCGGTCCTTCACGTTTCCTCTCGTGTTGTCTCTCTCATCCAGTCTCCTGGAACGCCCCGTCTGAAGGAGAACTTCCCCGGAGCTGGATTATACCGCCTGGCCATGCGGCTTAGTCGCTGGCCGCTTCAGCCGACCCGGCGGCGAGTGCGGTGCAGCTTTCCCAGCGGCGAGTGTCGAGAAGGCCGTCGGCAACCGCGTTCTTCACGCCACAGTCATCTTCGTGGGTGTGTGTGCAGTCGGGAAAGCGACAAAAGTTTGCAAACGGTCGCAGGTCGCGGTAGGCCGCCGCAACCTCGGCAGGGACAAACTCCCAGAGTTGAAACTGCCGGATCCCGGGCGTGTCGACCACATGGCCAGCCGATGCATGACCGCCGAGGGCAATCAGCCGTGCGGTGGTGGTGGTGTGTTTGCCCTTCTGGTTTTCGGTGCTGACGCTGGCGGTGCGGAGCTGAAGATCTGGATCGATGCAGTTGAGGAGAGACGACTTGCCGACGCCGCTCTGTCCAACAACCGCAGTGACGCGGCCGTGCAGTTCTGCCACGAGCCTCGGCAGGCCCATGCCGCTAACCGTTGAGCAGAGGATCACCGGATAGCCCATGCGTGCGTAGACGCCGGCGAGGGGGACGAGCGAGGCTGGATCGACCAGGTCCGCTTTGTTGATGCAGATCACCGGTCTGATGCCATTCGCTTCGGCTGCGACGAGAAACCGGTCGATCAGTGCCGGCTTGATGCGAGGCTCGGCAGCGGTCGCCACGATCACCACCTGATCAATGTTGGCGACGATGACATGCCGCTTGCCACGACTCGTCCGCGAGAGCGAGCGGGCGCGGGGTTCGACGTCGAGTATCACGCCCTCGTGACCCTCTCCGCTGACATGCACCCAGTCGCCCGCGGCCACCACATGCCGCTGGTCGGTGGCCATCGTCTTGAGCAGACGCCGTGTGACGCACCGCACGACGCGGCCATCCGCTGCCTCGACGAAACTGGTCAGCCCGTGGACCTCAAGCACGCGGCCACGCCAGGCGGCCTCAAGGCTCGGACGCACGCCTAAGCCGTCGGCGTTCTCGCCGGTCACGTCATCGGCAACCACCGTGCGGTGGCGGGTGAGCGCGCCTTTGCCGCTGAGGCGTTCGCCTGCAGTCAGCTCATCCGGATGGTCACCCTCGGGCGTGACCAGGTCCGTGAAGTCACGTCGCCGCTGCCGACCGGAGCGATTCTTGCGAAACTCAACACGAAGTTTGCGAGGCTTTCCCACTCGGTTGCGAAGTCTCGTGGATACGCGGGCTCAGCGAGGGCGGCCGCGTCGTATGGGAGCTTCGTCGCGACGACGGGAGACCAGGCCCGCTGACTCCAGCAGCGGACGGCTGAACAGGTCGTTCGTCGCTTCCACACTCTCGGGCAACGCCTCGGCCCCTAGTTTGGCAGGTTCGTAGACAACCTCAAACTGATGCTTGGCCACGCTGAGGACGTCACCCGGTTCGAGCCGCTGGTCGCTGACTCGAGTACCATTCACCTTGATGCCGTTGCTGCTGCCGCGGTCTCGGACACTCCAGTATCCGTTTTCAAGCACAAGCTCGCAGTGCGTGCCGGACACGTTGGGAAATCGCAGCACGATGTCGCTGCTCTCACGGCGTCCCACAGTCAGCTGAGGCTTGAGGAGGGGAATCGGATCTCCACCCCCGACAGGCAGCAACTCTCCGAGCATCATGATCTCCGTACACATCGTGTTGTCCATCAAGGTGCGAAACGGGTGGGCACAATCGCATGCCACCGCCGAGATCCGTCTCGCGGGTTGTGATGAAAGGTGCCTTGCCGTCGGGAAACGATACCACCCGCGTCAGGGTGCTTCCAGGAATCGGTTCTGCTACTGCGGACGACCGACCTGTTTTTATCTTTACGACCGTTAAGATTGGAATGACGACTGAGGCGGAGCGGACCGGGCGGCCGCCGCCAGGATTGGCGGTTCTCACTTCGGGAACCGTCAGTTGGCTGGCGGAGGAAAGTCCGGGCTCCACAGGGCGCGATGGTGGGTAACGCCCACCGGCCGCAAGGTCAGGGAAAGTGCAACAGAAAGTAAACCGCCGCCGGGGACACCTGGCGGTAAGGGTGAAACGGTGAGGTAAGAGCTCACCAGCAGGCCGGGTGACCGGTCTGGCTCGGTAAACCCCATCGGGAGCAAGGCCAAGCAGGGAGGAGTTCGGCCGTCAGGCCGGCGTTGGACTGCCCGTCCAGCAACCACTCCCGGGTCGGCTGCTAGAGGCAGTGGGTAACCGCTGCTCGAGAGAAATGGTCGCCCGTTCTCGCCTGTTTCGGCAGGCGAGAACGACAGAACCCGGCTTACAGGTCCGCTCCGCCACGGTCGTCATCTTCCAGAGGCTCGACGTTCTCGAGTTCAGCCTGTTCGAGGTCATAGGCCTCCAGGTCCTGCTCGTCGAGCATTCGGATCAGCTTGCTGATGCAGAGCTGGTTGATGCTGACATGCAGTTGGCGTGCTTCGGCCTTGAGGCTCTCGTGCAGTGAGCGAGGCATGCGGACGGTGACCACCCGGCGAGGTTCACGCTTGGTCGGCTCGTCCTGACGGGAGCGGAGGTCGTCGAGTAGTTCGCGGATCTTCGCATACTGCGGTGTGCACTCAAAGGATCGCATCGCATCAGGGGCGGTAAAGGTCCGCCGGATGTGGCCATCAACCCCGAGCATTTCGCTGAAAAAAACCACCCAATCGGGCTCCAGGCTGTAGAGGTCTTCGGCCACCTGGAGGACCGCATCTGCGGCGGAACGGTCGGCCGCTGCGGCGGGCTGAAGCGTGGGGAGGCGATGCGGTCGTTGGGCGGTGTCGGTGTTCATCGATGGAGTCACTCTCAAAGGAATCGCGGAAGGCCCCACACGCCGGGCGTCGGACCTGCAGCAATCCTTTGCCTGCAGTCAAATGCATGCTGGAAGTGCTTGCAAACAAAAGACTTGCGCACATCTGCGCGCAGCCGCCTTGTTTTTGGGCAGGCCTGCCTTATCGGCGGGCGGCCGGCTGGCTGCCTTGTTTTTAGGCAGTCGGCGGCAGTCGCGTTTCCCAGGTGTCCTGCTCGTTTTTCCGCGGTTTATGCGGTTGTTCGCTCGAAAAGTGAAACGACTTCGGCGGCGATGTCGGTCTCACATGCGGCTGCGACGGCTTTCCAGCCCGGGACCGCGTTGACCTCGAGGACGAGGAGACGGCCGTCGGCGGCCGGGAGAAGATCAACCCCCGCAATCAGGGTGCCAGCGGCCGCCGCAGCTCGCCGGGCGAGGTTAAGCATTTCGGCAGTTGGCTGCAGACGTTCGGCAGTGCCGCCGAGTGAGACATTCGTTCGCCATTCATCGCTGCGGCGACGGATCGCGAACGCCCGCTCGCCGACCAGCAGAATCCTGATGTCTCCGCTGGGGTGCGGCACAAACTCCTGGAGGTAGGCGGGGCTCTCGGAGGGCAGCTGCTCAAGGTACGCCTCAAGGTCTGCTTCGCTTGCGAGCCGGGCGAGGCCGCGGCCGCACGAGCCAAAGAGAGGCTTGGCTACCATGTCGCCATCGAAATGATGCCAGGTGGCCCGAATCTCGTCCGTTTTCTGTGTGACCACCGTACGAGGCACCGGCAGGCCGTTGTCCACCAGACGGGCCGTGGTCAGGTACTTATCGATGGCGATTTCGAGGCTGCGGCCCGAGTTGACGACGAGTCTTCCAGCGGCCTCGAGACGGGCGATGGCATTCATCCGGAAGACCACCTCTTCCAGGCCGCCACGTGGCATCCCGCGAATCACGAGGGCATCGCAGGTCATCGCGGCAGCGGGGCCGAGCTGCTCTTCGCCAGTAGTGAGCTGCGAGCAGAGCTCCGCCCAGGAAATCGTCACGACGCGGTGACCCCGGGCCTGGGCTGCCCGCGCGAGGTCATTGAGGTGCCAGCCCTGTGCGTCACCCACCAGCCCTAGCTGTACGGGAGACTCGGCCATTCCACTCACGCTTCGCCCGTGTCGAGACCGAAGGACTTGCGGACCAGCGGCACCTCCAGCTGACCAAACCGCAGGCAGTCACCGGTCTGCGGGTTCAACAGGTCCACCACCGCTGGGGCAAAGATCGCGGGGTCGATCGCGTAGAAGTCGCCACCAGCCGCCTCGAAGAGACTCGCGAATGTCTTGCCGTGGTCGGGTGAGGCCGAGCTGGTCATCGCTGCACCGACTGCATCGAGCAGGTCTTCATCGGCGATCACTTCCAGCACAACGTGGCTGCCGTAGAGCACCGCATCGTTGGTGCGACCGATGGCGGTCAGGTCGTCGTCTGCCACCGGCGGCAGCGGGCAGCGGCCCCTGCCTGCCACGACCAGCGAGAGGTCGAAGCCAAGGGTTTCAAGTTTGTGCAGAGCCGTCTCGAGCGAGCGAGCCACCACCTGCAGCGTGCCGGCTGCTGAGGCCGTCGGAGCTACCAGGAGGGTGACCTGCTCAGCCGCAACGCCAGCCGCTTCGGCCAGGGACGCGACGACGTCTGCCGAGGGCAACGCTGCAGCTTCCAGGAGGCCGATCACGCCCGTGGGCGTTTCCCGATAGCCGATTTTGTCAAACAGGGGCTCCTTCCCAATCGCAGCCCGAATGGGCCCGCTGGCCATCGCGAAATAGTCGGCCACGTGAACCTTCCAACCGGCGTACTGGCTCGCCAGGCAGGCCGCGACCGGAGACGAACTCGAGACCGAGACGACCGGCCGCTTCCAGACGTCACCATCGTTGCTCGTGGTCTCGCCGCACGGCTTGGCAAACAGGCGTGGGCTTTCGGCCGGCTCATGGGTGACTTCCCCCAAACCGGCCAGAGCGACGCGGGCCATCAGCAGGCCGGCTGCGTCACTTCCCGGCGTCTCGACACCACAGTCGATGATCGTGGCTCCGCCGACGGTGGTTCGAGCGATGCCGAGAGCGGCGGCGTCCGTCAGGGCTGCGTGCAGGATGGCAAGGGCCCCTGCGTTGAGTTCGGGTGTGGGTGCGTCGCTCATAACGGCCAGTGGTGAAGAAAAGGTGGTTCTGAAGAAGGTCGAACCGGTCGGCGACAGGCTGGCATACTTGCTTCCCTACGTCCCCGCTGCACGGAATCATGGCTGGTGACGGCATGAACGGCAATGCTTGGCCTTTTTCGGCCCTGAGCACGAGGTCTTCGATGGCGAGCCTGACGGTCGAAAACTATCTCAAGACGATCTACCAGATCATCAATGGTCAGGATGGCCGACCGGCAACGACCGGGCAGGTGTCGTCGGCTCTTGGCGTGGCGCCAGGGACCGTCACCAGCATGCTGAAGACACTCGATGCGGCCCAGCTCGCAGCCCACCGCCCGTATGAAGGCGTCGTCCTGCTGCCGGCTGGTGAGGCCCTGGCTCTCCGCGTGTTGCGGCGACATCGGCTGCTGGAACTGTTCTTAATGCGAACGCTCGACATGACCTGGGACGAGGTGCATGACGAGGCGGAGCATATGGAACACGCCGTGAGCGACCTCCTCGTCGAGCGGATGGACGCATTCCTTGGACGACCAGATGTCGATCCACATGGTGATCCAATCCCGCGGACTGATGGCAGACTCCGCGAAGAGCCTCCGACTCGAACGCTGGCGGAGTGTGTTCAGGGGGAGACGTTTACCCTTGCACGCGTGCTCGATCAGTCACCAGAGTTCTTGCGATACCTCACGGAGATGGGGCTGACCCTCGGCGTTGCCGGGACGGTTGCGGAGAATCCGCACGGGGCCGGTGTGATGCTGATTCATGTCGATCAGCGTCCGATAGCGATGTCGCTGGAGACCGCTGCAAGCCTAGCGGTCTCTGCAGAGTCATAGAGTTGCCCAGGTGCCCGACTGGCCGAGGCACTCATCGACTTCGACACGCAGCCGTCCATCCAACGGGGTACCGGCCTCGTGAAAGCGAGTGAGCAGCTGTTGGCCGATCCATTCGGCCAGGAGTTCTGCCGTCGTATTGAGCATTGGCAAGAGGGCACACTCGTCGGCCGGAAACACCCAGCGGCGGCTCTCGTAACGAATCGTGACTTCGTTGTTGCCGCCCGGGCCGGTTGCCTCGCTAACCTCCAGTTGCGGGTTTTTAGCCGGCAGCAGCATGCGATGGTCGAGGCCGCTGAGAATCTCACTGAGCCGATCACGCAAGGCGATGAAGTCGACCACCATGCCATGGGCATCGAGCGGGCCGTCGACGTCAACGGCGACCGTCCAGTTGTGGCCGTGGATCGGCTCGCAGAGGGTGTCGGTGAGGGTGATGAAGTGTCCTGCCGAGAAGACATGGACAGCCTTGCGAAGACGGACGCTGTGGGGAGATGGGGAATCAGCGGGCATCAGTGGAGGTTCCTCAAGGGCTCACGTCAGAGGGGCAGTCGGAAGGCAGTGCGGCAAAGGATTGGGGCTTGAGAGCTCCAATGTCCAGCCGCGTCGTAAGAGTACAAACAGGCCCGCTGCCACGAGGTCAGCGGTCGTGCCTGGGTTGAGCGGCCGTTGCTGGCCATTACTCCATCGACCCGCCCGTAGCCTCCGATCGAAGGCATCAACGGCATCGGCTCTCTGGCTGTTCGGGAGGGTGAGGAGTGCCGCGGCCTGCTGCGAAAGGTCGACCGCGATGTCGTGTCCATGGCGGCGGGCGACGAGCGTGTCGGGATGGTGGGCCAGATGCCGGAGGAAGGCGTCTTGGATGGCAGCTCCGAGAGGCAGGCCGCTGAGCACGGCCTGCTCAAGCAGCGTCACCATGCCTGGCCGCTCTGGGTGTGTCTCGAACAGTGGGCGGAAGTCGTCGGCCCAGAGCTCGGCAATCGCATCCCGGTCTCGTGCCAGCCGCATCGCTTCGAGGATGCAGGGAGGGGGCGGATCGGCCAGGTCGTGGTCAGCCACGCGGCCGAGTCCTCCCGGCTTGGCCAGGCGGATTGCCCGCCAGATCAGCGCAGCGTCACCTTTGTCGAGCGAGGCCAGCACCTCCCGAACTCCGTCTCGAGACGGCTGCACCGCCGCTGCCAGCGGGGCGATGGCGAGCACAATTCCCAGATTGGCGTTGCTGCGGGTTGCTGCGGTGGCCGCTTCGACGGCCGTCAGGATGACGCTGCCGAGCGTGAAACTCGCCATCGGCCCGCTCTCGCCGTGCGCTGGTTGCTCGGCGATGCTTGCTCCGAGCGTCTGGAACGGTTCGGCAATCGCGTAGGCGGCGGTGAGAAAGTCGTCGTGCCGCAGGTCGGCGAAGCCGGCAGCGGGATGCACATTGCCAGGCTTCGCGGCTGCCGATTCGAGCACGCTCGCGGCGGCCACGAACCAGCCAAGACTGCCTTGGTCTGCAGGAATCGCGGCAAGCCATGCGGGCAGAGACGCGGGCAGGTCAGAGATGTGAAGTTTGTGAGGAGCCATGCCTATTGTCTGTTTCGCGCACAAGTGACAGGTAAACTGTACTTGTTCAGCAGTGTTGTGGGCGGCAGTGTTCTGAGATGAGAGAGGTCGTTGCGAGATGGAGACAGGGTCACCGGTAGTTTCTGCCGCAACGTTTGGGGCCGATGCCTTTATCAACCGCGAACTAAGCTGGCTCGAGTTCAATCTCCGCGTGCTTGAGGAAGCGGAGAACACAGAGAATCCCCTGCTGGAGCGGCTGAAGTTTCTCGCCATCTTCAGTTCGAACCTCGACGAGTTCTTCATGGTGCGGGTCTCGGGCGTGCGGGAGCAGGCCTTTGGTGAAAGTGCGCCGCAGGACTTCACTGCCGATGGACTTCGACCAATCGAGCAGCTGGTGAAGATTGCCGCGCGGACGCAGGAGCTGGTGGCTCGCCAATACCGGTGTCTCCAAGACATTCTGCAGCCCACACTCGCCGAGCAGGGGATTGAGGTCCTCGGCTCGGATGCGGTCGACGACGAGGAGCGACAGGAACTCGACGCCTTCTTCTATGAGCGGGCTCTGCCGATCCTGACACCGATGGCAATCGATCCGGCCCACCCGTCACCGCGGTACCACAACCGAGGCCTCTACATCGGCGCGCTGCTCGAGCACCGTGAAGGGTTCGGCCCCAAGCGAATGTTTGCAGTTGTGCAGGTGCCACAGGTGCTGCCCCGCTTCGTGCCAGTCGGCTCGACCCGCTCGCAGCAGCGGCGTTTTGTCTTGCTTGAAGATGTGGTGGCGGCACGGCTGCCGATGCTCTTCGGCGGGTTTGATGTACTCACCTGGACGACGTTTCGTGTGACGCGTGATAGCGACCTCGAACTGCTGGAGCAGGAGTCAGACGACATGCTCAAGCTGATCGAAGAGCGTCTGAAGGCGCGGGCGCGAGGGCAGGCTGTGCGGCTCGAGATTGCAGCAGGGGCTGATCCGCATGTCGAGCAGGCGATCACCGAAGATGAAGAGCTGCAGGTGGGCGATACCTACAGTGAGATCTATCGCATCCCTGGGCCACTCGATCTGACGGCCCTGTGGGAACTGCACAAGCTGCCAGGCTTTGAGAAGCTCCGTGACCGCCCCTTTACGCCTGCGGTGCCACGTGGCCTGCGGCGGCGGGGTGAAGACCTCTACCGCTCGATCAGTCAGCGAGACATTTTGCTGCATCATCCCTACGAGTCGTTTGACCCTGTGGTGGAGTTTGTCACCAAGGCGGCCAACGACCCGCAGGTGCTTGCGATCAAGCAGACGCTCTATCGCACCAGCGGCGACTCCCCCATCTCACGGGCCCTGATGACGGCCGCCGAGGCGGGCAAGCATGTGACAGCCTTGGTGGAGCTGAAAGCACGCTTCGATGAGGCCAACAACGTCAGCTGGGCGCGGCAGTTGGAACGGTCTGGTGTGCATGTGGTGTTTGGCTTTCTCGATCTGAAGACACACTGCAAGGTGTCACTGGTGGTTCGGCAGGAAGGGCAGACGCTCAAGAGATATGTGCACCTGGGGACAGGAAACTACAACCCGACGACGGCGTTGCTGTACACCGACCTGGGCTTGTTTACAGCCAACGAGCAGATCGCTGACGACGCCTCCGCATTGTTCAATCTGCTCACGGGCTACTCACAGGGTCATCAATGGCAAAAGCTGGTCGTCGCTCCCACACATCTTCACTCCCGCACGATCGAGCTGATCGAGGAGCAGGCGGAACGGGCGAGGCAGGGGCAGCCGTCTCGGATCTTCGCCAAGCTCAACGCCCTCGTTGACCATCGCGTGATCGAGGCGCTCTACACGGCCAGCCAGGCGGGAGTCCCGATCGATATCGTGGCTCGTGGTATCTGTGGGCTACGACCAGGCGTGCCGGGGCTGAGTGAGACGATTCGCGTGCGGAGTATTGTTGATCGGTTTCTGGAGCACAGCCGACTCTTTGTGTTCGGTGTGGAAGAGGATGCCCGTGTGTATCTCAGCAGCGCTGACTGGATGCCGCGGAACTTTGTGCGTCGTGTAGAGGTGATGTTTCCTGTGGAGGCTGATGAGCCACGTCGCCGCATCCTGGATGAGATCATTCCCTGCTATCTCGCCGACAATGCCCGGGCACGCGTGCTCGACTCAGAGGGGAGCTACCATCAGCTGCAGGCTGAGCCGGGTGCGGCACCGTTTCGTTGTCAGCAGCAGCTGCTGGAAAATCGGGCGAGCGGCTTTTCGCCGGAGGCATTGCTGGGCATCGGTGCTGCAGGGGCCTGAGCCCGCGACTGGTGGCCACCGAACGGCTGTGGTGTCTGAGAAACGGCAGCGCCGCTGGCATCGCTTTAGCGGTCGCTGATTTGCTCTAGACTGGACCGCTTCGAGAGGGCTCCGCCGGTGGAATCGCTGGCGGGAGCAGCGTGTCGAAGGCCCCACAAGAGACGCAGGCATCTATGTCGGACGACTACTACGAGACACTCGGTGTGCCAAGGACGGCCTCCGCAGAAGAGATTCGGAAGGCATACCGCGAGCTGGCCCGGAAGTATCACCCAGACCTGCATCCGGATGACGAGTCGGCCAAGGATAAGTTCAAGAAAGTCCAGACCGCGTTCGACACGCTCAACGACGCCTCGAAACGCGAGATGTATGACCGCTACGGCAGTTCGTTCGAGGGCTTCGCGCCCGGTGGTGGATCAGGCTGGGCGGGCGGCCCTTTCCCGGGTGGCGGACAGGCCTCCGGCGGTGGCCAAGGACAGGAGATTGATCTGGAGAGTCTGTTTGGATCGGGCGGCTTTGCGGACCTGTTTGGTGGTGGTGGTGGGCGTCGCAGCCGTGGCCGCCGTCGGCCGGCTGCCGCCGCTGGTGAGGATGTTGCGGCATCAATCACCGTGCCCTTTCGGCTGGCGATTGAGGGTGGGCCGACCGATGTGCGAGTCGATCGCGAGGGACGCTCTGAGACGATTTCCGTAAAAATTCCGCAAGGGCTTCCAGATGGCTCGCGGATGCGTCTGCGCGGGCAGGGAACACCCGGCCGTGGTGGTGGACCCGCAGGAGACCTGCTGCTGCAGGTGCATGTTGAGCCACATGCGGTGTTTCGGCGCGACCGTGACACCCTCGAGTGCAAACTTCCCATCACCCTCGCCGAGGCGGTGCAGGGCGCGAAGGTCGATGTGCCAACACCCTGGGGCACGATTTCCTTGAAGATTCCCCCGATGACCTCCAGTGGGCGGAAACTCCGGGCCCAAGGGATGGGAGTGCGAAATGCGAATGGCGTGTCGGGCGATCTGATTGCCGAAGTGCTGATTATGCTGCCGACCGAGATGGACGACTCTGTGACCTCGGCAATCGCAACGACCTCGCAGCCAGATCCACGTTCGGGCATGCGTTGGTAGGACTGTCCACATTCCAACGGACTGCGATGACCCCTCTGCTGCGTTTTTCTGCTGGCATGCGGCTCTCGGGGCAGCGGGCGTTCGCGCGGGTGTTTGCCTGTCGTCAGACGGCCGGCAATGGGGTGATCGTGGTGCATGCCGCTGCCCGGCCGGTTGAGGCGGTGACAGTGCCTGGTGTGCCGGCGGTCCGCCTGGGGCTCTCGGTGTCTCGGCGGGTGGGGGCTGCTGTTGAGCGACATCACTGGAAGCGCCGTCTTCGTGAGGCATTTCGACTGAGCCAGCGCGATCTGCCGGCCGGTTTTGACTATGTGGTGGTGGTGCGTCGGCGAGAGCCACCGACGGTGGCAGAGCTCTCCGTCATGCTGCAGTCGCTTTGTGAGCGTGCCCGTCGGCCGCGTCGGCCGAAAGGACGAGGCCCTCGGCGAAAGGATTCGCCGTGAGCAGCTTGTGCAAGGCGGTGGGGCGGCGACTGGAGACGGCGGCTGGTGTCACCCTGATCGCGATCGTGCGGGGCTATCAGCTCACGATCAGTCCACTGCTCGGGCCGCGATGCCGCTTTCGTCCAACCTGCAGTGAGTACTGCATTGAGGCCGTGCGGAGATATGGCGCACTGCGGGGTGGGCTGAAGGCCGTGCGGCGGGTAGCCCGCTGCCATCCCTGGAATCCCGGCGGCTACGATCCCCCATAAGCCCGGATGAGCGAGTCCAGAACCCGGCGGTTCGTTTCTGGAAAGGTGCGGTCTGCAAACTCGCTGATACCAATCCAGGTAAACGGGGCGAGCGGCTGCTGATCTCCGACGGGATGCGCATCGAGAAACCAGACCTCAATCGGCCCTGCCTGGCAGGAGCCTCGGGCTTGATCGAGCACTTCGCCGACAGTCACGACAAGCCCTGCCTCTTCCAGGCACTCGCGGGCCGCGGCATCGGCGGGCGTTTCCCCCGGCTCAATCTTGCCACCGGGAAACTCGTCAAGCCCGGGGCCATCAACGGCATCATCCGCCCTCCGGCCGACGAGAAACTCTCGACGGCCAGAGGGGGTGAGTCGGCTGACGACGGCGACCGCGACACCGATCGTCACGGTGAGACCGCGTCACGGATCGAGTCGAGCAGGCGGCCGGGTGAGCCCATGATGTTGTAGCCAGCATCGACGTGCAGGATTTCACCTGTGATGCCAGTCGATTCTTTCGACAGCAGCCAGGCGCCACTCTTGCCGACCTCTTCGTGGGTCACATTGCGGCCGAGTGGTGCGACACGCTCGTAGAACGTGAGCATCTCCTCCACGCCAGCACCGCGACCGGCCAGCGTTCGCAGCGGGCCGGCGCTGACGGCGTTGACGCGGGTTCCGGTGGGGCCAAGTTCGTAGGCCATGTACCGCACGCTGGCATCGAGGGCCGCCTTGCAGACGCCCATGATGTTGTAGCCAGGGACGGCCTTCTCGCCGCCGAAATAGGTCAGCGTGAGGACGGAGGCATTCTCAGCAAGGATGCTCCGGGCGTGACGGGTCACAGCGAGCAGGCTGTAGACGCTCGTTTCCATGGCAATCCGGAAACCTTCACGGCTGGTCTCGACGGTCTCCCCCTTGAGGTCGTCCATCGGGCAGAAGGCGATCGAATGAACGAGGAAGTCAATCTTGCCGAACTCCTCGCCCGCCTTCTGCATCACCGCAGCGATCTGCTCGTCGTTGCCGGCATCCATCGGCATCAGGAAGCGAGCGTTTGGCTGCTCGTCCGTGAGCATGGCGACACGGCGGCGGTTGCGTTGACGTGTGTCGTCTGGCCGGTCGGGAAGGTGGCTAAAGCCAATCTCACCCCCCTCGTCGAGCACTTCTTTTGCGATCGACCAGGCAATGGAGTGGTCATTCGCGACGCCCAACACGACGCCCCGCATGCCGTCAAATCTACCCATGAGGTTTCTTCCTCCCTGAAACGTGTGGCCCTGAAGAGCGGAAATGTAGCCGTTCACGGCGAATGCCTCAACGCAGGCCCTGGCGCTTCGGCTTGTTTTTGCGTGACTGTGCGGCCGTAGAGCACACCCTTGTGGCAGAGCCCGGGGGCCGCTACAACATGACCTCCGCCCCGTTAGCTCAATTGGTTAGAGCATCTGACTCTTAATCAGAGGGTTCTAGGTTCGAGTCCTAGACGGGGCATCTTTTTTTCTTGGGCTTGTGTGCTCAGGCGTTCTGCTGAGCCTCTTCTGACTAGGCTCCTTCCCTGGGCCTCTCTCCCTGGGCCACGTATCAAAAGGGCCTCTTTGTAGGGCTCGTCTGAAGGGCCATTTCCTGGGGCGTGGCCGTGCTGCTGCGAATGCTCCACCGCTTTGTGTGTGATGACACGCCTGGCTGCTGTGATCGATCTCATTTGACGGCTGAGTTGCGACCGCGATCCTCCGACGGCGATCAGGCGGCAGACCGGTTTCAGGTATCTTTCGCTTCGGTTTCAAGGCCTTGCCGGCGTCACCGTGGTGGTGGCAGATGCAGAAAGAGACCCGGGGTGTAGTCGCAGGCTGGTGTTGCCCCTCATGCGAGCGGGTTGCGTTTCGTTGTATTCCAAACAGGCTTACAAAATATGTAACAAGCCAGTGCTACTGTCAGAAACAGTGCTATGGTTTGGGTAATGTTTCATGTCTCACCGCATGCCGTTCCCCTTGTTTGGAGTTGATGTTCATTATGGCTAATGCCAAGAAAGCTGGCGTGAATAAGTCTGAAGAGATTCGTACTGTTGCAAAGCAGATGAAGGAGAACGGCCAGAAGCCTCGGCCGGTCGCGATCATCGCCGAGCTTGAGAAGCGTGGAATTACCGTTTCGTCTCCTCAGGTAAGCATTGTGTTGAAGAAGCTCGGCCTGCGTTCGTCTCGTGGTCGCAAGGCTGGTGCCGGACGCAAGGCGGCTCCCACTGCGAAGCAGCCTGTGGTCGCCGCGTCGAGCAGCGCCGCGATCTCGATCGACGATATCCTGGCAGCCAAGAAGGCTGCGGCGCAGCTCGGCGGCACTGACCGCGCCCTCGCAGCCCTCGCAGCGCTCAAGCGGATCGAATCATAGCTCGCTGTCGGCGTGTTGCAGATAAAGAACGCATGGCCCGTGGCATTCATGTCACGGGCCATGGTGTTTCCCGCATGGTGTTTTAGAATTGCGAGAAGGCGGCCCGTCATACCCCTTGCTCACCATGCCGCTCGGCTCACCATGTGGCTCGCGGGGGGGCTGCTAAGCCGCCTTTACAAGAGAGCCCCGTGCACGCTGAGAAAACCTTTGCTGCCAACGCGGTCGCTGCTGCAGACTCTGTAGATGTGCTCTTTGAGGCCTCTGGAGTGCTCGCAGTGCTCAAACCGGCTGGCCTCGCAACACAGGCGGTGGCCGGCATCGATTCAATGGAGGCCCGCGTCCGGCGTCTGCTCCAGGTCCGGTGCGGAGAGGACTATCTTGGTATTCCGCATCGGCTCGACCGGTGTGTATCGGGCGTGATGCTGTTTGCCACAACACGTCGGGCAGCTCGCCAGCTCGCGCGGCAGTTTGAACGTCGGCAGATCGAGAAACGGTATCTCGCGATGGTACAGCTGCCGGTGGTTGGGCCGTTGCCCAAGGCAGGAGATGTGTGGGTCGATCTTCTCGCTAAGGTGCCGGATGAGGCTCGCGGAGTGGTGACGACTGCGAGCGATCCGCATGGCAAGGAGGCTCGCACGCGTGTGGCGTCGGTGTCGCGACAGGACGCCGCCGTCGTCTTGGAACTCGCTCCCGAAACCGGACGGATGCATCAGCTGCGTCTCCAGGCCTCTGCCAGAGGGATGCCGATGGTGGGGGATCGACTCTACGGCAGTACCCAGCCGTTGCAGGGTGGTGTGGTGACAACCGACGAGAGGCAGGAAGAGATCGCGCTGGCGGCGATCTCGATTGGCTACACCGATCCTGGCATACCGGGCGATCGGCAATCACAGGTGCGTCGAGAGGTGATCGCCTGGCCGTGGTGGGCGAAGCCCAGAGGTGAGCCCGGCGAGGCGTCTGGCTGACTGGCGAAGCGACTGACCAGCGGTGACCAGCCAGTGGAGCAGGTAACTGGCGAGTGTTGCGTGTGTGGTCGTGACGGCGGTTACTGAGTCAGCCAGCCCGCATGCCCCATCCACTCGAAGATCCAGGGGTGGATCCACGGATTCCAGGTGGGGTAAGCGACGGAGAGTGCCGAGAGTCCGAGCAAGGTGGCCGCGATGGCACGACCAGAGCGGCTACGGCTGACGGCATCCGCTGCAGGGACGACTGCGGTAGCCCAGAGCGGAGCCAGCCAGAACACCCAGCGGAAGCCACTGCAGACACCCCCGTAGTTGCGGTCTCCCGGCGATCTCGTGAGGTAGAAGGTGATCACGGTGACGGAAATCGCCGCGACGCCCAATGCGGCAAGTCGGCGATCGGTCGACGATCGGGCAACGAGCATCGCCAATCCACACGGCACCAGCAGCCAGGCGGGTGTTAGCGAAAAGATTCCGTGGTGACCGAGCAACGAATGCCAGGCGTAGAGGCCAGCCGAAGGCTCTCCACGGTCAACGCCTGATGGCGAACGCCAGTAGCTCTCGATCACCCGGCCATTGGGCAGCTCGTAGGTGTAGTCGTACCAGCTGTCTTCGCCTCGTCGGTGAGCGTACGCCGGTTCGATCGTGCCATGGGCAGCGTAGTTCGCGCCGACGGAGGCTGCGGCAACAAGCAGGAGAGCTGGTGCTGCTGCCAGTACTGTTCGACGCGTGTCGCACCAGAGCAAAGCGACTGTTACAAACGCGGTCCAGGCCAGGGCGGGAAGATCAAAGGTGGCTGCGAGTCCCGCAGCCAAGGCCGTTGCGGCAGTGAGCCCCGGCGAACGCTCCCGCTCGACACAGATCCGCCAGCAGCCCCAGGCACTGATCGCAACGCAGGCAGCCGCTGGGAGATGGTTGGTGAG
>JADHNY010000076.1 GCA_016779265.1 Pirellulales bacterium | reverse complement strand
GTGGCTGGATCGAGCGAGATGCCGCCACGGACAGGCCGTCCGAAGGGCGTAAAGAAGGTGTAGCCAATGACCGCGGTCCCAGCACCATCACCCTGCCCACCACCGGCTACTCCACCGCCGGCACCATAGCCACCGCTGCCGTACTCGCCTCCTCCGCCGCCAGGCTCACCACCAAACTCACCCGATGTTGCCAGCCCGCCTCCAGAGCCGTAGCCCGAGGAACCGGCCGCCATGCTCGAACCACCCCCTGCAGCACCGCCAGAAAAGGAGGTGCCTTGCATGCCACCGTTCTGATTGCCTTGAGTCGGCTGATAGGGCTGCAGACCGAGATCATGAATCGCCAAACGATAAAGATCACTGACGGCCTCGACCTCATCCTTTGGCATCACCAACTGCCCGGATCCGATCATGCCGAGCATCATCGCTAAGTTGTCCGAAAGTTCCTGTGAGTCAGGCATCATGGCGAACGCCTTACGGAAGTTGCGTATCGCCACGGAATACTTCCGCTCCGCCAGGGCAGTCAGCGCGAGATTGTTGTAGGCGTAGGCGTTGCCGGGCTCACGTTTGATCACCTCGGCAAAATGAATGGCTGCCCGTCGCGTGTCGCCGAGCACAGTCGCGTAGATCAGACCGAGGATCATGTCGGCCCGTCCGCTCTCCAGAAAACGACGGCTCGCCTCTTTGAGATGCTCCTCTGCAAGCGCACCGTTCCCCAGCCGGACCATCTCAAAACTCTGTTCGATGTAAAGATCGGCTTCGGCTTCCAGTTTTTCTCGGCCGCTCTTGTCGAGCCATTCGCGACCGATCCGTCGCCTTCCTTCATCAGCGAGCTTGAGCCAGTGTGTACGCCGAGCCTCAGCGGCGTTACGGTCGGAGCCCTCCAAGCCAGCACTGGTCAAAGCGACGGTATAGACGCGAGCTGCTCCTGCCGCAGTCCGGCAACTCGCGGCCTCAGACTCCAGCCGACGGAGTGCCTCAGAAACATTCGCAGCCTCACAAGCCCCCGCTGACAAAATCAAAGCAAATACAGCGAGGCCGATCCGTCGTGTATACGCGCGTTTCGTTTCCATAAAGTGATTGCTCTCGCTTGCTTGATTCATGCCGCAGGTTCTGCTGGTTCACACCCCACGTTGTCAGTTTACGAATGAAACTCGCTTTTCGCGAGAGAAGAACCGCTTCGCGGCAGTGAAACCGACGCCTGCGACGCCCCGCAAACCGTTACAGCCATGCTCACCCGACGTGGACACTGTCGCCTCGGCGGCAGACACCTGACTCGCTCGCGGCCTCAAAACGGCGATGGCACCAGCAGAAACGGCTGCTGGTAGAGCACGAGCTTGCCGTAGGCCCCGATATCTCGCGTGAAAAACAGCAGCAAAACGTAGAAGAGCGTGACGACAATACACGCCCCGCCCCACCCATACCGCCAGGCCCGCCATGGCAAGGTTTCTCGCCGACTCGCCCGGGCATACACCCAGCCAGCGAGCACTCGTACCGGGTAGATCACCAGCACGAAGAAGGGGGTCATCAGCCAGACCGCATCTCGCGGCGGCGTCGCGATCTTGAAGAGATAGAGCACCAGACTGCCGGCGAAGCCCAGCAGCAGCACGCCTGTCCAGAGCATCGGACTGCGAGCGAACAGCATCCTCGCCTCACCCAGCCGGCCGAACTGTCTCCAGCCTGGGTCTCTTGCATAGCCCGCCTGAAGAATCGGCACCCATGAGAGCACGACGGCCAGACAGATGCCGCCCACAACTGTCAGCAGAAGCTGAGGCCCCCGCGCCTGATCTGCCGCCGCATAGATCGTCGTCGGCACCACGGTCCACGCTAAAACGCCCCCTGCCCCAACAAACCCCGTCTTCCAGGAGCGCCACGGCCGCACATCACGCAGAAGGCTCTCGAGCGGCATCAGCAGCTCCGAAAAACCACCCTTCTTTCGACAGGCCCGCACGAAGCCGCGGACATTGGCGATTGGTCGCACAAAGTCACGCAGCCGACCGCCTCGCAAAACAGCCAACAGCAGATGCGCAAACACCACCACGCCAGCCACCGTGGTGCCGCGGGCCAACCGACGTGCCACCAGGCCCTCCGCATCGACGATCGCTGCGTCAGCAGCGAAGCCAGCCAGCAGCTGCAGTGGCAACAGAAACAGGGCGAGCCCCAATGCCATGCCCCCTACCCGCGTGGCCGCTCGCCTCAAGGGAAAGCCCGCTCGTAGTTTTCCGGTGCGAGCCACAGCGCCCTCCGCCTCGAGCATCGCCCCGAGCGCCCAGAAGTTCACCAGCGGAATCGCTGCCACCCCCGCGAGCAACGCGGCGAGCGCTATCAGACTGAAGACTCTTCCAATGCCCCAGAAGAGTCCTCCAAACAGCCTCTTCACGAACCGAACAACGGCCCCCAGCCCACGGCAGAAGCCTCGCCACAGCCACTTCAGCCACCGCGGTCGAACATCAGCAGCGACCTCAGGAGACGACTGATCCGCAGTCAATCCGACCAGTGGAGGAGCGAAGGCCATCGCGAAGCAGTCTCGGGAAAGATCACACACGGCACAGAAAACCGACGGCAGTAGCCCTGAGTGTAGCTCCTCCGGGAGTCCCTCTCGCGACGTTTGCCAGCCCGTGAGATACTATAAATCAAGCGGCGTCCACGAAACCTCGCCCAGCCATGTCGCGTTGACTCCCCTGTGCTGAAGCCCTGACGTTTGCAGGAGCGTTTCATTTGACGCGGTCCACGACCCTGACACTGATCCTCGTCACCGTCGGCCTTGCCTGGGCTGTCGGTCGCTCTGTCGCCCCAGCCCGTCCAGCACCAGCGGTGAGCGTTTCGCACGAGAGTCGCCTTGCCTCTTCCGACACCTCCACAGCAGCATCCCGGCGACACGCCGAGCGTCTCGACACCGCCGTCGCCCGGGTGAATGCGGCCTTCGCCGAGACCTGGGCGGGCCAAGGGCTCAGCCCCACGGTGACCGCCGACGACCTGTCCATCCTCCGCAGGCTCTCGCTCGCCCTCCACGGCACGATCCCATCCTTGGAAGAGCTTCGGCAGTTTGAAACGGAGCCTCGGGACGGTCGCCTCGAGCGTTGGACCACGGCAATGCTTGCTGACCGTCGCTTTGCGGAGTCGTTTGCCGAGCGGATGACGCGAGCGTTTGTCGGCACCCAGGGTGAACCGTTCCTCGTCTTTCGTCGTGACCGTTTCAAGTCATGGTGGTCTGAGCAGCTCGCAGCCAACCGACCCTACGACGAGGTGGTCCGCGAAGTGATCGCGTCACAGGGCCTCTGGACCGGCAAACCTGCGACCAACTTCATCACGCACTCCGTTGAAGATGGCACCCCGTCTCCGGAGAAGCTTGCGGCCCGCACCGTGCGAGCCGTGCTCGGCCAACGTATCGACTGTGCCGAATGCCACGACCATCCGTTCGCCGACTGGCAGCAGGACGACTTCCGTGGCCTCGCCGCCTACTTCGGACAGGTCAAACTCTCCCCGTTCGGCGTCGAAGACGATCCCTCTCGTGTGTTTCGAGCGGACATCGGTCCGATGGGGCAGAGCCGCGGCGTGCAGGCGGCGGTGCCGTTCGGTGAAGAGTGGCTGCCGCAGCAGGGAACCGCCCGCGAACGCCTCGCCTCCTGGTCCACAGACCCACGCAACCGTCGCTTCGCACGCGCCACCGTCAACCGGATGTGGGCCTTGATGTTTGGCCGTCCACTCTCGGCGGGGGGACCGGGTCACACCGATGTCGACAACCTTCCTGATCCCGTGGAGGCCACAAGCGAGGAGCCACGAACTCCGCTCGATGTGCTCGCCGACGAGTTCGTGGCCAGCGGCTACGACCTCCAGCACCTGCTGCAAGTGATCGCAGCGAGCCAGCCATTTCAGCTCTCCTCTGCGGTGGTCCGCGACGCGGCGTCTCCAGCCGCAGACGATGAACCGACGATCGAGGAAACAGAACTGCTTGTCGATGCCTGGGCGGTGTTTCCGGTCGAACGGCTGCGTGTGGATCAGGTGGTCGGCAGCATGCTGCAGGCATCGTCAATCCGCACGATTGACCTCAACTCAGCCCTGCTGACGCGGATGATTCGCTTCATTCGTGAAAACGATTTTCTCAAAGAGTATGGCGATGCTGGTGATGAGGAGCTGCTTGCCCGTGTCGGCACCGTGCCACAGGCGCTCGTTCGCATGAATGGCAAGCTCGTGCGGGAGACGACCGCTCCCAATCCCTTCAATGCCACCACCCGTCTCGGTGTTTCCTCGATGACCAACGAGGAACTAATCGAAAACTGCTTCCTGATCTGCCTGGCACGCCGACCTACGCCCGTCGAACGCGACTACTTCCTGACCGCCTGGCAGGAGGACAGCAGCACCGATTCCGAGGAGGACGAGCCTGCTGACGAACAGCGTTCCCGCGGTCCCGCGGTCCGTGCCCAGGACCTCTGCTGGGTCTTGATCAATGCCGCTGAGTTTTCCTGGAACCACTAGAGGCTTGGGAGACAACTGATGCACCTCTTTGGCTCCGCACACACACGTCGCCACTTTCTCAAAGCCGCTGCCACCAGCAGTGTTGCCTTCACCCTGCCGCCACTCTCTGCTCGAGCTGCCGGCTCGCGAGGCGAGGAGCGGCCACGGTCGATGATCACGCTCTGGATGGGCGGCGGCCCGAGCCAGCTGGAGACCTGGGATCCTCATCCCGGCGGCGCGATCGGCGGCCCAACCAAAGCGATCAGCACCTCCGTGCCAGGGCTGCAGATTGCCGGCCTGCTGCCGCTGATGGCTGAGCGGATGGACCGTGTCTCGCTGATTCGCTCGTTGACGAGCAAGGAAGGTGACCACGAACGAGGCACCTACTTTGTGAAGACCGGCTACCGCCCAGATCCCACGGTGCAGCATCCAGCCATCGGCGCGGTGATCCCCATGCAGCTCGATGGCGAGCCGATCGGCGAACAGCTTCGCATGCCTTCGTACGTCTCCATCGGGAATGCACGCTGGCCAGGCCGCGGCGGCTATCTCGGCGGCAAGTTCGATGCCTTCCGAATGCCGAGCCCTGGCACCGGGGTCAACAACCTCCAGGCTGCGGTGAAAGACATCCGCCAAGAGCGGCGACTGGCGGGGCTCGACGTGGTGTCGCAGACCTTCCGCATAGGACGCCAGGGGCATGCCGGCGCGACCCGACACTCCGAGACGATTGTCGATGCTCTCTCACTGATGGACTCAGAACATCTCAAAGCCTTTGAGGTCGACGACGAACCAGCGAGCGTTCGTGAGCGGTATGGTGACAGCGACTTCGGACGCGGCTGCCTGGTCGCCCGTCGTCTTGTTGAGGTGGGCGTCCGTTCTGTGGAAGTGTCGCTGGAAAACTTTGACGGCCATGCCGCCAACTTTGCGATTCACGACCGTCTCGTCGGCATGCTTGACCCAGCGATGTCGGCTTTGCTCGACGACCTTCGCGAGCGTGATCTGGAAGCGTCAACACTCGTGCTCTGCATCGGCGAGTTTGGCCGCACGCCTCGGATCAACCCGCTTGACGGCCGCGATCATTGGCCGCGAGGATTCTCTGCCGTGATCACCGGTGGCGGGATTCCCGCAGGTCGGGTGATCGGTGAAACCGATCCTGAGGGAGGCGAGCGGCTGATTGATCCGGTGCCCGTGCAGGATCTCTACGCCACGATTCTGGAACGGTTTGGCATCGACCACACGCGTGAACTGATGACCCCTGTGGGGCGACCGCTGGCCATCTGCGAAGGCTCTCCCCTCGCACAGTTACTCTCTTAAGGCTCACTGCACATCTGGCAGCGCCGGGAGTGCGAACCAGTTTGGGCAGCCCAGTCTGGGCAGTATCGCCCAGCCAAGTACAACACCGCACGAGCGGCGACGTGCGAAGAGATTCTTTGTTTCAACGCATAACCGATGCCCCCCACCAAGACAGGTAGCCCCCCGCCATATCGCGACGTATCTTGAATGGGACGTTTGGAGGGGTGGTATGCAAGATCCACAACGCACGCGATCGCTGGCACTCTCGAATCCGGCAACCAGCTTCGGGTTTGCCTCGGACACCCACGCCGGCCTTGAGAGCGATACGGCTGCGGGAGAGGAAGACCTGCTCATCGGTGCCGAAATCGGTGATGTGGTCGTCGAGGAGCTCCTCGCTGAGGGCGGCATGGGCAGGGTGTATCGCGGCCGACAGCAACACCCGCCTCGCCCCGTCGCGATCAAGTTCACCCGCCATGGTCGTAGCCGCGGTATGGCCGAACGGTTTCACCGCGAGGTGGAACTTCTCGGCCGCCTCACGCATCCACACATCGCCCAGGTCTACACTGCAGGCCAGTACCGCATCGGCCTCGACACGCTGCCTTACTACGTGCTGGAGTTTGTCCCGGAGGCAGAGTCGCTCACGGGTTTTTGTCGTCGCCGTGAACTCGACGTTCCTGCCCGTCTGAAACTTTTCTTAAACGCCTGCGAGGCTATCGCATACGGCCACCGGCTCGGCATCGTGCACCGTGACCTGAAGCCAAGCAACCTGTTGGTCTCTGGGGACGAGGAGTCGCTCACCGCCAACCAGCCTCAGCTCAAAGTGATCGACTTTGGTATTGCCAAAGCCCTGACCACAACCGACGGCCACTCGGACTTCACAGAAACCGGACAGTTTCTCGGCACACGCCAGTACATGAGTCCGGAACAGTTCGATGCTGATCCCGAGGCCATCGACACACGCAGCGATGTCTACTCACTCGGCGTGGTTCTCTTCGAGCTGCTCACTGGCCAGCTGCCGTACGATCTCTCCACGCGTTCCCTCGTGGAAACGGCTCGCGTCGTCCAGCGACAGCAGCCGTCGCCGCTCCAGACGACCACGCCAGCATGTGAGCGACGTCTTCGTCAGCTGCTGCAGCTCGTGCTCAACCGATGCCTTGCGAAGTCTCCGAACGACCGCTACGCGTCTGCCGGTGAACTTGTGGATGACCTCCGCCGGCTGCTCGCCGGCGAGCCTCTCGTCCATGCAGGGCAGCCAACATCATGGCTGAGGCCGCGAGTCACCCGCACGAGAGTGGTGGGCGTTCTGATAGGCATGACGGTGGCTGCCGTTGCCGCCATCAGCATGTTCCTGCCGCCTGTCGCTGACGACACCACCAACACGCCCCAAGCATCCGACACAGCCACTCTCGAACCGATCCGGTCTGGCTACTCCTCTAGCATCAGCAGCGGTCGCACCACGCCGCTTGAGTGGCTGGAGATGTATTTTGACGCTCCTCTGGCCAATCCACTCACACCCGCCAACTTTCAGCTCACCCGCGATGGCGAGCCGCTGGACGTTTCTGGGATTGAGTTCGAACGTTTGCCTGGCGGCACGTCTGAAAACTGGCTCCTCCGCAACCTTGGCCCTCTCAACGCTCGTGAAGGCACCTACGTGCTGACCTTCATCGACCCCGAAGGCGGACTCGTTGACCCGCGAGGCAGGCCGTTTCGAAAGATCCCCACGATGACGTGGGACATGCCGCCGTTTACCACCCACCGATTCAGTCTGTACGACGACACCTGGGATGATCAGGTCGTCTCCATGGAAGGGCTCGAACGCTACACCGAAGAGACTGCCAACGTCGCTGCAACATTCATTCGCCCGACGGAGGTGAATAAAGAAGGCACGATCGTGATGTGTTTCCCGGCCGATTTCGAGATTGAAGTAGCCAGTCTTCAAGCAGCCCTCGACACCTGGACCACCGGCGACGCCTTTCCTTACGACCCAGGTGCCTGGGCGCATCTGGACGTCTCGGCCGATGGCCAGTCGTGGACAAACGTGATCACCCGCGGGCCCAACAAAGGGCCGCCGCCTCCCAGCCCATGGGATATCAGCGAGATCGTCAAGGGCTCACACGAGGTCTGGGTGCGGGCCCGACTGACTGGCACCAAAGAGTGGCCAGACGATGGCATCACCTTCACGCAGTTCCTCCGCACGGCGGAGGATGCGCAGGAGAATATCTTCCGCCTCGACCTGACCGGACCACACCCGCCATTGGTGCCAGACTCCAACGAGCCGAAACCTGCCCAAGAGCCGGCCTCAGCGTCCTGACGCCATCAAGGCCTCGATATCATCTGCCTCCAACGGCGTGTCAGCCATCAGGTCAACCGGGCCGTTTTCGGTGACGACGATGTCGTTCTCGAGCCGAATGCCAATGCCTTCCTCGGGGAGATAGAGACCGGGCTCGACGGTCAACACCCAGCCTGCCTCAAACCGTTGATCGCGTGGCACGACATCATGCACGTCGAGCCCCATCGAGTGGCCGAGGCCGTGCATGAAGAACTTGAAGCAGGCAGGCTTTTCTTCCGTCGCATTGGCCACATCTTCCGCTGTGATCATTCCTAGCTGCAGCAGCTCTTCGGTCATCTGATCCCGAGCCGCCTTCGTCCAGTCGCGATGCAGCGTGCCGACCGTGGCCCGCTCGATCGACGACACCATCACCCGCCGCACAGCTTCATAGAGTTCCCGCTGCCGAGGCGTGAAACGGCCATTGACTGGCAGTACACGAGTGAGGTCAGCACAGTAGTTGGCATAACTCGCCCCCACATCAACCAGCAAGAGATCGCCGTCGCGACACTCTGCATCGTTGTCGATGTAGTGCAGCACGCACGCGTTGCCGCCGCTGGCCACGATTGGGTTGTAGGCCATCTTGGCCTTCTGCCGCGTGAACTCGTGGAGATACTCCGCCTCCACCTCATGTTCGCCTACGCCCGGCCGCAGCATGCGAGCCACGCGTTCGAATCCATCCTTTGTGATCGCCACCGCTTGCTTGATCAGTTCGATCTCAACCGGATCCTTGACCACCCGCAGTCGATGCAGCAGCGGTGCCAGCCGCTCGTAGCGATGCAGCGGATACCGTTGCATCAGGGCCCGGCCACGACGTTCATCCCGTGACTCAACCTCGACCGCAGCTCGGTCATGCTCATTGGCATTGAGAAACACCACGTCACTGTTGCACATCAGCCTATGCAGCATGCCGGGGAGTTCGTCGAGCCACCGCACCTTCTCGATACCGGAGGTGGCTGTCACCTCTTCTTTGCTGAGTGAATGGCCGTCCCAGAGTGCCTTGGTCTCGGACGGCTGTCGCACGAAAATCATCTCACGCAGCGACGGCTCGACAGCATCGGGCGCGAGCACCAGCACACTTTCTTCCTGCTCAATGCCGCTGAGATAGAAGAGGTCGGGAGCAGGGTGGAGAGGCCGCACACCATCCGCCGATGTTGGCACCGTATCTCCGGCATGCACAATCACCACCGCATTGGATGGCAGGAGTGCCCGCAGCTTCTCGCGGTGGTTCGTAAAGACCTGTGCGTCGATTGGGGCGTGGCGCATAGCAGACGTCGATGCCTCCCGTGGCGTGTGATACCGGGGCCTCCCGTGGCGTGATACCGGCTTGATATGATGCAGATCGAGGCATACGGAGCCCACTGTCTGGCCCCGCCTCTCAGGCTGGAGTGTGGCGAAACCCCTGACGATGTCAACGCACGAAAACAACGACAAAAAGCGGCGGATGCCCACCCCTCCGCGAGAGCGTCGTCAGGCGGGCGACTCCGCCTCCCGCCAGAGTCCACCGGCAGCCCCCGTGAGTCCCGTCCCACGGGCTTCTTCTCTGCCGCGTCCTGCGGCCCCCGACGCTCCCACGGACGCCCCGACACCCGCCGTCGCGCCAGTTCGTCGACGCCCGCGTCGAGGGTCACGTTCTCGCTCAAATCCCGCTGCCACGGCAGTCAGTGTTTTGGCGATTGCTGTCGCCGTTTTTGCCGGCTGGGTGATCTGGCGACAGGTCGATCCACCGCAGCCAGCCTCCACGGCCGCAACGTCCACGCCGGCACAGGAGGAGACCGATCCCGTGCCGGTTGCGGATGAGCCTCCGCGGATAGCTTCCACCGATATGGCAAGCAACACGGAGCAAATGCCGCCTGAGCGGCCCCCGCGAATCAACCGTCCTCCGCGGGAGCAGCCAAACACGCCGGCTGACGCCAGCCCCCGCTCGATGACGCCCTCCTCACCGCAACCCCCGCCAGAACCATCGCCCGCCCCGGCAATCGAAGCAGAACTGATTGCTGCCTTGGACGCGATGCGAATCAGTGACTTTGATGCCGCTGAAACGTCCCTTGCTGCGGCCACAACGAAAGCGGGCGAGAACGCAGACCTTCTGCCACGACTCGCCTCCTGGAAGGAACTCCTCTCCTTCGCTCGTGGCTATGCCGACTTCCGAGATCAGGCGCTCGCTGATGTTGCAGCAGGCAACGAATACGACACGCCAGCAGGAAAGGTGGCGATCGTCGAGAGCACCGGCGACAAGTTCGCGTTTCGCTCGCAAGGCAGAACTGTGCGGCGTTCTCCCGACACCATTCCCATCCTGGTGCTCGAAGCAATCGTGACCGATTGGCTTGATGACCGGCCTGCCAACCTGCTCTACGTCGGCGCCCACCATTTCACCAAGGACGCCCGTGACTTCGACGCGGCTCGCAGTGCCTGGGAGGAGGCAACTGCTCAAGGAGCAGACGCCTCACTCCTCATGCCGCTGTTTGACGACCCGGCAGTGCCACTGCCCTAGCCACGCCACTGTCGTGGTCTCGCAATCCGCTAGAGCAATGATTCGAGTACGGGCGTGAGCGTCTCGGGGGTCATCGGCACAGGATTCCCACGCATGCTGTTGCCACCGGAGTGCTCGGCGAGCCAGCGGATCATGCTTGGCTCGACGCCCAGTTCCGAGAGCCTGCGTGGCACCCCAACCGCGTCACAGAGCTTCTCAACGCGTTCGAGAAAGGCGGCGGCGGCCGCAAGGTCCTCGCGTGAAGCTGCCGCGTGCATCCGCCGCTCCAGTTCTGCATAGCTGCTCGCTTCCTGCTCCAGGTTGACCCGAACGGCGGCCGGCAGCATCACAGCACACGCCTCACCATGCGACGCCCCACACGCAATGCCCAGCGCGGGTGCCACACCATGGGCCATCCCCAGGCCGGAGTTGGCAAGCGCAATCCCCGAGAGCAGCGACGCATGACACATCGCCTCCCTGGCAGCTCGCTCGTGCTCACCGACCGGATCGTCCGCTCCCGCTGTTTGCACGACAACCGGAAGCGCCCGCATCGCGCCGGCTAAGGCTGACGCTGCCAGCGGCCGTGTCACGGAGGTCGCGGCTCGACTGACATACGATTCGATCAGCTGCGTGATGGCATCCAGCCCAGAGGCCGCGGTCACCCGAGCGGGCGCAGAGCGGGTTAACTGCGGGTCAACGATCACGGCACGCGGCACCATCAGCGGACTTCGCATGCTCTTTTTGAAACCTCGGCGGGGACACGAGATCACCGCGTTGCGAGTCGCCTCCGCCCCTGTCCCAGCTGTCGTCGGAATCGCCACCAGTGGCGGTGGAGCACACCGAATCGGCAGCTGACGCCCAACCCCCTCAAGATGATCGACAACGGTGACCTCCCAGTCGTCCTGGTCCTGCGGAAGATGCCGTGCATCGATGTTGGCGGCCAACGCAGCGGCGGCCTTGGCGAGATCGATCGTCGCGCCTCCACCGATCGCCACCACCACCGCATCGCTGAGGTCCTCAGCCGCGATTCCGCGGGCAGCAGCAGCCACCTCCGCCACCGTCGGCTCTGACGTTGACGTGGCCACCACCTTCCAGTCGATGGCCGCCTCCGCCAGGGCCTGACAGATAATCCGCTCGGCCCCGCTCGCGATGAAACTGGTCCGTCCTACCACCAACAGCAGACGCTTTCCCAATCCGAGCACGACCTCCGGAAGCTCTTGGAGGCGGCCCCAGCCAAATCGAATCGACGGCGGGATGGTCAGGTCGTAGGTGCCCACCGGCGAGACAACACCACACTCCGTGAAATCGTTCGAGTGAGCGTCCATTGACCACACCTCCAGTCTTCAAGCCGTTCATCTGGGGAAAACACTCGAGAGCCGCCACCGTGATGGCGTTGGGAGGCTACCATGTGGCCTCACACCAGTGGGTCATGTTCACCACCCAGCAGCCCACCACGCCGCCGTTTCTCACACCACCGCCTGACGTCCGCCCAGCAGCCCAATCATGCCCGACGCTCTTCTGATCCCCCCGGCACGCCATCCGATCACCGGACGTTTCCGTCCACCGGGATCCAAGAGCATGACCAATCGGGCGGTGATCATCGCTGCCGCAGCGAATGGTGCGAGTCGACTCTCTGGGGTGCTGGAGAGTGAAGACACCCATGTGATGGCGGCCGGACTGCAAGCCCTCGGGATCCCGCTGGAGGTCGACTGGGCGTCTGAATCGATGACCATCGAAGGATGCGGCGGCCAACTCCCCGTGGGCTCTGCTGAGATCGACTGCCGTGCCAGCGGCACCACGATGCGATTTCTGACAGCACTCTGTGGACTCGGCACCGGCCCCTACCGTCTCGACGGCACCCCGCGAATGCGACAGAGGCCGATTGGTGACCTGCTCGATGCCCTCGCTCAGCTCTCACTCAATGCCACAGCCGAGAGCCCTGGCCGCTGCCCACCCGTGGTGGTCTCGGGTGGTCCTCCACAAGGTTCTTCGCCGGCAGTCGTGCAGATTCGCGGCGACATCTCCAGCCAGTTTGCCAGTGGCCTGGCGATGATCGGCCCATGTTTGCCAGGCGGCATGCAGCTGGAGTTTGCCGGAGAACTTGTCTCCTGGCCCTATCTGGAAATGACCAACCGTGTGATGCAGGCCTTCTCAGCTTCCGCCACACTGACAACAGACACTTGGCAGATCTCGCCAGTGGGCTATCGCGGTCGCGACTACGCGATCGAGCCGGACGCCTCAGCTGCGAGTTATTTTCTCGCCATGGCGGCGATCACCGGCGGCCAGATGCAGATTGAGGGGCTCTCAAAAGAGAGCCTCCAGGGTGATGTCGGCTTTACGGACGCCCTCGAACGGATGGGCTGCCAGGTCACCTGGCATCCGGACGCAATCGAGGTCGCTGGCCGTGCCCGTCACGGCATCGAGATCGATATGAACGCCATCAGCGACACCGTTCCCACGCTCGCGGTGGTGGCCTGTTTTGCGGAGAGCCCGACGGTCATCACGAACGTCCGCCACATTCGCGACAAGGAGACCGATCGCATCAGCGACCTCGTTCGCGAACTTCGCAAACTTGGTGCGGATGTGGATGAGTTCGACGACGGACTGCAGATCTCACCCCGCACGATGCAGGCCGCTCGGCTCGCCACCTATGACGACCATCGCATGGCGATGAGCCTATCGCTCGCCGGCCTTCTCATCGACGGCGTTGTCATCGAAGACCCCGCCTGTGTCGGCAAGACCTTCCCTGGCTATTGGGACGCGTTCGCGACCGTCACCGGTAACCGCTGCTCGCCTGCGTAGCGTGCTCATGCGGTGCCATCGCCGCATGCGTGGCATTCCCGCCGGCGCGAGCCAAGAGTTCGTTGGCTCGTTCGATCAGGTCATCAGTTCCCGCACTCGGGGACACCGGTGTGGTCGGCGGAAGATCGCCCATCGACGAATCGGTGGCCACAAAACTGCCCTGGCAGTGCTGACAGAAAACCTGTCGACCGAGCAGAGAAACGCGGACACGAACAACGCGACCGCAGACGGGACACTGCTGATGAAAAAAGACTGGAGACCGTACCATTCCACCCTCCGTGCTCGACGCCTCAACGACTCGAATCGCAACCGCGATCGGCATCTCACCTCGAGAGACAGCTCCCGTAGGCGAGACTGAAACCGAACCCAGTTGCTCTGGTGATGGTTCCCTCCCGGCCAGGACGAACATTTCGGTACACCTTAGCCGCTGAGCATCATACCGCGTTGGAGGGAGCCTGCCAACAACAGCCGTTTTCTCCGTATTTGAGGGCCTTCGCAGACCACACGCAGCCCCGACGCCGGCCCCGCCAGGCTGCTGTCCGCCGTGCCAGCCGTGGGCTACGATGCGTCGGCTGGTGTGGGCCATGCTGTCGCCCACCAGGAGTCGCTACCCCCGCATGCGTTGGAATCGAGCACGATGCTCCGCAAGCCTCTCATCGCGACATTCGTGGTGCTCTTCTGGGCCGTGTCGACAGGCTGGCTTGTCTCCCAGAAGATCGCTCCGTTGTTGTTCACAGGCGAACCACCGTCGTCCTACTTCGTTCCCGAAGACCGCAAAGCTCCGGTCGCCTGGACGGTGCTCTGGAACGATGAGGTGGTCGGCTGGGCGGTGAGTGAATGCGTCCCTCGCGAGCCCAGCACCGCCGGCTGGATGATGACAACCCGCCTACGGCTGGATGAACTTCCGCTAGAAGAGATCTTGCCTGACTGGGTGCAGCGGATGGCCGGCCGATCCCTGCCAACGGAGCTGCCACTGATCCTCGATACCACGGGAGAACTCTGGCTCAGTTCCGAGGGGCACCTTGAGGAGTTTGTCTCAAAGGTGTTTCTGCCCGAACTCGGTCAGCGTGTGATCATCCGAGGTGCGGTTGAAGGGGACGATGTGGATGTCACCGTTCGCAGCCGGGAGTTTGTGTACGAAACCTCTCGGAAACTTCCCGAGACAGGCATGCTCGGCGACGAGCTCTCTCCCCAAGCCACGCTGCCGGGGCTCACCGTCGGTCGACGCTGGACCGTGCCGGTCTACAACCCGCTGAGCTTTACTGGCTCACCGCTCTCCGTGCTCCACGCGCATGTGGAGGGAGCCGTGACGCTCTTCTGGGAAGATCGGATCGTGCGGCCTCTGCTGGTGGCCTATCGCGATGATCCCGCTGCCTACAAGGAGCCCCGTGCGCGGCTCTGGGTGGACCGCGACGGCAAGGTGCTCCAGCAGGAATCAAAAATCCTCGGCTCGACGCTGACCTTCATCCGTCGCACCGACGACGATGCTCGCGTCCTCGCCAGCACCGTGCCTCCGGTCGCTTCTGGACGCCCAGGAAGTGGGATCAAAGGACAGCCATGATCGAGTTTGAGAATGTGTCACGCACCTACGGCACGAAAGAGGCGGTGCGTGGATTGAACCTCTCGATCCCGTCGGGAGAACTCTTCGCCCTGCTCGGGCCGAGTGGTGCCGGCAAGACGACCAGCATCAAAATGCTGGTCGGACTGCTTCAGCCGTCCAAGGGGGCTGTCCGCGTCTGCGGCCACGACCTGGTTCACGAGCCGAGAGCCGCCCACCGTCGACTCGGCTACGTTCCCGACGAGGCAATCCTCTACGACAAACTCAGCGGCCGCGAGTTTCTCTGGTTTATCGCAGACATGTTTGGTGTCGACCGAAGTCTTGCAGAGGCCCGCATCGAAGAGGAAATCGAGGCCTTCGAACTCAGTGAGTTTGTCGATGACCTCTCCGAGAGCTACTCCCTCGGCATGAAGCAGCGGCTGGTCTTTGCCGCGGCCTTGCTCCACGCACCCGATGTGCTGGTGCTCGACGAGCCGATGGTCGGCCTCGACCCTCGGACGGTCCGGATTGTCAAAGACCTGATCAAGTCGCGGACTCGCGACGGCATGACCGTCTTCATGTCGACCCACACCCTTGCGATGGCGGAAGAACTGGCCGATCGCGTGGGCATCATGGTCCGCGGCCAGCTGCAGTTTCTCGGCACAGTCAGCGACCTTCGCCAGCAGCTCGCGGTGGAAGAGTCCTCGCTTGAAGACCTCTACCTGCAGATCACCGGCCGTGGGCTGGGCCTCGGCAGCACCCTCGCTGAGGGCTCGTAGCATGAGCGACGCCCCGCTTGCTCCTCACGATGAGTCACGTCTCTTCCTGCGACTGCGACGCTCGATCGTGATCTCCACGCTCGGCCAGATGCTGAAGACCGCGCGGCTGCGGCTGATCCTGGTATCGCTGCTCAGCCTGATCTTCTGGGGCTCCCTGTTTGCGATCTTCTATCAAGCATTTCTCTTTCTTGAAGATCTGCATGCCGACGTGATCCCAATGCTCTTCAACGCCTTCTTCCTCTCGCTGATGGTGATGCTGGTTTTTTCCAGCAGCATCCTGCTGTATTCGGG
>JADHNY010000075.1 GCA_016779265.1 Pirellulales bacterium | reverse complement strand
AGGTGTTCCAGTATTCGAGCGCTTGATCAAACGTGTAGCTGTTAAGGTCACTCGGCCAGCCGATCACCGGCCAGGAGTAGCCACTCGACACCCAGAACATCGCGTTGAACTGTTCTTGGAAGCGGCCCGTCGGCGTGCTCTCCGTCCGCAGGCGTCGTTCTTCATGCACGACATCCCGCTCGGAGTAGAACTCGCGAAACACGCTGTCATCGAGCCGGTCACTCTCCATCCAGGCCCAGAGCTCCAGCTTGTTGGAGGGAACCGTGATGAAGTAGCAGGTCAGGTCGTAGCTGGTGAACGCATTCATCCCGCTACCACCCGCCTTGGTGTAGACCTGATCAAACTCGTCTTTGACGATCGTGGCCGCCTCCGCCTGCTGCCGGTCCAGATCAGCAAGCTGCTCCATCAGGGCCTTCGCCTCGGCAGAGCCCTCTTCGGCGGCAGCGAGTTTTCGCTGCACACCAGCGATCGCCTCAGCAGCCCCACGTCCCTGCTGGGCCCGGATCAGCTGATTGAGCTGCGTCCGCAGACGTCGCAGATCTGCGGTGTCGTTGGCAGGATCCCAGGGATCGTTGATCTCACCGCGACGAAACCGTTCGTACTGCTCAGTCCACGTCAGCTGGTTGATCGCATCGCGAAGCCGCCGCTGCTCAGCCCGATACTCGGCATCACGTTCAGGGCTCCGGGTTCCGATCGTGTCGGTTCCCTTAAACATCATGTGTTCGAAGAAGTGGCTGATACCGGTGATCCCGGGCCGCTCATTCACGCTCCCCACCCGCGCGACCCAGCCCGCGCTGACCACGTTCGGCTGATCACTCCGAGGCACCAGCAAGAACTGCATGCCGTTCTCGAGCGTGAACTCCTCAACCTCAACCTGCTGAGCGGTTGCAGGCGAGCTCAAAGCAACCAGAAGCAGGCCGCCCACGAGCATGCTGCGGCACCGGCCAAGCAGCCGGAAGGCCTTCAGCAGAGGGTTCTTCGTCACACGATTCTCAGTCACACAATGGATCACGTTCGACGCCCCTTTTGAGCAGAGAAAGTTTGAGCAAAGAGAAAGGTGAGCCCGCGAAGATGGGAGGTTTCGGCGAGCCCTGCGGCCCGGCACCAAGCGTCTCCCAGCCAGCCGAACAGTTTATACACGGCGGCCTGTCTCGGCGACGCGACTCTCGCTAACTGTCCTTCGAAGCGGCGGCGCACGGGAGACGAGTGCGACACGACGGCTACCCCGAAGAACGTGGTCGTCGACGGTCCCCTCCTAAGATCGCTGCGGGCTGGTTTCTGCTTCCCATCCCCTGAACGCGGCTCTCCCGGAGGACTCTTCGATGCCGTCACTCGACCGTGCCGACCCCGTGATACTCGGCCACATCCTCCACGAGCATCATGAACTCCACACGCTGCTGCAGTCGGTCCGGGAGGCGGTTGAACCGGCGTCCGAGGCTCCCCAGCAGCCGGAGCAGAAACAACGCAGCTCCAGGAAAGGCTCCTTGGCAAACTGCAAGCCTGAGCCACCGGCCGGCTGCCAACGGATCGCCGCGGCCCTCTCGGCGCTCCGCGATCATCTCGCCGAGCACTTCCGCCAAGAGGAGACCGGCGGCTTCATCGAAGAGTCGCTCGCCCGGCTTCCACGTCTCGCTGCGGAGGCCCGTCGGGTGCTCAGCGAACACCCCGACCTCCTCGCTGAAGCAGATCGCTTGATCGAACAGTCCTCGCGGGGTGATATTCCTGCCACGGGCTGGACGACGCTCTGCCACGACGTTGATCAGTTCGCCTCGCGACTGCTCGACCACGAACGGCGAGAAAACAACGTGGTCCAGCAGGGCTACAACGAAGACCTCGGCCTGGGAGACGAATGAGCGGCATCCGACGAACGCCTGCGACGTCACCATGCGGAGGTCACCCCTGGAGCGAGGCAGCCTGTCTGCCAAAACCTTCCGCTGGAGACCACGCATGACCTCGACGTCCACCAGACCTGCCCCCAGTTTCAACGACCCGGAAAGCCCTGAGCCTTCCGCTGCCCTTCCCTGGCGGAGCCAGGCGGTGCTCTGGACGATCGCGGCCCTTCTGACGGCGGTCGTGATCGCGGTGCCGCTGACGACCGAATCGGTCGTTGCCGAAGATCGTGACGGTGGCTCAGCTGACCAGGTGGCCGACTTCATGCGGGCCAAGCTTGCCCACTCCTCCGCCGTCCTTGAGGGGCTGGCGGTGGAGGACTACGAGATGATGGCCAAGGCCGCTCAGGATCTCGCCCTCGCCAGCCAGGCCTCCAGCTGGCAGGTGCTGCAGACCGAGGAGTATGCCCGCCAGAGTGGCGATTTCCGCCGGTCTTGCCTCACCCTCCGAGACGCGGCCAAGGCCAAGAACCTCGACGCGGCGGCCCTGGCCTGGGTGGACGTGACTCTCAAGTGCGTGCAGTGCCATCGCTACGTCCGCGACACCCGCTAGCATCCTCGCGGGCTGCCTGCCGCAGCATCACGGGCCGCGGCGTCGGCGGTTCCCTCGCCGGTGTGGCTTCTAGAAAGGGCGATCTGCCGGGTAGGCTCTGAGGCCTTCAGAGTCTCCTCCCGTTAGGAAGTCGCCGGCATGCACTCAGCCGCCCCTCCGATCAATCCAGCGGCCCGCCCGTCTCTCGATGGGGCTCGGGTCCTGCTTGTCGATGATCAGCCGATCATCGGCGAGGCCGTGCGGCGGATGCTCGCAGAGGAAGCGGGGATCGAGTTTCACTACTGCCAGAATCCCGCCGAGGCGATCGAGACCGCTGCGACGATTGGCCCCACAGTGATGCTGCTCGATCTTGTGATGCCAGAGATTGACGGTCTGGAACTCGTGCGGCGGTTTCGCAGCGACGAGCGGTTTCGCGAGCTGCCGATCATTGTCCTCTCCACCAAGGAAGAGCCGGCGGTGAAGGCCGAGGCCTTCACGATCGGGGCGAACGACTACATCGTCAAACTTCCCGACCGGCTCGAACTGCTCGCCCGGGCCCGCTACCACTCCCGCGGCTACGTGGCCCTGCAGGAGCGAAACGAGGCCTTCACCGCCCTCAAAGCGAGCCAGCAGAAGCTCGCCGACGACCTGGCCACGGCGGCGGAGTATGTCCGTTCGCTCTTGCCGCCTCCGAGAGAGCTGGCCGGCGCCGAGGCCGACTGGCGTTTCATCCCGTCGGCCGACCTTGGGGGTGACGCCTTCGGCTACCACGCCCTCGATGAGAACTGCACGGCGATCTACCTGCTCGACGTCTGCGGCCACGGGGTGGGTGCGGCCCTGCTGAGCGTGTCGGCCCTCAACGCCCTCCGCAGCGGATCGCTGGCCCAGACCGACTTCCACGACCCCGGCTCGGTGCTGGAAGCCCTCAACCGGGCGTTTCCGATGGAGCGGCAAAACGACATGTTTTTCACGATCTGGTACGGCGTGTACGACGCCTCCAGCCGTGAACTTCGCTGGGCTGGTGGCGGCCATCCAGCGGCCGTGCTGATTGGCAGCGGCCTTGAGGCACCGAAGATGCTCGAGTCGGACGGCCCGCTGATCGGCGTGGTCGACGGCCTCAGTTACGGCTCCGAACGGCTGACCGTGCCGGAAAACGCCCGGCTCTTCATCTACAGCGACGGTGCCTTTGAGATCAGCCGCCCCGACGGGTCGATGTGGCGGTTCCCGGAGTTCCTCGCATCGCTGATTGCGCCGGTCGCCGCCCCGCACAATCGGATGGATCGGCTGATCAGTGAGATTCGAGCGATCTCCTGCCGAGAAGAGATGAGTGACGATTTCTCCATGATCGAACTTGCATTTCGGGACTAAATGGCCCGTCTTGCATGCGGTTGGTGATTCCGTACACTTGACCGATTCGCGGTCCAAAAGGCCGCTAGCGTAGCTCAATTGGCAGAGCAGCTGATTTGTAATCAGCAGGTTGCGGGTTCAACTCCCGCCGCTAGCTCACTCGGGATCGGGGCATTTGGCCATTCGTGGTCCAACTGCACCTCCCGGTCGGTGGGATGCCGTTTCCGCGGCAGGCCCGTCTGAAGGGCTCGTGCGTGGTTGATCAGGCTGCAGCACGGCTGCTCACGAAGGAATCGCTGTGGGATTGCCTTCGGGGCAACACCTTCAGCGGGACGCGAGAGGCATTGCCCGCCGAAGTTTGTTGGGAGACGAGAGGAAGAACGAGAAACGGCCGCCTTGGTCACAGGCAGCCACCATGAATGCACAGGGGAGTTTCCCGAGCGGTCAAAGGGGTCAGACTGTAAATCTGATGGCATTGCCTTCGCAGGTTCGAATCCTGCACTCCCCAGTTTTATGAGCCCAGTTTTGTCAGGCCAGCACCATCAGGACACCGGTTGCCGAGAGCCGGGCATGCCAGAAAACGCGAGAAAAACGCAGAAAACCCGCACGCGGGTGTAGCTCAATGGTAGAGCAATAGCCTTCCAAGCTAAAGACGAGGGTTCGATTCCCTTCACCCGCTGTTCATGCCTCGGCGGCCCAACACCACGAGTCGCCAAAGCAACCCACCACGATAGAGCCCACCCAGACCGAGTAACCGACCACGAATCCGCTGCTGTAGCTCAGTTGGTAGAGCGCGTCCTTGGTAAGGACGAGGTCACGGGTTCAAGTCCCGTCAGCAGCTCTCGCCCTCCAGCGAGCAGCCACTGCCAGAATCACGGCGAAAACAACAGTGCCAAGTTGGCACTCGCGAAACTCACCGGGGTTCCCTGAAAAGGGCTGAGAAAAAACGCTGGGGACGGTACAACATGGATCCGGCAGGAGCGTCTCCTCCGGTGAACGATCGAAGAAACTGACTTCAAACGCAGGCCAGAAACCTGCAACAACACCGCGGGGAAGCCCGCACAACAACGAAGAGACCCGAGGGAGAAAGCATGGCAAAGGATACGTTCACGAGGACCAAGCCCCACGTCAATGTCGGCACCATCGGCCACATTGACCACGGCAAGACGACGCTCACCGGCGCTCTAGTCGCCGTACAGGCGGCCAAGGACCTGGCCGTGGCGAAGAGCTATGCTGATATCGCCAAGGGCGGTACCGTTCGTGACGATACCAAGACGGTGACGATCGCGGTCAGCCACGTTGAGTACGAGACGCCAAACCGTCACTACGCTCACATCGACTGCCCTGGTCACGCCGACTTCATCAAGAACATGATCACCGGTGCTGCCCAGATGGACGGCGCCATCCTCGTGGTCAGTGCTGCTGACGGCCCGATGCCACAGACTCGGGAGCACATTCTGCTCGCCAAGCAGGTCGGTGTGCCGGCCCTCGTGGTGTTCCTCAACAAGTGTGACCTCGTCGACGACGAAGAGCTCCTCGACCTCGTCGAGATGGAAATCCGCGAGCTGCTCTCGAAGTATGGCTTCCCTGGCGACGACATTCCGATCATTCGGGGTGCCAGCAAGCCTGCCTACGATAGCCCTGCTGACCCAGAGGCCAGCAAGTGCATCACGGAGCTGCTCGAGGCTGTTGACTCCTACATCCCAGAGCCAACCCGTGAGACCGACAAGCCATTCCTGATGGCCATCGAGGACGTGTTCTCGATCGAAGGTCGTGGCACCGTGGCCACCGGTCGTATCGAGCGTGGCATCGTCAAGGTTGGCGACGAAGTCGAAATCATCGGCCTTTCTGACAAGGCTGCGAAGACGACCGTCACCGGCGTTGAGATGTTCAAGAAGCTCCTCGACCAGGGTCAGGCTGGCGACAACGTCGGCTGCCTCCTGCGAGGCATCGCTCGTGACGAGATCGAGCGTGGTCAGGTTCTGGCCAAGCCAGGCTCGATCAAGCCTCACAAGAAGTTTGAGTGCGAGGTCTACATCCTCGCCAAGGAAGAAGGCGGCCGTCACACGCCGTTCTTCGCTGGCTACCGTCCGCAGTTCTACTTCCGCACGACTGACGTGACCGGCACCACCAAGCTGATGGGTGGCGTCGAGATGGTGTCGCCTGGCGACAACGTCAAGATGGAAGTTGAGCTCATGGTGCCAATCGCCATGGACGACGGTGTTCGCTTCGCTATCCGCGAAGGTGGCCGTACCGTCGGCTCCGGCGTTGTGACCAAGATCATCGAGTAGTTCTCGAGACAGCAGTTTGACGGCAACGTTCTGCCGGTGGCTCTCAGCGGGCCACCGGCAGACGACCGAAGGGGCGTAGCTCAACTGGCAGAGCGCTGGTCTCCAAAACCAGAGGTTGCGAGTTCGATTCCCGCCGCCCCTGCTTCGAAGTCGTTTGGTGCAGCCTCATCGCTGTGCCGAATGCACGTCTGGTAACTCGCTTCGGCGACTCACCGGCACCTGATGGCGCCAACCGTCAGGGGCAAACGACGTTGGTAATAGTACGTGTAAGTGATTCGACAGTGAGAGTGTTTTCAGGGGGAAGCTGGCCGACGGATCGGGCAGCCACAACCGGAGGGCCCAGGCGGCTTTCCAAACGGTCGACGATCGCGAGGAGCGCCGCTCTGGAAACGGACGAAAGCGGCTGAAACGACGGTGGCGAGCACACACAACGAAGCAGCAAGCGGATCCTTCCTCGGCAACCTGCTGAGGTTCTCCGTCTACAAGCGAAACCAGGGTCGTGTGACCCGGCAGGTGACGTTTGCCGCCTTGGCGCTGGCGATTGCCGTCGGTGTCTGGCGACTCTCGCTCGTGCTGCCGGTCTGGTTTGCCTCCGAGAGTGGATCGGCAGACCTCGGTGTGGTGCGGATCCTGCTGCCAGGGCTGCTGCTCGCAGCGGGCATCTGGACCTGCTTTCGCATCGTCAACATGCCTCGCTTTGCCGATTTTTTGATTGCCGTTGAGGCTGAGATGGCAAAGGTCTCCTGGCCAACACGGTCGGAGGTGGTGCGAAGTTCGATCGTGGTGATCTTCATGATGTTTGCTCTGGCAGCCATCCTGGGGCTCTACGACCTGTTCTGGTGGTTTGTGCTGCGAGCGGTGCAGGGAGGCGGCTGAGCACGCGTGGGCTGGCTGCCTTGAGTTCGCCATCCCAGAGAGCGTCATCGCGGATGCCGATACCGGCCCCGAGGTGACGAAAGACGACAACACGCAGGTGATGGCGAGCCACTCACCACTGCTGCTGAGAACAGCACTGCAACCGGGAAACCCCTGCAACGAGATCGAGATGAGCGAAGAAGAGAACACGCAGCCCGCCGACGACACGGAATCCGCCGCGGCTGAAGCTGAAACGACGACAGAAGCCAGTGCGGCACCGCACGAGCCGGCAGAGTCGGAAGCGGTCGTTGCCAACGAGGTGGCCAGCGACGTCGAGGATGACGACGACGACGATGGCCCGATCGAAGTCGAAGATCCGTTTAGTGGCAGCGAAGATGCGAAGCCAGTCGATCTTGGCGATGACGCTGAGGAAGAGGCTGCGATCACCCCTGCCGACATGAAGTGGTACATCCTCAAGGTTCAGAGCAACCGCGAGGACTCGATCCGTGAAGGCCTCATCCGTCGCATCAAACTGCAGGGGCTCGACCACCTCTTCGGCGAAGTGATCGTGCCCAAGGAGCAGGTCACGGAGTTTAAGAGCGGCAAGAAGCGGGTGGTTTCCCGCAAGCTCTACCCCGGCTACATCCTCGTGCACATGGTGCTCAATGACGAGAGCTGGTATCTCGTCCGTGAGACCTCCGGCATCGGTGACTTCACCGGTTCTGCCGGTCGCCCGAGCCCGATGCTCGAGGCTGACGTCAACAAGCTCCTCAACAAGACTGAGGAGAAGACTGACGAGGCGCCACGGCTGAAGATCAACTTCCGCAAGGGCGACCGGGTGAAGATCAACGAGGGCACGTTCGAGAACTTCGAAGGAGAGGTCGAAGGGATCGACGAGGCCAATGGCCGCGTGACGGTGATCCTCAGCATTTTCGGCCGCTCGACGCCTGTTGACATTGAATACTGGCAGATCGAGACGGTGTAGGTTCACTCGAGAGTCTCGCTAGGGCCTGCGGAAAACCTGCGGCTCTTGCAAGACGACAATTTTCAAGGTAATTCACGGTGTTTCACCCGGCCGTTCTCCGCGGCGGCCGGCCTCGGCAAAAAACCGAGTTTTCGACCCGGCGGCAGCGTGTCAGGAAGGCGATTTCGATGGCGAAGCAGATGGTTGGACAGGCCAAGTTTCAGGTGCCCGGTGGGCAAGCAACCCCGGCTCCGCCGGTGGGCACCTCGCTCGGTCGCTTCGGCATCAACCTCGGCCAGTTCGTGCAGCAGTTCAACGACCGCACGAAGGAAGCCGGCGGCATGCCGATCCCCGTGGTCGTCACCGTCTACAACGACCGCTCGTTCGACTTCGTCACCAAGAGCCCACCGGCCGCTGCCCTGCTGAAGAAGGCCGTTGGCCTGGCCAAGGGCTCGGGCGTGCCAAACCGCACCAAGGTGGGCAAGGTCACCACGGAGCAGCTCAACGAGATCGTCAAGCTGAAGGCGGCCGACCTCAACGCACGCGACGAGGAACACGCCCGCCGCATGATCGCCGGCACCTGCCGGAGCATGGGCATCGAGCTGGCCGACTGATTCACCGAAGCGGTCGCGGCCATGCTGTGACACGCCAGCCAACCAAACCAAACGCACCGACACCGAAGGCATACTGAAGGCATCGAGAAGACGATGAAACTTACCAAGCGAATGAAGGCCGCCACCGAGAAGGCGCCAAAGAACGACGTCGCCCTTCCTCTTGATGAGGCGATCGGCGTGCTCAAGGGCTTCCCGCCGACCAAGTTCGACCAGACCGTGGAGATCCACGTTCGTCTGGGTATCGATCCCAAGCAGGCGGACCAGATCGTGCGAGGCTCGATCGTCCTGCCGCACGGCATCGGCAAGTCGAAGCGGGTGGTCGTGTTCGCCAAGGGCAACATGGCCGAAGACGCCACTGCTGCCGGTGCTGAGGAAGTGGGCGGAGAAGAGCTGGCCAAGAAGATCAAGGACGGCTGGACCGACTTTGATGTCTGCATCGCGGCTCCCGACATGATGGGCCTGGTGGGTCCGCTCGGTAAGGTGCTCGGCCCCCGCGGCCTGATGCCCAGCCCGCGTGCTGGCACTGTTACCGCCGAAATCTCCAAGACCGTCAAGGAATACAAGGCCGGTAAAGTCGAGTTCCGCAACGACCCCACCGGGATCGTTCACTCGGTCGTCGGCAAGGTGAGCTTCGATCCTTCGCAGCTCGCAGACAACATTCGTGCCTTCGTCGATCACATCAACGGCATGCAGCCGTCGAGCGTGAAGGGGCAGTACGTGAAGAGCGTAGCCATTGCCGCGACGATGAGCCCTGGGGTAATGGTGGCCATCTGACGCCGAAAAACGTCGTTCCATCAGACCTTCGCTGTGGCCGCAGCGAAGTTTTTCTGCCCCCCCTTCCCGGCCGCGAAAGTTCGTGCACAATGAGGGGTCCGCTGCTAAGCAGTCGGACCGCCCGCGAGAGGATTCATGAGCAAGCGCATCAAGAACATGCTGATTGAGGATATCCGTGGTCGCCTTGAAGGGGTGAATGACGTGATCCTCGTCTGTCTTGGGCAGCTCGACGCCCAGAAGACAACAGAGCTGCGGCGGACGCTGCGTCAGAAGAACATTCAGATTCAACTCATCAAGAACAGCCTCGCGAGGCAAGCAACCCTCGACACTCCGCTGGCTCCCGCCTTCACCGAAACCGCCGGCATGCTCGCCATGGCCTGGGGTGGAGAAGACGTGGTCGACCTGGCGAAGGAACTCGACCGCATCGTCAAGCTCAAGGAGTTTGAGGGCATCGAGTTCCGCGGTGGCGCGCTCGACGGTGGCCGGCTCGGCCCTGACGAAGTCAAGGCTGTTGCCAAGTGGCCCTCGCGTGCCGAGCAGCTCTCCATACTTTCCGGGCAGATTTCCTCCGTCGGCAGCATGCTCTCTGGGCAGCTGCTCTCTGCTGGTGGCGCAATCGCCGGCCAGATCAAGACGCGAGTGGAAGAGCTCGAAAAGGCGGAGGCGTAACGAAGGCGCTCGCACGCGTTGCCTAACGGCAGTTTCCTGCTGAATCACGCGAGCGAGAAAGCGAAGAAACGCAGACGGACAAGACATGCTCCGCTGATGACGGCTCAGCGGGGTGGAATTCGTACGACGGTCACGGCACCGCTGGGTTGCCAGGCCGAATTTTCAAAGGGAAAGGATCTGATCTGATGGCGACGGCTGAAGAAACCCGTGAGTTCTCGAGCGACACCAAGGACCTTGGCGACAAGATCGCTGGCCTGACCCTGAAGGCTGCCAAGGAACTCTCCGACTACCTCGATGAGGTTCACGGCATCAAGCCAGCTGCAGGCGGAGCTGTTGTGATGGCTGCCGGCGGTGGTGCTGGCGGTGGCGATGGTGGTGGCGATGCCGCTGCTGAGAAGACCGAGTTTGACGTCGTTCTCGAGAGCTTCGGCGACAACAAGATCGGCGTGATCAAGGTGGTGCGAACCGCCACTGGTCTCGGTCTGAAGGAGGCCAAGGACCTCGTCGAGGGTGCTCCCGCGAAGGTCAAGGAAGGCATTTCCAAGGAAGACGCCGAAAAGCTCAAGGCAGAGTTGGAAGAGGCCAAGGCGACGGTCTCGATCAAGTAATCCGCCTGGAAAAGACATGCTCGACGCGGGGAACTTGGCGTCCCCGTCGTCGGGCGTTATATTTCCAGGTTCGAGCCGTCCTGCCCTCCGTTTTCCTGGCGGCATGATGGTCGCGTGAGGCAAACTGCCGAGCGAGGCCGTAGTGTCGCGACGCCCTTCGGTGCGTCTGCCTATGCCAACGCGTCCAGCTTTGCGGTCGCTCTCCACCTCCTTTGGGGGTGGCGCACGATTTGCAGGGTTTGACTCACGTGCCGTCCTCACCCGCATGTCGCTGCGGTGGAGTGTTTATGCCTCCACCAAGGCGGTGTGTTCGGTGTCTTTGCAACCTGTGCCTTCGCCAACCGTGCCTTCGCCAACCGTGCCCTCGCGTATCACCATGCCTTTAGGTGGTCTTGCCGCAGACCGCCTGCCTCGGTCGCCCGCAGGCCGCGGTTTGCAGCACTAGACCCTCCGGTTCATCTCCACAGGAGTTCTTCCTCAATGGCAACAAGCGCCGTCCGCCGCCTCCAGACCACCGACGTTCGCCACTTTGGAAGCCATCGCGCCAGCCATCAAATTCCGGACCTGACCGACATTCAGACCCGCTTCTTTGAAGCCTTCCTGCAGCGGGACGTGCCGCATGCGAAGCGGAAGGACCATGGCATCGAAGGCGTGCTGCGGGAAATCTTCCCGATCGAGAGCTACGACAAGACGGTCAAGCTCGAGTACCTGCGGTACGACCTCGGCAAGCCGCGGTACGAGCCGGACGAGTGCCGTCAGCTGCGACTGACCTACGGCCGTCCGTTGCGTGTCTGGCTGCGGCTGACCCGCGAAGAGCCGATCGAGGAAGAGGTCTACCTCGGCGATGTGCCGATCATGATGGGCGGCGGTGAGTTCATCATCAACGGTGCAGAACGCGTTGTGGTGAGCCAGCTTCATCGTTCACCCGGTATCGACTTCGTGGCCGACACCGAGTCGACCGACCGTAAGACCTACAGCTGCCGAATCATTCCGGAACGCGGCAGCTGGATCGAGATCAATGTCTCGAAGAAGGACACCCTTCAGGTCCGCATCGACCAGAGCGGCAAGTTCTCCGCCCTCACGCTGCTGCGTGCGATGGATCCGAAGTACTCCAGCGACGCTGAGATCCTCAAGCTCTTCTCGAAGCCAACCCTGGTGAAGGTCTCGGGCGGCAAGAGCGTGGCCAAGCTCGAGGGCAAGATCGCAGCGACCGACGTGGTCTATCCGAAGGCGAGCGAGCGTGCGGGCGAGATCATCGTCGACGCCGGCGTGAAAATGAACCGCGACATGGCTGAGCTGATCTGCACCTCAGGCATCAAGAGCGTCGAACTCTTCGACGACGACAAGACGCCACTGGTGCTCAACAGCCTTCGCGAAGACGCCGATGAGTCGAAGCGTCGCACGGGCGTGGCCCCCAGCCATGAAGATGCCCTGGTGCGGATCTACCAGCGGCTGCGTCCCGGCAACCCGCCAGCCCTCGACAAGGCCCGCACGCTGTTCGATGAGAAGTTCAACGACTCCAACCGCTACCGTCTTGGTCGCGTGGGCCGCTTCCGCATCAACCGCAAGCTTGGCCTCTCGGTGCCTGAGACGGAGATGACCCTGCGGGCGGACGATCTGATCGCAGCGATCACCTACATCCTCAATCTCACCGATGGCGAGCCAGACGTTGAGATCGACGACATCGACCACCTCGGCAACCGTCGTCTGCGGACGATCGACGAGCTGGCCAGTGATGAGCTTCGCAAGGGCTTCCTCAAACTCCGCCGTACCGTTCAGGAGCGGATGAGCCTCAAGGACGTCTCGGAGATGTCGCCCCGCTCGCTGATCAATCCCAAGAGCATCTCGGCAGCCATCGAATACTTCTTCGGTCGCGGCGAGCTCTCGCAGGTGGTTGACCAGACAAACCCGCTCTCCATGCTGACCCACGAGCGTCGCCTCTCGGCCCTCGGCCCGGGCGGTCTGAACCGGAAGCGTGCCGGCTTTGAAGTGCGTGACGTGCACATTTCTCACTACGGGCGTATCTGCCCGATTGAGACGCCAGAAGGTACGAACATCGGTCTGATCTCGAGCCTCGCGATCTACTCCGGTGTCGATTCCTATGGCTTCCTGGTCACGCCATACCGAAAAGTCTCCAAGGGCAAGCTGACCGACGACGTGGTCTGGCTGCGTGCTGATGAGGAGCAGAACGCCTACCTCGCGCCTGCTGACGCTCCAGTCGAGAAAGGCAAGATCGTTGGCGAATCGATCGTGGCTCGCTACCGCGGCGACTTCATGCTCGTGCCCGCCGACAAGATCGAGTACATCGACGTGGCCCCGAGCCAGATGGTTGGTGTCTCTGCCGGCCTGATTCCGTTCCTGGAGCATGACGACGCCAACCGTGCGTTGATGGGCTCCAACATGCAGAGGCAGGCGGTGCCGCTGCTGGTCACCGAGCCGCCTGTGGTGGCCACCGGCATGGAGCGAAACGTCGCTGAGAACTCGGGCCTTCTCGTGCGGGCTGGCCGCAAAGGCACCGTCAGCTACGTCGACGCCAACACGATCGAGGTCACGAGTGCTGGCGGAGCGACAGAGTCACACAAGCTTCGTAAGTATGTCGGCCTCAATGAGCGGACCTGCCAGAACCAGAAGCCGATCGTGAACCTCGGCCAGAAGGTTGAGAAGGGCGAAGTGCTCGCCGACGGTGCAGCCACCTTCAAGGGTGAGCTGGCCCTTGGCCGCAACGTGCTCGTCGGCTTCATGGCCTGGGACGGCTTCAACTTCGAAGACGCGATCATCATCAGTGAAGAACTGGTGCAAGACGACGTCTACACCTCGATCCACATCGAGGAGTACGACATTGAGATTCGCGACACGAAGCTCGGACGTGAGGAGTTCACCCGCGACATTCCAAACGTTGGTGAGCGAGCCCTTCACAACCTCGACGAGAACGGCATCGTTCGCATCGGCACCTATGTCCGCCCTGGCGACATCCTCGTCGGCAAGGTCTCGCCAAAGAGCAAGACCGAGCTGACGCCAGAAGAGAAGCTGCTGCACGCCATCTTCGGTCGCGCCGGCGAAGACGTGAAGAACGATTCGCTGGAAGTGCCATCCGGCGTCGAAGGCATCGTGACGGCAACCGAGCGATTCTCTCGCCGCATGAGCCTCTCCGAAGAGGAGCAGCGGGAGTTCGAGAAGCAGCTCAAGGAAGCCGAGACCGAAGGCAACCTGCAGATTGCAGAAGCCTTCGCAGCCATGGTCACCGAGATGGAGAAGGTGCTGCAGAAGACGCTCACCGCTCCCGATGGCTCGCCGCTGGTGCGTGACCAGAGTCACAAGCAGGTGGCCGAGAGAGCTGCTGCCTTCAAGATCGACGACTTCGACCTCCGCTCACCACAGCGGAAGGCCGACATCGACAAGATCTACAAGACGATGTGGCCCTCGGTTGAAGCCGCCATCGACGCCAAGGATCGTCGCCTCAACAGCATGCGTCGCGGTGATGAGCTGCGTCCTGGCGTGCTGCAGATGGTGAAGGTCTATGTGGCTGCCAAGCGAGTCATCTCAGTTGGTGACAAGATGGCCGGCCGTCACGGTAACAAGGGTGTGATCGCCAAGATCCTGCCGAAGGAAGACATGCCGTTCCTCGAAGACGGCACGCCGATCCAGATCATGCTCAATCCACTGGGCGTGCCGAGCCGTATGAACGTGGGTCAGATTCTTGAGACCCATCTCGGCTGGGCAGGCCAGGTGCTCGGATTCCAGTCCATCACCCCGGTCTTCGATGGTGCCAGCGAGCAGGACATCAATGATGCTCTCGCGGAAGCTGGCCTGCCGGCTCACGGCAAGGCCCAGCTCTTCGACGGTCGCACTGGTGAAGCACTCGAGCAGGAAACCACGGTTGGCTACATCTACATGCTCAAGCTGCACCACCTCGTCGACGACAAGGTGCATGCACGGTCGACCGGCCCTTACTCGCTGATCACCCAGCAGCCACTTGGCGGCAAGGCTCGCTTCGGTGGCCAGCGATTCGGCGAAATGGAGGTGTGGGCACTCGAGGCGTATGGCGCCGCCTACATCCTGCAGGAGCTGCTGACGGTCAAGAGTGACGACGTGGAAGGTCGTACCAAGATCTACGAAAGCATGGTCAAGGGTGAAAACACTCTTGAGGCTGGCACGCCTGCCAGCTTCGACGTGCTCACCAATGAGATCCGCGGCCTGGCCCTGAACATGCAGCTGGAGAAGCGGCGGGTGTAGGGCAGCGTCCCCACCCCGCCTGTTGCTTCGTCCCACACCCCAATACACCTTCGTCCCTAGGAGACACCCTCGTGAGCATCGGTGAAGCCACCTACGATCGCGTGAACGACTATTCGGCCGTGAAGATCAGTCTTGCCCGGCCGCACGACATTCGCAGCTGGTCGTTCGGCGAGGTGAAGAAGCCAGAGACGATCAACTACCGCACCTACCGTCCCGAGAAGGACGGCCTGATGTGCGAGAGGATCTTCGGACCGGAGAAGGACTGGGAGTGCGCCTGCGGTAAGTACCGCGGCATGAAGTACAAGGGGATGATCTGCGACCGCTGTGGTGTGAAGGTGACCCACAGCCGCGTCCGCCGGAAGCGAATGGGCCACATTGAGCTCGCCGCACCCGTCGTCCACATCTGGTTCTTCAAGGCGATGCCCAGCCGATTGGGCGCGCTGCTCGACATGAAGACCTCGAGCCTGGAGAAGGTGATCTACTTCCAGGACTACGTTGTGCTCGACGCCGGCGACACGCCGCTGAAGGTGCAGCAGCTGCTCACCGAGGAAGAGTATCGCCAGGCCAAGGCCGACTACGGCGAGGGTGCGTTCGAGGCTGGCATGGGTGCCGAAGCCGTGCGGAAGCTGCTGCTCTCGCTCGACCTGGTGACCCTCTCCAAGGAGCTTCGCGAAGAGCTTGCCACCACCGGCTCAAAGCAGAAGAAGAAGGATCTCGTCAACCGGCTGAAGATTGTTGAGGCGATCCGCGACAGCGAAAACAAGCCAGAGTGGATGGTTCTCGACGTGATCCCCGTGATCCCGCCAGACCTGCGTCCGCTCGTGATGCTCGACAGCGGCAACTTCGCCACGAGCGATCTCAACGACCTCTACCGCCGGATCATCAACCGTAACAACCGACTGAAGAAGCTCGTCGATCTCAATGCCCCTGAGGTCATCATCCGCAATGAGAAGCGGATGCTGCAGCAGTCGGTCGACGCTCTCTTCGATAACAATCGGTGCAAGCGGCCTGTGCTCGCCAGCAGCAACCGGCCGCTGAAGAGCCTCACCGACATGATCAAGGGCAAGCAGGGCCGCTTCCGCGAGAACCTGCTCGGCAAGCGTGTTGACTACTCCGCTCGAAGCGTGATTGTGGTCGGCCCGAGCCTGCGTCTCCATCAGTGCGGCCTGCCGAAGAAGATCGCGCTTGAGCTCTA
>JADHNY010000074.1 GCA_016779265.1 Pirellulales bacterium | reverse complement strand
CAAAAAGGTGGCCGATGAGATTGCGTTTGTGGCCGACGGAGTGATTGAGGCCCACGGGCAGGCGACGGCGTTCTTTGAGATGCCAGCGACGCCGAGGCTGGCGGGTTTTCTCGAGACGGTGCTGGCGTGACGGTGCTGGCCCGGAGGCAGTGCTGTCCTGGAGGCAGTGCTGGCCCCGAACCAGTGCTGGCCCTGAAGCAGTGCGTGTGCGATCAGGGTGCTGGCATGCGGCACGGTCGGCCGCTGGTGAGACAAGCGAGGTGAGAGCGAGGTGATGATGTCTGAGATGACGCGAGAAGCCGTGGCTCGCACGCCACTGGCGGGCAGTCTGGTGGCTGATGCGATCAGCATGCCAGTGCACTGGTATTACGACCGCGAGGCGCTGCGCCGCGACTACGGCACGATTGATGGCTATCAGACGCCTCTCTCTCCCCACCCTGACAGCATCCTCTGGCGGAGCCACTACGAAGCGGCCAATCCCTCCGGTGACATCCTCCGCGACCAGGCTCGCTACTGGGGCCAGCGTGGTGTGCACTACCACCAGAACCTCAAGGCGGGCGAGAACACGCTCAACGCACGGCTCGCTCTTTCGCTGGCGGCATTGATTCTCGAGGAGCGGGGCTACGACGCCGACCGCTGGCTGGAGAGGTATATCCACTTCATGCTCATGCCCGGCTGCAATGCCGACACCTACGTGGAGGAATACCACCGGATCTTCTTCACGAACTATGCCGCGGGGAAGAAGCCGAGGAAGTGCGGTGGTCGCGACATTCACATTGGTGGTCTCACGCCGGTTCCGGCGATCGTGGAGGCGATGACCCTGCTCGGCGGGTCGCTGACGGAGATCCGTCGCGTTGTGCAGGAGCATGTTTCGTTGACTCACAAAGACGATGGAGTGCTGCGGGCGGCGGATGCCCTTGCCCGTATTCTGGTCCGCACGATGGCCGGTGAAGACCTGCGTGATGTGATGCTCGATGATGCAGCTGACTGGATCAGTCGGGCAAAGACGGCTGACTGGGACCGCTCTCCAGATCAGGTGGTGATCGGCCGCGTGCTCAGTCCTGCCTGCTACATTCCTGATGCGTTCCCGGCAGCTCTGTTTTTAGCCTGGCGGTATGCCAGAGACTTCCGAGGGGGTGTCTGCAGCAACGCCCAGGTGGGAGGTGATAACTGCCACCGCGGAGCCGTCGTCGGATCGCTCTTGGCAGTCGCGGCGGGAATCCCCGAGGATCTACTTGACGGTTTGGCCGCAGCGCCGCGGCTCAGTGAACTCCGCGTCTCGGTCCCTGCTCCAGGCAGTCCCTGACGACCGCTGAGCGAGACGGGTTGCCCGTCACGAAACGCCGCTGTATCGAAAGACGCTGTCGCCAGAGACGTTGCCCCAACCACGCTGTGAGGATTTTGTATGCCGACTCCGCCCGATGCTCCTGACGATGCGATCACCCCCGGCTCTCGGATCTATGAGACGGATGACTCGGTCGCTCAGTACCTGGAGTTTCACTACGGAGCTGAGCTCTTCGGCGTCGCCAACTTTCCGCTCGCCTGTATCGCGGCGGCTGTGGAGCATCGCGATGGCAGACCCTGGAAGCGGGGCCTGGATGTCGGCTGTGCGGTGGGACGGTCGAGTTTTGAGATGGCCCGGCATGCCGACCACGTGGATGCTTTCGACTTCTCCGCCGCCTTTGTCGCTGCCTGTGAACGCCTGCAGGCGGAGGGTGAGCTGAACTACCTGATCCCAACCGAAGGCCTGCTGCGGGAGCCACGGTGTGCCTCACTGAAAGCGAACGGGCTTGAGGAGACGGCTGGTCGAGTGCAGTTTGGTGTTGGGGATGCGTGCCGGCTTGCAGCTGAACTGACCGACTACGACGTCGTCTTCGCTGGCAACCTGATCGACCGCCTCTACGAACCGGCCGCCTTCCTTAGAGAAATCGTCTCCCGGGTGGTGCCAGGGGGGCTGCTGGTGATCACCTCACCGTACACCTGGCTCGAAGACTACACACCAGTCGATCGCTGGCTTGGTGGCCGACCGGACGGCGGGAAGACGCTCGATGGGATGCGGCAGGTGCTCGCCGACAGCTGTGACCTCGTGGGCTGCGAGGACATCCCGTTTGTGATTCGCGAGACGGCCCGCAAGCATCAGCACACGGTGGCCGAGGCTTCGTTTTGGCGAAAGCATTGAGGCCAGTTGCTGTGGCCTACGTACCGATCACCTGTGTACCGATCAACAGAGGAGATGATGCCGTGGTGATGCCCTTTCCCGAATGTCTGCGGGGGCTGTCGCGAGTCTGCTGCGGAGGCATCCTGCTGGCTGTGGTTGCCTGGCTGGAAGGCTCGGGCGTTGTGGCTGCTGGCGACTGGCCACAGGTGCTCGGCCCGCAGCGAAATGGGCAGGCGGCCGCCGATGAGCAGCTGGCCGAGAGCTGGCCGGCAGCGGGGCCGCCATTGGTCTGGCAGCGTCCGGTGGGGAGTGGCTTTGCGGGGCCTGCTGTCGCTGGATCGACGCTGATGCTGTTCCACCGGCTACCCGCGGCAGAGATTGGGGCAGCCGTCGATCAGGAGGTGGTTGAGGCGATCGACACAGCGACCGGCAAGACACTGTGGCGGGATGGTCATCCCACCAGGTTTCGTCCGCAGGTTGGCGGCGGCGACGGGCCCTTGTGTGTACCAGTGATTCACAACAACGTCGTCGTGACCTACGGAGCGGAGGGGGTGCTCTCGTGTCATCAGCTCGCCGATGGAAAGCTGATCTGGCAGCGTGACACACATCGTGACTACGACGCCCGTGAAGGCTACTTCGGCGCCGGCAGTGCGCCGGTTGTTGTCGGAGATGGGCAGGACGCGTTGGTAATCGTGAATGTCGGGGGCAGTCGTGCGTCCGCAGGGATCGTTGCCTTTGGCCTGACCGACGGCGAGCCACGTTGGTCGGCCACTGATGAGCCGGCAAGTTATGCCGCTGCGGTGGCAGTGCCGACGTCAGCGACCGATCGCCTGCCTGATGTGGTGATGATCACCCGCTACCGCTGCCTGCTGCTCGATGCAGCCACCGGTGCGGTGCGATGGGAGGTGCCCTTCGGGATGCGTGGGCCGACGGTGAATGCGTCCAGCCCACTGGTGATGACAGATACCAGCGGCGAGACCTCGCTGTTGATCACAGCCTCATACGGGGTGGGCTCGCAGTGTGGTCCGTTTGATGCCACTGGCTTTCGCCCACGTTGGGAAGGTACGGCATCGCTCGCCACGCAGTACGCCACCCCGGTGGCGCTCGGTGCAACCCTGTTTGCCTTCGACGGTCGTGAAGATGTGCCGCCGGCGAGCCTGGTCTGTCTTGATGCCAGCACCGGCAAAGAACGCTGGCGAGAGCCGCAGCCGAGTTACGGCACGCTCGTGGCGGCCGATGGAAAACTGCTCGCTGTGGGGACTGATGGGCGGCTCCAGCTGATCCGCCCAGATGCAGAGAAACTGACCGTCTTGGCAACGGCAACGCCGCTGCAAGGAACGCTGCGAGCGTTGCCTGCTCTCGCTGACGGCCGGCTCTACCTTCGCAACGACTCCACTCTGATCAGCCTCAATGTAGGCCGACAGCCTTAGCGGAACGCGGGCATGTAGCGGTCGTTTTCATACCGCCAGCTGTTGCCGCCGAGATGCACCACGCCGAGCGGGCGGCTGCCGTGCCACTCCCACCGCTGGCCAGTTCGCTCATCATAGACGCGAGCTCCGCAGGAGTTGGGGTTCAGCCGCCAGCTGCCGTCTTCATCAAGCCGTAGAACAGCTGTGGCGCCTTGAATCTCCAGTTTGCGAGCGAGTTCTGGATACCGTTCTTCGATCACCTGCCGTCCTTCGGCTTCGCTGATCGTGAGATGAAAGTTGTCTGCTGGCTGGATTGATCCAACGCCCATTGCGTAGCGGAAGCCGTCGTCGCCCATCCACTGGCTCCAGGTCCAGGACTGCAGATCGCCGGCGTAGGTCATGTAGACGCAGCCGACCTTCATCGACGCCTCTGGAATCGGCCAGAGCTGGCGGCTGACAGGGTCGTAGCGGTAGGAGGTGTCGAGGCTCAGCAGCCCTCTGTCCGCCTCGACGGGAATCGGATCGACGGTCTCAGAAGCCACAGTGTCTGCAGCAGGTTCGTCGGCCTGGGACAGAGGGGCCAGGCTCGTCACGGGGGCGATCATGCCGACCAGAAGGAAGAGAGCGGTTGTAGGGCCGGAGCAACGGTAGCGCATCGCGACGATCCTCAGGAAAAGTGGGTTTTCTCAACCCTACCCCGTAGTGAGAGCCGGTGTCGGGCAAGGCGACCTCACCGTCCGCGTGGCCGGCTCGGTTTCGACCGCACTGGCGTCGGCCGTTCGCGGCAGGCTTCCGCCAGCAGCACACCGCAGGCAACCGCCACATTCAGGCTTTCCACCGCTCCCGTTCCGGGGATCGAGACCGTGCGGTCGGCGACTCTCTCCAGTTGGCGGGTGATCCCGGTCGCCTCGCTGCCGAGCACGATGATGCTGCGTCGGGTCAGGCCAGCCTGTGAGAGTGGCTCTCCTCGATGGCTGGAGGTGGCAACCAGCCGGAAGCCGGCCGACTGCAGCCGCATCAGGTCATTGCGTGGCGTGGCCAGATCGCAGACGGGAACCCGTTCAGCGGCGCCTTCAGCGACCCGGACTGCAGCGGGTGAGAGAGGCGGCAGGTCACTGACACGGCCGAGCACGGCGGAGCAGCCGAAGTGCGCCGCGGTCCGCAGAATTGAACCGAGGTTGTGGGGATTCGAGACTCCGTCAAGGAAGAGAAACGGTCCTGTGAGGCTGCCAGTCTCGACGGCCGGGAGCAGGTTGGCCATCGTCCAGCGTGGAATGGCTCGAGCCAGAACGGCGATCCCCTCGTGATGCCGCGTGCCTGCGATCCGGTCGAGGTTCTCAGGCTCCACAATCTTGTAGCCGCGACGGGCGGTGCTGCAGTAGCCGATCAGGCGGCTGAACCGCTGCTTCACGGCGGCGGTGAGGTAGACGCGTACGATTGCCTCCGGACGCTTGGCGAAGAGGGCCTCGCAGGCATGCTGGCCATGGTAGGTCTCCTCTCGCTCACCTTGATGCCGGCGTGGTGGAGCGGCGGGCGAGGCAGGAGACCTAGACGGTGGGCGACGTTTGGGCATGAAAGACGCTCGTGGCGGTGGATCTGACCACTTTAGCCACGACGGCGGGAGAGCATGAACTCATTGCCTTCCGGGTCGACGCACATCGCCAAATGTGGTGGCTCGCCGTTCTCTTCTTTGGGCTCGTGGCTCAGTAGGCCCCCTGCAGCCACGACCTCGGCTCCGCCTGCCACGACATCGGCCACCTGAAACGAGAGCCCAGTCCAGGTGCGTTTCCCTTCCCCACCGGTGTGGATGCTGATCACGCTGCCGAGAAGTTCAAGCTCAGTGATGGCCGGATTGCTGCGACCGACGGTGGCCCCAAACAGCTGCGTGTAAAACCGCACGGCACGGTCGATGTCTGCGGCCCAGATCACATATTTTACCCGCTCGACCTGCATGACTGCTCCTGGTGGGGCCTCGTGGCTGGTCAGCAACACGAAGCGTCAACACGGTTCTTTGCGGGTGTTGTACCTGCGATGAGGCTGAGTGGCCACCGCCGTGCCGGAAGGCATCTGGCCGCCGAGAAGGTCGGCTGCCACCTACTTGCGGGTGCCGTCGGCATCACCGGCTGCGGTGAGCACGGGGCTGATGTCTTCTGGCAGAGGCGGAAGCGTGTCGTAGAGATGCGGCTTGGTCAGCTTGACCGCATCAGCGAGCTCTGCCGGCTCCTGACGGCGGAAGGTCGGCATCCGTAGTCGAATGCCGGCAAACCGTGGGCTCTCGGTGACGTCGCCGGTCTTGAACGGGCCGGCTCCGAAGTACCAGCGGTCGTGTGTGCGGCTGGCAACATTCTGGACACCACTCTGCCAGACGGGCATGCCGGTCTCTCGGTCGTAGGCAAACAGCGAGAGCTTCGCCACGGCCTCTTGATCTGTTCGCTTGGCAAGGGACATCTCTGGAAGCATGCCACCGAAGCCAGCCACCGTGAGGTTGGTCTGGGGTAAGCCGACCATCAGTTCATCGCGATTGGTGCCAATCGCTCCCGCTCGCGCCTCAACGACCACCTCTGCATCGGCTTTCGACTCCGCCAGCCCCACGCCGCAGGCGAGCAGCTGATGGCGAAGCGAACTCTGCAGATACGAGCTGTCGTTCGTCTTATCGAGGGGCGAGACATCCAAGAACGCCTTGCGACCTGCCAGCGGTGTGGCATCGACCTGCATCACCGCTCGTTCGATGGCGTCAGACGTCAGCAGCTGTTCGGTTGCTGATCGAGCGGAGTCGGTCCATTTCGTTGTGCCGCAGCCGGTCAGGCAGATGGCGATGGCAACGGCTACAAACAGGCCGCCCGGCCTCGCTGCTGCTTGCAGGTGACATGCAGGCACCTCCTGCGTGGCGGCAAAGCTGCCACGCAGGGAAAGACCAACACGATTCACGAACGAACAGAAAGGGCTCATGACAGAAGGGCTTGTAGCAAGCAGCCGGGCCGCCTCCAAGCCGACTTTGTCGCTCTCAACTGCCGCCCCGCCGAGGCCTCTGCAGTCTGCCGAGGCTGCCTGGATTGCCGTCGCTTGCTCCAGGAGCCCAATCCCGGGCATGATCTGAGGCAGGTCTCGCTCCCGGAGGTGCTTCGCATGCTATTTCGATCCGCTCTGTCTTGGGCCTTTTGTTCCGGTTGGCTGCTGCTGGGGTGTGTAACTGTTCTCGGCAGTGGAGGCGACGCTCGGGCTGACGTCTGGTCGCAGTGGCGCGGTCCGGCGGGCGATGGTCATGCTCCCGAGGCTCATGATCTCCCACGGACCTGGAGTGAAACGGAGAACGTCGCCTGGAAGACCGAGATTCCGGGCAAGGGCTGGTCATCGCCAGTGATCGATGGCAGGCGGATTTGGCTGACGACAGCGGTTGAAAGCCCGCTCTCGGAAGAGGAAAAGCAGCGGCGGCTGGAATCGGTGCCGAACGCGGGCACCCTCGAACTCTCCGGCCCGGTCAGCCTGCGGGCGATCTGCCTCGACCTCGACAGCGGTCTGGTGCTCCACGACGTTGAGCTCTTCCTGATCGATGAGCCCCAGCCGATCCACAAGCTCAACTCCTACGCGTCCCCCTCGCCGGTGCTCGCCGACGGCCGGCTCTACTGCCACTTCGGCGACTTTGGCACTGCCGCGATTGATGCCGCCAGCGGTGAGATCCTCTGGGCCAACCGGCTGCTGCGGCTCAACCACGAAAATGGCCCGGGCAGCACTCCGGTGCTCTGGCGCGACAAACTGATTGTGCACTGCGATGGGAGCGATGTGCAGTTCATCGCTGCCCTCGACACATCCACCGGCGAACTCGCCTGGAAGACGCCCCGCAGCGGCGAACTCCGTGACGACCCGCAGCTGAAGAAGGCCTACGGTACGCCGCTCGTGACGATTATTGATGGGAAAGAGGTTGTGCTCTCGCCGGCTGCCGACTGGGTGTATGCCTACGAGCCGGCCGACGGCCGCGAACTCTGGAAGGTCAGCTATGGCACCCTGGGCTTCTCCATCGTGCCGAAGCCGGTTCGGGCCGGTGATCTCGTCTTCCTGAGCACGAGTTTCATGCAGCCAGAGCTGCTGGCGTTGAAGCTGGCGGGAGCAGAGTCGCCACCAGAGATCGTCTGGCGTGAAAAGAAGGGCGTGCCCACGATGCCATCGCCGATCGTGGTCGGCAACGAGATCTACATGGTCAGCGAACGCGGCGTGGCCAGCTGTCTCGATGTCGAGACCGGAGAGAACCGGTGGACCGAAAGACTCGGCGGCAACTTCTCATCATCCCCGCTCTATGCCGATGGCGTGATCTATCTGGCCAACCGCGATGGTGACACGTTTGTGATCCAGCCCGGCCGTGAGTTTGTGCTGAAAGCGACCAACCGGCTGGAGGGTTCGATCATGGCCTCGCCCGTCGCGGTCGGCAGCAGTCTGTTACTACGGACGGAGCATGCGGTGTATCGGCTTGCAGTAGAGCGGTAGGAGCCGCCCGGAGGCAGCATGGAACGAAGGCATTCCCGAGCCCCGTTTGGGGACGTGGCAGTGCTCCGATGCCCGCGTCTCTTTATCGGAACGCTCGACGGCGATTTCGAGTACTGATCACCGGCGACATGAAATAACCCACGTTTAGTCCAGCTGCGCAACCTCATTCCCGTTTCGAGTGTGGAGCCGCTGCCAGACTCCTCTTGAAAGAACGGGACCACAGCCGTCTTCGTCAGCCTGGGCATCGATATCGTTGCTGAAGAACCGTACGGAGCCGTCAGCCATACAGGCATGCAGGCCTCCCGGGTGCGAGCTTCTGGGGGTCATCTGTCCGGTTGAGTTGCTCGCAAAGCAGCCCATTGGAGGTGTCTCATAGTTGCCAGACTCGTGGCAGTTCTCCATGTCATCCGATCGAGGAAGTGGACTGTTTGGCTGACTCGCATCACCAAACAGCGCTGCCGTTCCTGCTCCAAGACCAGGCATTGCCCAACTGCCACGGAGATCTCTGTCATTCAGACCCGATCGAAGCTCATCAATGGCAATAGTCTTGCTTGTTCCATCGCGGATATCACGAAAACTGACGGATCGGTTGACAGCTCCCACACCACCCCCATCGTTGACTCCATGCTGACATGGTGAGACGTTCATTCCATAACTTCCGCGTGCCCAGCCACCTCCCGCGTAACTGCAAGGGACGCTGCGACTCTGCGGATCAGATGGGCATTTGAAAACCGAGATGTCCTGGGAGCGGCCCTGATTCTCTGCCGCAGCAACGCTGCGATCCCACTGATCGAAGAGTGCTGTTTCCTCAAGCATTGGGAGCAGTGTCACCAGCCAGTTGGCACCCTTGTCCAAGTCCGCAACTCGAGCTGGGTTGCCCGACCGGCTCACGAAAAATGCTGGGAATCGATTGCGGGCGCTCTCGTAACTGTGCATCGCGAGCCCAATCTGTTTCATGTGGCTCTTGCAGGTCACCCGACGCGCTGCCTCACGAGCTGATTGGACCGCGGGCAAGAGGAGGCCAATCAGTACGCCGATGATGGCGATGACCACGAGAAGCTCAACGAGAGTAAAGCCTTGCTGACGTTGTGGCATCTCAAGCAACCTTTCCTGGAACCAAGAGACGTTTTCTAAGAAACCGTGGCAGCGGAATGAAAGTGAAAACGCCAGCCAGGAAAAAACCTGACACATTCAGCTTCGGCCACTTCTCCCGGCGATGCCACTATTGCCGCCAGCCGAGTCGGCCCACGCGCCTGCGGACACGGCTTATTCGTCGATACCGAGACAGATGTACTTGAGTTCCTGGTATTCGCTCATGCCTTCGCGGCCACCTTCGCGGCCGATGCCCGAGGCTTTGACGCCGCCGAAGGGGGCGGTCGGTGTGGAGAGCATGCCGGTGTTGATGCCGACCATGCCGTAGTCGAGGGCTTCAGCCATGCGAAAAGCCCGCGAGAGGTCGCGGCTGTAGAAGTACGACGCGAGGCCGTATTCAGTAGCGTTGGCCAAGGCGATCACCTCAGGCTCGTCGGTGAAAGGAAACACGGCGGCAAGGGGGCCGAATGTTTCTTCGTGAGCGATCTGCATGCCGCTCGTCGCTCCAGCAATCACCGTGGGCTCAAAGAACGTGCCGCCGAGGGCATGGCGGTGGCCGCCGAGAAGGATCGTGCCGCCGCAGGCTTGGGCATCGGCGACATGCCGCTCCACCTTGGCGAGCCCTCGCTCGTCGATCAATGGACCGATCGCTACGCCGTCGGTGTCGCCTGCCCCAACCTTCAGGCCGCTGACTCGTTCCGCCAGCAGTCGGGCAAACGCATCGGCCAGCGGCTGCTGTACATAGAAGCGGTTCGCGCAGATGCAGGTCTGGCCGGCATTGCGGAACTTGGCAGCGATCGCCCCTTCAACGGCAGCCTCGAGGTCCGCATCGGCAAACACGATAAAGGGAGCGTTGCCACCGAGTTCCAAGGAAACCTTTTTGACTGTGGCGGCGGCCTGGGCGGCAAGCAACTTGCCGACGGTAGTTGAGCCCGTGAAAGAGAGGGCCCGCACCAGAGAGCTTTCGCAGATCAGTTTCCCGATCTCCGGCGAGGTGGACGCGTCGGTGGTCACCACGTTCAGCACACCTGCAGGCAGGCCAGCCCGCTCTGCGAGAGCAGCCAGGGCCAAGGCGGTGAGCGGCGTCTGCGGAGCCGGCTTGACCAGCATCGTGCAGCCAGCGGCAAGCGCCGCCGCAGCCTTGCGGGCAATCATGGCAGCCGGAAAGTTCCAGGGTGTGATTGCCGCGGCCACGCCGATCGGCTGCCGCACCACCAGCAGCCGTTTGTCAGCCTGATGGGGAGGGATCACATCGCCGTAGGCCCGGCGGGCCTCTTCAGCAAACCATTCCAGAAAGCCTGCGGCGTAGGCGACCTCAGCCCGAGATTCCGGCAGTGGCTTGCCTCCTTCGGCCGTGATCATTTGAGCGAGGTCGTCGGCCGACTCCCGCACAAGGTCGCACCACCGGCGAAGTATGACGCTCCGCTCGTAGGCCACGATCCGCTTCCACTGAGGGAATGCCGTGGCGGCGGCATTGATGGCCCGTTCAGCATCAGCTGGCCCCATGTTGGGGACGCGGCCGATCGGGTCACGGCTGGCGGCGTTGACAACCTCCGTCTCGCCGTTGTCCGCAGCGGGGCACCAGCGGCCGCCGATGAAAGCTTCTGTTCTCAGAAGGGTTTGGTCTGCAAGCTGCATGGAATGGCATCTCTCGGGGAAGCCAAGATCGACGGTAGATGGACACGAGCCGTCGCCTGGCTCGCCATCGTAGCCCCCGCGGGCTGATCACCGCCGCCAGAGCAGCTGCACGGCCAAAGCGATGCCGGGATCGAAGTCGATGACATCCTGACGGCCCGACGAGAAGCTCGTGCCTTGGAAGAGGGTTCGGTCGAACAGGTAAGAAACAGTGGACTCCAGAGCGAAGCCTCCCCCCAGCTGCCGTTCCAGGCCGATCGCGGCCCGCTGGTCAAATACGTAGAACCGCTCGTCATCAATCAGCCGGTCCGCCAGGAAGTAGATCTGGGTGTCAGTGCGGTAGGTCGCGAAGAGGGAGGCCTGATCGGTAAGCCGGCGGCGGACGACGGCGGCCACGTTCACAAGGGGAAAGTAGTTCAGCGAAAACTCCCAGTTGTCGTCCGGCCGGTATTCAATGCCGCCGGGCAGGCCGATCTTGGCCTCGAGCGTATCGTCCGGCTTCCAGACATAGGCCACTCCGGGCAGTGGATACGGCAGCTGCGAGGTGGGTGAATAGAAGACGCTGAAACTCCAGTCATCGCGGCGATTGGCGGCGGGCTTCTGCCAGAAACCGACCGCCATCAGGGTCAGGTCACGGCCGGCGGCATAGGGCTGATCGCTGGCGGTGCCGAAGAGAAACGTGCCACCGAGCGTTCCGCCATCATCGAGCGGCCGAATGTGGGTCAGGCCCGTCTCAATGAGCCAAAACTGCGAGGGGACCGCCTCGCCCGAGTCAGGTAGGACGGCTTCCGTGGCGAGCTCAAGCCGGCCAAACTTGGCAATACCCAGCCAGAGTGGCTCACCTTCCTGAGGCCTCACCAACGGCACCCCCACCCGAGCGAACTCCGCGTTCATGCCCAGCGTGGCTGGCTGTCCCACCACCGGCGTGGCCGGTGCCCAGAAAGCTCCCAGGCTCACCGGTGCATTGCTGCCGTAGGGCTTCTTCTTATCTACCGAAGGCGTCGTCGCCCGGGGGTCGACGTCAGAGAGTGGCTCGTTGGCAAAACTGTCCTGCTCGAGGTTGAAGTCGAGCGGCGGCAGGGCAGCGACCCGCATGCTTGGCGAGGCTGATTCGAGGAGAGCCGACGGGGGTTCGGGGAGGGAAAGCCCGGCCTGTGCCGTAGCTGGGGGAGAGACAGCGTTTGCTGTGGTGGCGTCTGGAGGCGATGCAGAGACCGTTACGGTGAGAACTGTCGACACGAATGCCAGAAGCAAGCGGTGGGCTGCCTCAGGCCTGCTGAAGTCGTGTCGAGCACGTTCACGCACGTCGCTTTACCTGAAGGAGAGCCCTCTCTGTTTCACCTGCGCCGGCCGACGCTGTCGCCAGATGCGACACGGTAGGAGACTCACCGGTCCTCGACAAGGCCGTCGCTGGCTGCGGTGTTGGGCGGAGTGAGGCGGCGGACGAGAGGCCAAGCGAGCCCGCCAAAAGCGATCGTGGCGACGGTGCCGAGCATGTAACGCGGGTCGAACAGGCTCATCAGCACAATGAACACCGCTGTGGCACCGAAGTACAGGATCGATGCGACGACTACATGCGGCGGGAGTCGGCTGGGCGTTTTGTCGTCCGGTGTGGGAGATGGCAGCCAGAGGGTGGCCACGGCAAACGCCGAGAACAGCGAGAGTGTCACGCCCAGGTAGTTAAGCAGGTCGAGAATCGATGCCTGCCCAACAAGAAAGAGGGCGAGGACCGTCTGCAACACGGCAGCTCGGCTGATGCCATGAGGGCCTGTGAAGAGTCTGGGAAAGACGCCGTCGCGAGCCATGCTGGCCGACACGCGTGGGCCTGCCATCATCATGCCTGCCACGGCGGAGAAGGTCGATACGCCGATGGCGAGCCGCATCCACCATTCAAATGTCGGGCCGCCTAAGGCCGCCGCAGCAAGTGCAGCGACCTCCGGCCTGCCCGCCAAGGCCTCCACGTCCGCTGATCGTAGGAAGACATCGTTGAGCAGGAGATAGACCACCGTGGTGAGAATCGTGCCTGTCAGGAGCGCTTTCGGAACGGTCCGCTGCGGGTCGCGTGCTTCCGAGGCCACATACACCGCCTGGTTAAAGCCGGCATAGCTGAAACTGATCCACATCACCGTCGATGCGAAGCTGCCGAGTGAGACCGTGGAGACGGCAGTGGCCTGCTCCAGAGTCGCTGGGTCGCGGCCGGCAAGTGCAAGGTAGCCGGCGGTGATGAGGGTCGTGATCGCGATGATTTTGACCAGCACGATCAGCGTGTTGGCCCGCACGGCGAGCCTGGAGGCGGTGGCATGACCGAGTCCGCAGATGAGCACGACGGCTGCAGCGATTCCATGCTCAGGTAGCCAGGTAGGCAGAGAGATCAACGGCCCGACATACCGTTCGCAGGCGAGAGCGGCGAGTGCCACGCTGCCACTAAATCCAGCGGTGAGAGACACGATGCCGGCCAGGAACCCAGCAAGCGGATGGACCGCTCGCGACAGGTAGAGGTACTCGCCACCCGACTCAGGCATTCGCACGGCCAACGCTCCAAAAGCCACTGCGCCGCAGGTCGCAATCAGGCCAGCGACCGCCCAGGCTGAGAGAACCGCCTGGGGGGAGCCGAGGGAGTCGAGGGCAAAGCCCGACGTGGTGAACACGCCAGACCCGATCATCCCTGTCACCACGAGGGCGGAGAGGGTGATCAGTCCGTACTGATGATGTGGTTGGGACTGGTGCGGAGGGGGCGTGGAGGCGGGCATGGTGACAGCGGTGGTTAATGCATCTCCACGTCGCAGCTCCCGATGCCGCCACGGTAGTAGTTGAACTGGACGTTGTGATGTTCCGCGAGCAACGACATCGGCACGCTCGAGTCTGCGATGCCTTTGGAGATCATCAGGGCCGTCAGCCGTTGGCCGAGTGGGTTGTCGTGCGTGCCGGCGTGCCAGATCGAAACCTTCTCCGCCTTCCAGGTCTGGACTGGGCCGACGGTGATCGCCTGCAGCGGCACCATCGTGATGTTGCCTCCGCCACTGGTGCGGGCATTTTGGGCAAGCGTGAGCGGATGCAGTTCCACCACCCGCGTTGAGAGTTTGCGGTAGTCGGCAGCCGATGGGGGCGTGTCGACATGGGCGCCCTCGCGGCGAAGCGGGTCGTTGAAGGCCCAGTGCTTGATATCTCCCTGCCCTCCCTGCATGACCGCGCAGCGAGCAGTGTCCCAGCTGGCGACGTAGTCGGCGGTGTCAGCTTTGGGGAAGTGCAGATTGGACTCTGGGATCTTGAGGTCGCTGCGGATTCGGCTGAAGCAGAGTTCGCGGTCGGCCCGTTCAAACGAGAGCGGGTGGGTGACGGGAACCTCACGGCCATTCTCATACCACTCGTCCATGCCCCAGAAATGGGCGTGGGTCAGGTCGAGCTCGAGTTCGTTGACGAGCCGGGCTACGAGCGGCAGCTGCTCTGTCGGCCCAATCGGACCGCAGATGCCGACCGGGTCATCGGCGGTCGCCTGCCGCCAGGCATGGATGTATTCCAAGGCCTCAGCCAGATAGAAGTCTTCCAGCGTGTCGTAGAAGACCACCTGAAAGCCGGGCCGTGACAGGCCGGCGAGATCGCTCTCAGAGAGACTCGCCGCGTCGCGAATCAGTTCAGGTTCGAGGGTGGTGTAGTCCCACCACTCGGGAGCGATGCGGCTCACGGGGCGTGGCATGTGAACTCCTTCTGCTGTCTGGAAGTGAACGGCGATGGACGTGGCGGTTGGCGTTCCTGCGTCACGGGGTGATCACGATGTGGCGTTGCTGTCTGCGGAATCGGTGGTCGTTATCACGCTGACCTCATGGAGCTTGTGGGGACTCGTTGGACGCGGTGTTGAGCGACACGATCGGTTTGCTGACGTGTGGGTTGTGGTGCACGAGCGATGGGGCGAGGGCTTCGCTGAGTGGGCAGGTGTCTTCGGCGGAGTAGCCCAGGTGGAGGTGCCGCCGCCAGCCCTCGGCGTGAGCAAAGGTACCCGAAAGCCTGCCCACGCTCGCACTCATCGCATCGCAGGCGGCGAGGTAGTCGAAGCCCTGTGACTCATCGAGCCAGGCCCGTTGGCTCTCGTGGCAGGCAAGGGCCTGCCGCTTCGCTGCCCGCTGCCGTTCAACATCGACGAAGAAGTCAGGCTCAACGGGCTGCCGCAGCCCATCGCAGAGGCCGTGGGGCATCGCGTGGTAGACCGTCACATCGCCGTCGTAGGGAGCGACTGCTGGATCGGTCTCAAAGTTTGGCATGCCGTGGGTGAAGGCCGCCGTCACAGCAAGGCGACAGGCATTCATATGATCTTCCATGTAGTCCTGCGGCGAATGTGTGAGCACAATCCGCGGCTGCGCTTTCCGCACCACCGCCGCCACCTTCCGCAGCAGCTCTTCACCAAAGAAGATCAGCATGTCGTTGCCGACGCTCGGATGAAACTCCGCACCGAGCACCTCCGCAGCGGCTTGCGATTCGCGAGCGCGGATCCGCCGTGTCTCGTCTCGGCCAGTCTTGGTGCTGCCGCAGTCACCTCCAGAAATGTTGAAGTAGTGCAGCTGCCAGCCCACCTCTTTGAGTAGCAGCATCGTGCCGGCTGCGGAGAACTCGATGTCGTCGGGGTGGGCGACGATCGCAAGAACAGACGGTGGCTGCGGGCGTGGCATGCGGGGCTCCGATCATGTGTTGGCGGCAGCATACCGCACTCGCTGGTCTTGAGGCGGAGGGGGCGGCGAGACATCTGCAGCCCCGCCGCTGGTGGTTCGCTCGGGGCGGTCTGGAGCCGCTTCACCGGACGTTCGCTGCGGCCATCCTTGGCCTTCGCTCCCTCGAGGCGTTCTCGCTTTCGCCCTCCGGGCTTCGCTCACTCGCCACACCGGTGAATCGGCATCCAGACCACCCCTCGCTCGTTAAACGTCGCCAAATGCTGCTCCAGCGGATGCTGGCATCTCACTGACTGTTGCCGCGCCGGCTCCGGCAGTATGCTGCTCGCTGTCGGGTACGAGAACTTTTTGTGTTCCGAGTAGGTGGGGGCGAGATGACGTTTCGAGTTGCAACCTGTGTCGCTGTGTTGGTGGCGTCGTGCGTGGTGGTCCAGGCGCGGGCCGAAGAGAACGTGCCGCCGGAGGGCTTCACGGCTCTGTTCAACGGAAAAGACATTTCTGGCTTCTACGGCTGGGGCACGCGTGATCCACGCGACCTGACAAACATGTCGGCCGACGAACAGGCGGCCTACAAGGAGCGGA
>JADHNY010000009.1 GCA_016779265.1 Pirellulales bacterium | reverse complement strand
GGAGGTCTATGAGGCCTGTCGGCGGGCTGGCATTCGGCATGTGGGAATCTCGGTCGCCTCGAAGCCGTCTGGCTCGGTGATGCGATGAGCAGCCTGCCTGCCGCCTGGGGTATTGCGGCCGTACTGCTTGCCGCGGCGATGGTTGGGCTTGTGCTCCTGGCACGAACACGTTGGCTGCAGTCTGACACGCTCAAGAAGTGTGTGGTGCTCTCGGTCGGGGTGCATCTCTTGTTAGCGGTCGTGGTGGCTGCCCTGGGCGGCATGCGGCCAGCCTCGTGGGGGACTGCCGAGGAAGGTCGGATGACCATGATGGTTGTGCTGGTCGAGGAGCCTGCCGACGAGCTGTCTGCCTCACCGACTGCCGAGCCTACGCTCACTGAAGAGAGCAACGTCATTGCTGACGACCAACTCGCTGAGGCCGACGAGGCGGAGCCGTCTGGTGAAGCAGTTCTCGCGGGGGTCGGACTCGCGAAAGCCGATGAGCCAGATGCTCTGGGCGAAGAAAGCCCTCCGGAGGCACTCACGTCGGCTGCTGCGGACTCCGCCGACACCGGCGAGGAATCACTGGTCGTCGATGCACAGGAGGCAGCGTCTGAAGCGGACGAGGGGATCGAACAGCAGGCTGCAGCGGCTCCGCAGCCCCCTGCCGCGTATGCAGACCGCTTTGGTGAGCGGCGACAGGCCGCAGCAGCTGCACGGGGCGGTTCCGAAGCCACGGAGCGGGCGGTACGTGAGGGGCTCGCCTGGCTCTCTGCCGCGCAGTCGTCGGATGGCCGCTGGGATGCTGATCGGCATGAGGCGGGCATCGAGCGGTCGATTGATGGCCGTGATCGCCGTGGAGCGGGGAGTCGGAGTGATCATGGGGTGACCGGCCTGGCCCTTCTCGCCTTCCTCGGCGCCGGCAACACGCACCGCTCGGGGCAGTACGCAGAGTCGGTTGAGCGTGGCATCGACTTTCTTGTTTCACGGCAAGCAGCGAATGGGTCCTTGGCGGGAGATGCGGAGTTCTTCGCGGCGCTCTACTGCCACGGCATAGCCACGATTGCGATCGCCGAGACAGTCGCACTCACGGCTGACGTCGAGCTGCGGGCTGTGCTAGAGCGAGCGATTGCCTACAGCCTCTCGATGCAGAGCCCGGCGACGGGTGGCTGGCGATATGCGGCAGGCGATGCCGGTGACACCAGTCAGCTTGGCTGGCAGGTGATGGCCCTGCGGAGCAGCAGACTGGCAGGGCTCGTGGCTCACCAGGAGGCTGAAACACGAGCCTGGGCGTTCTTGGATCGGGTCTCGTCTGGGCGGTTTGGAGGCATCGCCTCATATCGTCCGGGAGAGCGGCCGAGTGTGGCGATGACCTCCGAAGCCTGCCTGTGCCGAATGCTTCTTGGGATGGATCCTGACCATCCTGCTGCGTCAGAGGCGATGGAACTGCTTGCACAGTCGCCACCCGAGACGAGCCGGCCCAATGCCTACACCTGGTACTACGCAACGCTCGCGTCGTTTCACGTCGGTGGACTGCAGTGGGAGCGTTGGAACGCGCAGATGCAGTCGGCCGTCCTGCAGCTGCAGCGAAAGGATGCTGGAAAGCTGCAGGGCAGCTGGGATCCTGATCCCGTCTGGGGAGGGCATGGAGGCCGGGTCTACTCCACGGCCCTGTCGGTGATGACGCTCGAGGTCTACTACCGCTACCTGCCGATGCACATCGGAGGCGAAACCCGAGTCGCCCGCGAGACGGATCGCTCGCGGCTGCAGTGACTTCTGACGGCAGCGGGGGCTGCTGAACTGTGCGTAAGGCAGGTCTGCAGTCTCTCGTGTGCGAACAGGATCATGACAGAGCGTCCGCAGCCACGTCTCCCGGTTTTTCCAACGCTTGGTGAGCTCGTTTGACCGGTGTGGGTGGTGGAATAGACTTACCTAGTGCGGTTTTCAGCGGTTTTCCGCAGAGGCTGCCAAGGCGTGGGGGTGCTCAACGCCCCCGGCCAAACTTCATGGAGGCTCCCGCTGTGTTCGTGCTTTCCTCAGTTTTCTTGGGCGTACCAGTGCTCGGGTTTATGGGCCTGGGAACGGTCGAGCTGCTCGTGGTGTCGGGCGTCATCTTGCTGCTGTTTGGGTCGCGTCTCCCGAAGGTGATGCGGTCCCTCGGACAAGGCATCGTCGAGTTCAAGCGGGGTGTGCAGGGCATCGAAGACGAGAGCAACCAGGACGCCACCGCCAAGTAGGTGGCGAAGCAGCATGTTTGGACTCGGTCCGCTTGAGATCTGCGTGATCGGTGCGATTGCCGTGATGATCTACGGGAAGCGGTTGCCTGAGGTCGGCCGCTCGTTCGGCAAGACCATCGGCGAGATGAAGCGGTCGATGCAGTCGATCACCAAAGAGGTCGACATTTCTGCGGCGATGCGGGATGACGTGAGTGCTGTCTCTCAGCGGCCGGCTCGCCGTGATGACGACACCGCGTCGTCATCTCCACGATTTGATCCGCCGACCTGAGTGTGCCCCGAAGCCTTCATCAGGCGAGTGGGAGATCGTTTCTCGCGGGGACAGCCTCTCGTGTGCAAGGCTGCCGTGACCACGCGGAATGTGCTGGGGCGTTCACGCAGGATTTTGAAAACCGAGCTGCAGTGAGAAGCTGAGGGGATTGCTGTTCCCCGTGTGTAGTTGGTATCGTTCGTCCACTGTCAGCCCCTGAAAGTCGGGGTTGGCGTGTCGGGCGGCTAGCTCAGTTGGTTAGAGCGCTACGTTCACACCGTAGAGGTCACAGGTTCGAATCCTGTGCCGCCCACTGCTTATTTTGAGTGTTTCAGCGAGGGCGTGTGCTGAGGCATGCGGCCGCCGTGCTCTCCCTCGGCAGCCTTGATTATGAACCTCGGCCTGCTCAACAAGGTCTGCTTCGCGATCGCCATAGTGTCGATCGTGGCAGGTGCTGTGCAGGGCCTGGTGATGATCTGGACATCTGTTCTCGATGATGACAGCCGGGAGCAGTTGTGGCGGATGATCGCGGCGATGAGCGCCGTCTTTCTCGCTTCGTTTGCCACCTTGAGTGTGAGTTGCACCTATGCAGACCCCGTCGGGTCTTGGGGAGGTGAGCTCCGCCGGAAATCAGGAGGTCAGGCATGATTCGGCGTGAAATGCTGCCAGAGGATCCTGATCAGCCTGGTGAAGCAGCCGATGATGGAGGGGCCACCTCCTCTCCGGCTCCGGGTTGCTGGAACTGTCGCTTCTGGCGGCGGGCGGGTCGTGATGGGCCCGGCCCAGACTGGGGGCAGTGCAAGCGAATGCCTCCAGTTTTGCCTGAAATTGAAGACGAAAAGATGGTCCACGTTGGCCTTTGGCCGTCCACGGAAGCTGCTGATTGGTGCGGCGAGTGGCAGAGGCAGGACCGCGGCAGCGGTGGCTGAGCGTCATTCGCCGACCCCGCTGGTTTGCCCCCCAGGGACCACGGACTGAAAAAAAGCGGTTTTGGCTGCCGGCAGGAAGTTGCCGAGGGGGTCTTGACATGCTAGAACCTTTCAAGTTTTGCCGACCCTTGTCTGCACTGAAATCCGTTGGGAGTTGCGGTTGCGTGCACGTGGCGAGTGTCGATCACAAGAGTGTTCGAGAACAACTCCCGGCTTTTGAGGTTTGAGTTTATGGCTCGGAAGATTTACGTGGGGAACCTGCCCTGGTCCACCACGTCCGCTGATCTTGAGGCGATGTTTGCGGCTCACGGCGCGGTTCGTAGTGCAGAGGTGATTTCCGATCGTGAGACGGGGCGGTCTCGTGGGTTCGGATTTGTCGAGATGGAGAGCGACGAGGGTTCGCAGGCAGCGATTGACGCTCTCAATGGTCACGACATGGGTGGTCGCGCGTTGACGGTGAACGAAGCCCGCGAGCGGACTCCTCGTCCGGGTGGCGGTGGTCGTCCCGGCGGCGGTGGCGGCCGTGGTGGTTACGGTGGCGGCGGCGGTGGCGGCGGCTACCGCGGTGGGGATCGTTATTAATCCCTGTCGTCCACTGACGTGACAACGGGTGGCCTCGGTCACCACGATGCAGTCATTCCGTTCGGGTCAGGCTTGTGATGGCTGGCCCGAACGGATTCTTATTTTTTGAAGCGGATGCCGAGTCTTCGTTCAGTCGAGTTGCTGTTGTACGCGGTCGTGCAGTGGGGCTCGCAAGAAAATGGCGGAGACGCTATTCTTCGGCTTTCCGGATTTCCCGATCTCTCACCTGTTTGAAGGTTCGACGCGTTTATGCCCCCTCCCCGCTCCCGTGCCAAGGCTTCCAAGCGTAAGGCCAAGCCGAAGATCAAAGCGAAGAAGAAGGATCCCATCTTCATCGACGGCGTTCGTCCCCGTCCGATGTATGTCGACTACAAGGATCTCGATCTGCTTGGGAAGATGGTCAATCGACAGGGCAAACTGCTGTCGCGACGCAAGAGTGGCTGTACTGCCGCCAGTCAGCACGCGGTCACGCTGGCGGTGAAGCGGGCACGCTTCATGGCGCTCCTGCCATACGTTTCTGAATAGCCCTCTGGCAGTTTCCCTTCAGGTGCCCCCCTTCCAGCAGTCTCTGGCAGTGCCGACTCGGCATTGTTTTTTAAAACTGCGGTTTCGGGCCTGGCGTATTGAAGAACTGTCCTACCGACGAGTCGCCTGTGGGTTCCTCCACGCCATCGCCATTGAAGACGCGTCGTCGCGTGGAGTTTGTCGATTCTGACGCTGCAGGGATTGTCCACTTTTCTTCATTCATGCTTTGGATGGAGTCTGTGGAGCATGAACTGCTGCGGGATGCGGGCATTGCGGTCATGGACGAGAGACCCGACGGCTCAATCGAAAGCTGGCCTCGGGTCTCTGTCTCCTGTGACTACGCATCTGCGATTCGCTTCGGCGATGTGATCGATATCGAGGCGGGCGTGGAACGGGTCGGCGGCAAGAGCGTGACCTACCGCTTTCGCTTTACGCACGAAGGGCGACTTGTGGCCACCGGACGTGTGGTGACGGTCCGATGTCGGGTGCAACACGGGGAAGGCCAGCGACTGCAGGGGGTTCCGGTACCCGAGGAGATCGCCGCCACACTGGCTCGCTACTCGTTTCCAGCCGACGAACAAGTGGCTTCCAGCTGACTCACCAGCAGCTGACAGCCAAACGGCGTCGGCCGATGCGAGTCATGCTGCTGCGGTGAGATCTGTTTTGGGTGAAGGGGCCTGTTTTTGGGTGAAGCGGCTTCGTCGCGTTAGGCTGTTGTCTTCTCAAAGGTCTGCCGCCCATGCTCGACGTTGCTCACCTCTCCAAACGGTATCCAGCTCCTGGAGGCGATCTGCACGTTGTGCGAGACGTCTCGTTTCAGGTTGAGCCAGGGCAGACGCTCGCGATCATGGGCCCCAGCGGTTCTGGCAAGAGCACGCTACTGGCAATGTTGGGAGGGCTTGAGGTGCCCAGCGACGGTACCATCCGCCTCGATGGCATCGATCCCTACGCCGGAGGTGCTGCCGAAAGGGCGGCTTTTCGCAATCGTGAAGTCGGCTTCGTGTTTCAGGAGCATCAGCTGCTCCCTGGCTGCACGGCGCTCGACAATGTGGTGCTCCCAGCCTTGGCGAGCGGCCGCGTCACCGAAACGCAAGAGCAGCGGGGCCGTGAACTGCTGAGGCGGGTCGGCCTCTCAGAACGGGCCGGTCATCTGCCGGGTGAACTCTCCGGTGGGGAGCGGCAGCGGGTCGCGGTGGCCCGAGCCATGCTTCTCGGCCCACGCCTGCTCCTGGCGGACGAGCCGACCGGCCAGCTCGATTCACACACCGCAGACAGCGTGACGGATCTGCTGGTGGAAATCACCAATGAGGCTGGGGGCATGCTGGTCGTGGTGACGCATGCCGAGCGACTTGCCTCTCGGGTCGGAACCGTGCGACAGCTGGTCGACGGCGTGCTGCAATGAGCGACTCGCGGGGCGGTGCGGCCCTTCACAGTTTGGCTGGCTTGGCTGTTCGCCTTACACGACAGTGGGCACGGCCCGTTGCCGCCCTTGCGGCGGCCTGCGGTATCGTCGCCGCCACGATCGTGGGCGCAGTAGGTGTTGGCGAGAGCATGCGAAACGGGCTCGCCACCCTGGCTTTGAGCCGTTTGGGACGCATTGACGCGGCGATCGTGGGGGAAGGCTTTTTCCGTGAGCAGCTCGCGGAGGAGCTCGCCGCTGCTGTTGGTCCTGGGATGCAGCTGGTGCCGGCGTTGGTGCTCGACGTGATCGTGGATCGCCCTGCCTCTGCTGGACGACCTCGGCTCAGTCGCCGGGCGACGCTGCTCGCGTGTGATGACCCAGCGGCGCTCGGGTTTTCACCAACCACCGAACCGATCGACGACACGACTGCAGCGGTCAACCCGCCGCTCGCAGCGAGCCTGGACGCGGGTGCCGGTGAGCCACTCATCGTGCGTATCCCCGAGCGTTCTGCTGCTCCGGCCGACAGTCCGTTGGGCCGCCGCAGCCTGGCCACCAACGGACGACGTTTGGAAAACACTCGGCTGCTGCCAGCGGAGGGCATCAGCCGCTTTTCGCTGCGGCCAGTTCAGGTCACTGACGCACTGGTGGTCACGTCGCTGGCAGTCGCGCAAGCAATCCTTGAGAGCGATGACGTGGCGAATGCGATCTTTGCGGTCGCTGGCCCAGTAGCAGAGCCGGGAGCAGATCCTGCCGGGTCGGGCAGCGGTTCGAGCGTCGACCAGATTCGGGCGAGCCTCGCTCCGCAGCTGGCGGACTACGGCCTCGTGCTTGAGCCCGTCGCGGAAGGACGCACGCTCCGGCTCACAAGTGAGCGACTGATTCTCTCCGCAGAAGCGGATCGAGCGGCGGCTGAAGTGCTCACGGCTCACGGGGGGAGTCCCTCGCTGATTTTTTTGGCCACTTCAATCGATACCGCAGCCGCTGCCGGTAGCGGCGAGCTTCCAGCCGGATCGATCCCCTACTCCACCCTGGCGGGTGTGCCCAGTACGCATTTGCCCAATGGCGATCTCCGCAGTCGAGATGAGCAGCCGCTCGCGCTTGAGCCTGGTTCGATACTCGTCAACCGTTGGATGGCTGATGACTTGGCCGCCCAGGGGACACCGGTGGGGCCGGGATCGACGCTGACGGTACGGTCGTTTGAGCCAGAAACGCTCCACGGTCAGGTCCAGGAACGAAGCGACACCTTCACGGTCACAGGGGTCGTGGAGATGGAGGGCGGCGGCCTAGCGAGGGATCTGGTGCCGGAAGTGGCTGGCGTGACGGATGAAGACTCCATTGCCGACTGGGATCCCCCCTTCCCTTTCGACGCCTCGCGGGTGCGGTCATCACCGCCCAACGATCAGGACGACCGTTACTGGAAGACGTATGCCGCCACACCAAAGGCGTTTGTCAGTCTGCAGGATGCCCGCAGGATTGCCGCAGGCCGTTTTGGTCAAACGACAGCGTGGCATCTGCCTGCTGCGGGCCTTGATCGGGAGACGCTCGCAGCGGAACTGGCGGCTGCGATCGACCCCGCTGCAATGGGTGTTCGTGTCTTGCCGGTGCGTGAGGACGCCCTCCAGGCGGCACGCGGTTCCACTCCCTTTGGTGGGCTGTTTGTTGCCCTGTCGAGTTTTGTGGTAGCGGCAGGGCTGCTCCTGATGTGGCTGCTGCTGGGGCTGCTGGTGACTACGCGACAGACGGAGGTGGGGCTGCTGGCGGCCATCGGTTTTGCTCCACGGCGGCTCGCCCGACTGCTGATGCTGGTAGGCGGTATTGCAGCTGTCGTCGGAATTCTGATTGGGGCAGCGGTGGGGCCTTTCTGGTCAGCCGCGTTGCTCCGTGGCTTGGCGACTGCCTGGAATACGAGCGTGGCCGCTGGATCCTCCTCGGCGTTTTCAGCATCACTCCCGGGTATCACCAGTGTGGTGCTCGGGGCGATGTCCGCGATCCTTGTGTCGGCTGTAGCGATTCGCCAAGGGGCAGCCCGAGCGGCGGCTCGTCCTCCGCTGCCACTGCTCCGCGGTCTCTGGCAGGCAAGCCGGACCGTCCCGCAGGCTGAAAACTCGGGCCTGGTCCGCAAGGGCTTGGCGGTGATCGGCATTCTTTCGGCAGGTGTGGTGGCGGCGGTGAGTCGCCAAGCCTCTGCTGCCGCTGCCGTGGGAGGCTTCTTCGCAGCCGGCGGACTGACGCTCATCGGCATGCTGGCCTTGGTCAAGATTTGGCTCAACGCGGCTCCGCGGCGTGAGCGACCACAGCGAAGCCTGTTGGCCGTCGCGATCGGTGGCCTGCAGCAACAGGCATCGCGAACGTTTGTGGTGGTCTCGATGCTGGCTGTGGCGAGTTTTCTGCTCGTGGCGGTGTCGTCATTCTCGCTGCGAGTGCCTAACGACCTCGAGGAGCGTGGGTCGCCTACAGGCGGCTGGGGCATGCTCGTGTCGTTCAGTCGACCGACTGGGGTCGACCCGCTTGACCCCGTGGCCCAAGAGGAGCTTGGGCTTTCCGGCGATGAAGTGGAGCCGCTGGAGTCGTGTCAGATCGCCCGCCTGCGGGCAAGCAGCGGTGATGCTGCTGACTGTACGAACCTCTACGCCACGCTGCGGCCCACGGTGATCGGCCTGCCAGAGGTGTGGGTGGAACGCGGGGGCTTTCAGTTCACCGGGCACGTGGACCTACCTGCTGGTGAAACCAACCCATGGACGCTGCTGAAGAAGCCCGCCACCGACGCCATCCCGGCGATCCTTGATGAGTCGACGGCGATGTGGGCGTTGAAACTCGGCGGAGTTGGGGATCGTTTCACCCTGCCCGGTGACGATGGAAAGCCGCAGACGTTTGAGATTGTGGGACTGCTCGCCCCGGGCATCATGCAGGGCTGGGTGCTCGTTGCTGAGGACGACTTTACGCGGGCATTTCCAGACCAGAGCGGTTACCGAATGGCGATGGTGGCGACCGACGGCCCCGTCGAGCCTGTGCTGGAAACGCTCCAGGTGGCCTGGGGAGATGACGGCGTTTCCGTTGAAATGGCTCGTGATCGGCTCGCCAGTCTCTATGCTGTCCAGAATACGTTTCTGGCGGGCTTTCAGGCGTTGGGTGGGCTGGGCCTGCTCTTGGGCACCGCGGGAATCGCAGCAGTGGCGATGCAGGGTGTGTTTGAGCGACGGCAGGCGTTCTCGGTCTTGCGAGCAATCGGTTTTTCGCAATCGCGGCTGCGTCGGCTGGTGATCTCCGAGCAGCTGCTGCTGGTGGTCGCGGGCCTGGCGGTGGGAGGAGCCTGCGGCATGATCGCCCTCTGGCCCGCGCTCGAGGCTGGACGGGCAACGCTGCCTACGAGTGCGATCTTCGGTGTGGCAGGGCTGATGTTTCTGACGGCCGTGGTTGCCGGCGTGGTTGCGGTGCAGCGAGCGGGGATTGGTGAGCGACCTCGCTGAGAACCCAGCCTCTACCGAACGCTGGCGTTGCCTGTTTTCCGCCAGTGAGGGTACGGTGCAGCGATGACTGCTCCCGCCCACATTGTTGTCGTCTTGCCCCGCTGGGTTGGCGATCTTGTGATGAGTACCCCGATGCTGCGGTCGCTCGCCGAGCACTTTGCCGAGTCGCGAGCCGCTGGTCATACGCGGATCACCGGCGTGATGAAGCCGCCGCTGGCCGGTCTGCTTGAGGGCACTGGATGGCTCGACAGGGTGTTGCCCTACGATCGTCGCAGCCGTCGGCCTGAACACCGTTTTCGGGCTGTTGCTCGCCAGCTCCGTGAAGATCGGCCCGATGCGATCCTGCTCGTGCCGAACTCACTCTCGTCAGGCATGCTCGCTTTTGCAGCCAGAGGCAAGCGGCGGATTGGCATCGCCCGCCACTGGCGACGGTGGCTTCTGACCGATCCCCTCGCCCCACCCAGGCAAGGCCTGCGAATCGAGCCAGCATCAACGGCGGAGCATGCCATGAGGCTTGCTGAGCGTCTGGGAGTGCCGCCAGGCCCGCTGCGTCTCGAACTGGCCACAACCCAGGAGGATGAGGCGCTCGGCGAAGCCGTGCTGCAGAGGTGCTTCCCTGGCTGGAATGCGGGCACCGATGGACCGCTGGTGGTCTTCAACGATAACGGTGCCTATGGGCCTGCGAAGTCGTGGGGCACCGAGCGATTTGCCGCCCTGGCGGGCTTCGCTCTAAAACGCATGCCTGGGGCCCGGGTGCTGGTCCACTGTGGCCCGGGCGACCGAGATGAGGCGAGAAAACTCGTGTCGCTGGCAGGCTCACCGCATGTGGCCAGCCTCGCCGAGGAGGACGATCTTCCCTTCGGCCTCGCCAAAGCGGTGATCCGCCGAGCCACTGTGGTGGTTAGCACCGATAGTGGTCCCCGGCATATTGCGGCCGCCTTTGATCGCCCCACGATTGTCCTGCACGGCCCGATGGATCCTCGGCTGAGTCGCTCCGAACATGCGTCACTGCTGGAAATGCGGCGAGACCTTCCCTGCTCCCCGTGTGGCCGGCGGACCTGCCCACTTGGCCACCACGATTGCATGCGGCTGCTTTCCGTTGAAGATGTGGGGCAGGCGATGCTGCAGCTTGCAGCGGCCCCGACGGTGTCGCGGGTCGCCTGAGGCCGCCGTTCGCCCACTGTCACTCCACCTTCTTCACCTGCTCCCACCCCCACCCTCACCTTCTCCCACCCCCACCACTTCCATAAGGACACTCACCATGATGGGTCTCGTTGGCATGCTCGCCGCGATTGCCATGACCGCTGCCTGCTGGGGCATGTATGGCCCAACGCTTCACCACGGCCGCGAACTGATGCACTCGGCACTGCGGCCGTTTGTCTGCGTGGGCGTGTCCTACTTTGTGATCGCCGTCCTGGCTCCGCTGGCCGTCTTGTTTCGGACCGGCGAGAAGGGGGCATGGACGACGACGGGCGTGGCCTGGAGCCTGTTCTCCGGAGCAGCGGGGGCGGTGGGAGCGCTCGGTGTGATCCTGGCTTTGTCGTTTGGCGGAAAGCCGATCTATGTGATGCCGCTGGTGTTTGGCGGTGCGCCAGTCGTCAATACGCTGCTGACTGCAGCGATGAACAACGCCTTTAATCAGATCAAGGCTCCTTTCCTCGCCGGACTGATCCTGGTGATCTCTGGGGCGGTGACCGTGCTCGTCTTTAAGCCACAGCCTCAGCCCAAGCCTGAGGTCGTGGCAGCTGGAGTTGCTGAGACGGAAGCTGCCGACGGGGAGGCTGCGAACGAGGCTGCAGAAGAGCCGAAGCCCTCGCTGGTGGCGGCCGCTCAAGCGGGAAGTGAACGCTTTTTGGAAATCCTGTTGTCGACAGTGATGGCTCTGACGTGCTGGGGAGCCTACGGTTCGGTGCTGCACAAGGGGCAGTCGGCGATGGGTGGCAGCCGTCTGCGGCCGCTGATCTGCATTGGCGTGTCGTACTTTTTGATCGCGGTACTCGTGCCGCTCGCGTTGATCGGGCCGATGGGTGACACAGGCACCTGGGATGTGACCGGGAGCATCTGGAGCCTCGCTGGCGGTGCACTTGGGGCGATGGGTGCCTTGGGGATCGTGCTCGCCTTCAACTTCGGCGGCAAGCCGTTCACCGTGATGCCGGTCGTGTTTGGCCTCGCACCGGTGATCAACACGCTCGTTTCCCTCGTGACCAGCGGCACGTCGATGTCGGCGATCAGCCCGATCTTCTACGCGGGCCTGCTCGTTGTCGCCGTGGGAGCTGCGACCGTGCTCGTGTTTGGGCCGCGTGGTCATGCCAAGCCGAAGCCGGCCTAAGTGCGCAACGGCAGTTCAGGTGCCGCGGGTGTGGCCGTACCAGCTGAGGTGGTGCCGCGGAGCGAATCGAAAGCCGTGGGCCTGGCAGGCGGGCTGAAGCCAGCGGGCCGTCTCGGCCAGGTCGTCTTCGCGAACGCCCTGAGGCATCAGGAACACACGACTGCGGTCGACATGGACTTGCCGATCAATGTCGTTGAGCCACTGCTGGACCTCGTCGAGGTCGTCTCGGCGGTCGATCACAAACTTCAGCTGATAGTTGGCCGCGGTAAGCAAGGTGGCGACGATGTCATCTCGGCGGCGGGCGGCTTCGTGTCGTCGGTGCCAGTCTCCTGGCGTGTCGGGCGGCGGTGCAGAGGAGGCGAGTTTCGGGCTGATCGAGAAGAGGTCCGCGAGCTCAGCGGCAGGAATCTCCGGCGGCAACACGGTGCCAGCAGTTTCGATCGTGACATGCTCGCCAGTTGCTCGCAGCTGCTCGCAGACCCGCATCACCTCCACAAACAGCAGGGGCTCACCGCCGGTGACCACCACATGCCGGCAGCCCAGCGCAGCGATCTCCTCAACGACCTCGCCGACAGAACGTTCGTCACCGGTGGGCTCCCAGGACGTGAACGGAGTGTCGCACCAGCGGCAGCGGAGATTACAACCGCTGGTTCTGAGGAATGTGCTCGGTGTGCCTGCGAGGAGGCCCTCGCCCTGGAGCGACCGGTAGAGTTCGGCAACCTTCACCGCGGAGCTCCTCAGTCTTCAACACGTGGTGTGACCGCGGGATCACGCACCCCTACAGCTGCGAAGCCGTTGGCACGCAGCAGGCAGGCATCGCAGCTGCCGCAGGGGCGTCCATCGGCATGCGGATCGTAGCAGCTGGTGGTCTGGCCGTAGTCGACGCCGAGTGAGCAGCCGAGGCGGATGATCTCCGCTTTGGTGAGGTGTTGCAGTGGGGCAAGGATGTCGATCGGGTTGCCCTCCACACCCACCTTAGTGGCGAGTGCGGCGAGTTTTCTGTACGCGTCAATGAACTCGGGGCGACAGTCCGGGTAGCCGCTGTAGTCGAGTGCGTTGACACCAATCACGATCGCTTCAGCCTGCCTCGTCTCTGCCATGGCGAGGGCGAGAGACAGCAGTACCGTGTTGCGGGCCGGTACATAGGTGGAGGGAATGCCTTCGCCGATCGCGTGGGCGGTGCGGCCTTTCGGTACCGTGTCTGAAGAGTCGGTCAGGCTGCTACCCCCGAAGGCAGCGAGGTCGATCGTGAGGATCACGTGATCTGTGATTCCGAGGGATGCGGCGACTCTGCGACTGCAGTCGAGTTCAACCCGGTGCCGCTGTCCGTAGTCCACCGAGAGTGCAGCCAACCTCCAGCCCTGGCTGGCCGCCCAGGCGGCCGCGGTGGTGGAGTCGAGGCCGCCCGAGAGCAAAACAACCGCGGTCTTCAGTGGGGCGGGAGGCCCATCTTCTTTCGCAGCAGACGTCATGGCACAATGCCTCGCATGAGCAACATTTTTTCAGATCACATCGCCTCAGGCCCTGATCGGAGCCTGCTGGAGACGTTCGAAAATCAGTTTCCCGATCGTGACTATCAGATCGAGATCGTCTGTCCGGAGTTTACGTCGGTCTGCCCGAAGACGGGACAGCCTGACTTCGGATGCCTGACGTTTCGGTATGTCCCCGATCGACTGTGCGTCGAACTGAAGAGCCTCAAGTTCTATCTGCAGTCGTTTCGCAATCAGGGAATTTTCTACGAGCATGTCTCCAATCGGATCTTTGACGATCTGATGGCGGTGGTCACGCCGAGGAAGATGACTCTGCTTGCGGTCTTTACGCCTCGAGGTGGGGTCTCTTCCAAACTGCTCGTGTCACACCCTGCTGGAGATCCGCTCGGGCCAACGGCGTAAGCTGTCACAGTTGAAGAACACCCCAACCCGGCCCACAATATGCTGAAGCTGGACGGTCGCGTTTTCCCGAGGCAGGCAGACGCGTGCACCAGAGGAGCGCTGGGATTGCCTGCTTGTGTTCGGTTTCGGGTGAGCCACCCACGTCGGTGGTACTGCTTTGGCAGGATGTTCACCTTCGGTGGAGCCACACAAGGCTCTTGCCGCTGCTTGACTTGCTGATCGTGCTTCCTTGGAGAAATCAATGGCCACGTCGCGTGGAATCCTGCTCTCTGCCCTCGCCGATGAGGCTGCGTTTCATCTCACCGCTGTCGAGCAGTTCTCGGCGCTGGCCGCACTCGGGCTCGAATACTACAGCCTGCGGTTCGTTGACCTTGGCCGCGGCGTGAAAAACGTGATGGATCTCACGCTGCGAGAAATCCAGGAGCTGCGACACCTCGAAGACACCTACGGCCTGAACGTTGCGTCGATCGCTTCGCCGATCGGCAAGGTGAAGCTCGTTGACGTCGAGGATGGCACGTCGAATCGCTACGTGCCTTTCAAGAAGTATCTCGCCAAGGATGTCGTCAAAGCCTGCGAGCGAGCACACGCGTTTGAGACAAAGCTCATTCGCGGCTTCTCGTTCTATCCACCGCGTGATGCCAATCCTGAGGACTATCTCGAACAGGCCGTCGATCAAATCGGTCAGATCACCGATGCCTGTCATCGCTCCGATCTGACCTTCGGCCTTGAAGTGGAGGCCAATCTGATCGGCCGCACCGGCCATCTGCTTGCTGAGATTCATCGCCGGGTGAACAACCCTGCACTGGTGCTTGTGTTCGACGCGGCCAACCTCATTGTGCAGGGCTTCTCGCCCGCTGAGGTCTACAAGCAGTGGGAGGCGATGAAGCCCGGCCTGGGCTGGGTGCACGTGAAGGATTATCGGTCGCCAAAGCGGCCTGCTGGCAGCAAGAACGCGAAGGGCGGCCATGTCGATGAAGACGCTCTGAGCAACTTTGTGCCGGCTGACCGCGGTTCGGCAAACCATGCGAAGATTTTTGCCGATCTCAAAACCATGCTGCCTTCTTTGCAGAAACGGCTGCAGCGACGAGGTATTCCCGGCGTGTTTGTCGACCTGGAGCCTCACGTGCGTGGGGGCGGTCAGTTTGGCGGCACGAGCGGCCCAGACGGCATGGGGATCGCCCTGCGAGGCCTGTGCCGAGTGCTCGACAAGGCGAATGTGTCGTACCACCTGCGTGATTTTGATGACCTGCTAGCTGCTCGCGGGATGACCGCAGGCTGAGGCATGGTGCTGGCGACCGTTTTCAAGCCGACGACAGCCGGCGATCGACGGACAAGCGGTGTTTGAGGAGAGCCATGAGCGAGACAACCGAACCCGGAAGTTATTTTGTCTCCAACTACCCACCGTTTGATCGCTGGAACACCGACTCGGTGTCTGCGGTGCGGGCGGCATTTGCGGCACCGCCCGCCCACGTACCGCTCGGGCTCTACCTGCACATCCCGTTCTGTCGCAAACGGTGCAAGTTCTGCTACTTCCGGGTCTACACCGACAAGGCCGCCGGCGACGTCGAGCGGTACACGCAGGGGCTGGTCAAAGAGGCGGAGCTTGCCGCCGCGAGCCCTGCGGTGGCTGGCCGCGAACTGAAGTACGTGTACTTTGGAGGCGGCACTCCATCGTTTCTCAGCGTGCGGCAGCTGGAGCGGTTGGTAGATGGACTGAACAACAGCTTCGGTTGGGACAACGCTGAGGAAGTCACATTCGAGTGTGAGCCGGGAACGCTGTCGGAGCCGAAGGTCAAGGCCCTGCGAAAACTGGGAATGACCCGTATTTCGCTCGGCGTGGAGAACTTCGACGACGATATTCTGCAGGCCAATGGCCGGGCACACCTCTCTGCTGAGATCATGCGTGCCTGGGACTGGATTGCCGCGGCTGGTTTTCCCAACACCAACGTCGACCTGATCGCTGGCATGGTGGGAGAAACCGACGAGTCGTGGGATGCGACTGTGAGCAAGACCCTTGAGCTGGCGCCTGACAGCGTGACCATCTATCAGATGGAACTGCCGCTGAACACCACGCTCGTCCACGACTGGAAAGAAAGCGGCGTGCCAGCGCCGGTTGCTGATTGGCCGACGAAGCGGGCCTGGGTCGACCGAGCATTTCGTCGATTTGAGGACGCAGGATACGCCGTCTCCAGCGGCTACACCCTGGTCAAGGATCCCTCCCGGGTTGCCTTCCGGTATCGCGACATGCTCTGGGAAGGCAGCGACCTAATCGCGCTCGGCGTGGCGAGCTTTGGGCACCTCTCGGGGCTGCACTACCAGAATGAGCCGCACTGGGATGCCTACCTGGAAGCGGTTGAAGCTGGGACACTGCCGATCGCTCGCGGGATGACGCCTGCTCCGCGTGAACGGCTGATCCGTGAGATGATTCTGCAGCTCAAGCGTGGCTGGCTGGACGTTTCTCGCCTGCGGGAGAAGTTTGGCGTCGATCTGCTCACAGAGTGGACTGACATCTGGCGGGGGCTTGAGAAGGAAGGGCATCTGACGGTCACTGACGGAGTGCCCCGGCTGACGCGGCAGGGGCTCTTGCAGGTCGACAGCCTGCTGCACCGCTTCTTCGAGCCTTCCCCCCCGCAAGAGCAGACGGCGGCCTCCTGAGAAAGCGGTCGCTCGCCGGCGATGCTGGGCGGATTCCGGCTCTCGGGCGGCATTGCTTTCTTCCGATGAACAGGCCCAACACCGAGTGCCACGGTTCTGCGGATTCCGAAGGCGTTGCGGTGTTACCACGGCCGCAGATCTGCGGTTCTCTCTGAGAGCACGGTCGCTGGCTGCGAAGGGCATTCAGTCGCCTGCCTCAGGACACACCGACGGAGAATGCCACGTGCAGCAGCCTGCCTCGCATCTCGATCGATTTTCTGACCCAACAGGCGGTGTGCCGCTACGCAGCCCGAAGCCATCGCTGAGTTCGACGTCCGACGATGCTGCCCCCCATGATCCCGCTGCCGTGCGGGTGCCGCAGCCGAAGATGCTTCGTGACCGGTTGCATGCGATTTCAGCGGACGTCGCCGCGGTCTGGCGGGCAGAAGCACTTCCCCAAGAGGTGTCTACACCGGCGGGCCTGAGGGCTGCTGCCGGGGATGTGGTACGCCGGGCCGGCGGACGTCCCGAGCATGTTGGCTGGACGATGGTGGCTTTGGTGACGGCATACTGGCGAGATCAGCTCACCACGCCTGGTGGTCGTCGGTTGCTGCTGCTGCCCGACTGCTGTGGGGCTTCTGTTGACACGGTGGGAACTCCACGGACCTGTGGTCCGCAATGTGTCTATGCAACGCTTGCCTCTGCCGCAGACGACTCTGGCTGGCAGGTGGCGAGCACTCGTGAGGCGGCAGTGGCTATCGCAGGCATGCTCGGAGGTCGCTACGACAGCGTGCTGGGCGTGGCCACGCTTGAGGAACTGGAAAAAGCGTTTTCGCTGCTCCCGCCCTTCGCGATGCCGATTGCGGCGGTACCAGTCAACACGGAGGCTGGCTCGCACAACGGCTGCGCGGTCGAACAGGTCGATGCAGAATGGGTGCTTGGGCTGCTCGGTGTTGCCGGCGGCGCGGTGTCGCCAGTGGCTGACCATCTGCCGCTTCTTCGTGAATCGGCTGAGATGTTTACGCGGGAGTCACTGGCGAAGCTCTTTGGGAAGATCGGTGTCGTCAGCGCTGAAGCCGCCTGCTTGAGCGATCACGGCACCACCTCCGCGGCTGCGGCCACGAGTGTCTTGGGCATCGACTTTCTTGCCAAAGGAGGGAAGTTCCTCAGGCCGTTTATGGCCTTGGCCGCGTTCGATGCGGTGTCAGCCGATGTCGAGGCTCAACGTGCTGTGCGAACGCACGCGAAGGCCAACCGGGGGGTGGCGAGGGCTGCGGCGACAGCGATCGAGGTTTTCCACAAGGCCTCGCTTGTTCACGACGACATCGAAGACGATGACGCGATGCGGTACGGCAGGCCCACGATGCATCGTGAGTTCGGTGTGCCGACGGCGATCAATGCGGGTGACTACCTGATCGGTCTTGGGTATCGGGTGATCGCCGGTCTGCCAAACGTGGCGGACGATCCGGGGAGCGATCTGGCATTGCCGCGGGATCTGCTGGCGATTCTGTCCCGGGCTCATCTGGAACTGGCTCGCGGCCAAGGTGCCGAACTCTGGTGGAGGGATGCTCAGGAGAAGCGGCTCAGTCCGCGTGAGGCCCTGGAGATCTATGGGCTCAAGACCTCGCCTGCGTTCGCGGCCGCACTGGAAATGGGAGTGCGGCTTGCCGGGTGCGATCCGGAGCAGGCGGGCCAGATTGAGAACTACGCCCTGCATGTGGGCACTGCCTTCCAGGTTCTCAATGACCTCAAAGACTGGCACGGTGATCTGGAAAACCTCCGGCAGGTTGCCGGGGATCTGCTTGGTGGCCGGCCGACAGTGCTGTGGGCAACGGCGATGGAGCGGCTCTCAGAACCAGATCGCCAGCGGTTGCTGACGCTCTCGCAAGCCTCGACGTCGAGTGACCTGCAGCAGGAGGGCATGCGACTTCGTGAGGCACGCGGTCTCTATGAGAAAGCGGAGGTGTTCGCCGCAGCGGAGGCGATGGTCTGCGAGCATCGCCAGCAAGCCCTGCGGGCCGCGGCGACGTGTTGCCTACCTCGCTTGCGGGATGTGCTGGAGTTTTTGCTCGATCTTGCAGCGCCTGAGCAAGGGTCGCCGGGGTAAGTCGTTTTCAGTGTCAGACCCCTGTGATCAGCCGAGGCGGCGGAAGACAGAGCGGGTACACTGGCCGGGGTTCGTTCCTCCCCCCGGAGCCAGCCATGGCCGACCCGTCTTCAGCTCAAGCTTTCTCGTCCACAGGCCACGCGGTGTGCAGAGCCGAGAGCCTGATCTCGCTGTTTCACGGCAAGGAAGAGAACTTCGCTGGGCTGCGTGAAGTTGATGCCGAGCGGGTGCCAGAGCCCTATGCCGGACTGCTGGCACACAACAGCCATATGACGGTGGCGATGGAGCGGTATCACGGCGGCCCTGTTTACCTGACCGTGGTTGCTGAGGGGACGACGGAGCCTGCCGGTGCGAACGCCGGCAGCTATGCCCGAGAAATTCTGCTTTCCCGTGCTGATGGTACGGTGGTGCAGTACGGGATCGTGCGGATCGACCTCTCTCCCCTGCCGGCGGCCTCCCGTGAGGCCATCCTGAGCAAGGAGGAGCCTCTGGGGCGAATCTTGATCGCCTCTGGAGTGCATCGTGACGTGCAGGCTGTGCAGCTGCTTGAACTCACGCCTGGGACTGCGTTTGCTGAGCTGATGAAGGCAAAGCAGCCGACGTATGGCCGCGTTGCTGAAATCCGACTCGACGGCCGGCCTGCCGTCGAACTGCTTGAGGTCGTGCCGTCTTTTGCGGGCTAAAAGGCTCATTGGCGAGGCAGAAACGCTGCGTCGCCAGCATGGTCAACGCATGCCCTTACGGTCGAGAAGGCGGCGACCGGGGTATTGCGGGGCATTCATGCTTATTGCGCAAACTGTTGCGCAGACAGCAGTTGCGTCAACTATGTTGATGTTGACTCGTTGCGTAAGCTGCGCTATATTCCCGCCAGCCTGGCAAGGATGGCAAGCTTGGCAGTCGGCAACGATTGTTGCGAAAGGGAAAAGGAGTCCCTTCGCTGACCACGCCCACCCATCTCTTCCGGTTGTCCTCACTGGTGTGGAGTTCTGCACCATGATGGGCGTAGCGTCGGTATGGCAGGTTTCACCGCGTTCGCGTGGGAAACAGTGTCATTGGGCAACAAGGAGGCCTAGACACGCTGAGGAATCACGGAGCCCTCGACTGCCGGGTGTCGGTGGTTGGGAATGGCGGCAGGTTTGCCGTCAGCCGTTTTCTGTCAGCGTGCCGTAGAGACTAGCGATACCACAGCTAGGGAGAGGGTGGTTCGGCAGATGCAAAAGACCGTGTACACAACCGGCGAAGCGGCGAAGATCTGCAAGGTCAGCCAGCAGACAATCATTCGCTGCTTCGACTCAGGACAGCTGAAGGGATTTCGTGTTCCAGGGAGCCGGTTTCGCCGGATTCCTCGGGATCAGCTGTTTCTGTTCATGCGTGACAACGGAATCCCAACCGATGCGCTCGAGAGCGGTCGGCGAAAGATCCTCGTCGTTGATGATGACCAGGATCTGGTGGAACTGATCACCGACGTGCTGGAGCGGGATGGCCGCTTCGAGGTGCGAAGTGTGAATAACGGCTTTGATGCCGGCATGATGGTGAAGGAATATCGTCCTGACCTGATTGTGTTGGACGTCATGCTGCCCGATATCAACGGCAAAGAGGTTTGCCAACGTGTGCGAAGCGACTCCACGATGGACGAAGTGCGGATCATCTGCATCTCGGGCATGTGTGAGCCGGATCGTATTGAGGACCTCAAGTTGTCGGGTGCGAATGAGTTTCTGCAGAAGCCCTTCGAGGGCGAGGTGCTCCTCGATCGCATCTGCAGCCTGCTCGATATCGAATCGGTGGCTGCCGGGGGCTGAAGCCCTCGTGCTGCCGAGTGGCGAGTAAACGTCCGTGTGCAACACGATGGTGAGACGCCGTGACGCAGCACGCTGATGAAACAACGGGTGCCTGGCTGGTGCTCGGGGGTTCGAAAGAGCCCTCGAGCACCATGTCTTTTGATGACTCCTCGAAAGGTGCCTCGTCTGTGGCGGCAGTGCCGGGCGGTGCGTGTCGCTCGCCTGGGGAGGTAGCTCCGCCAGGTGGGCGTGAGTTGCCGATTGAGCATGCTGAGCTCACGACAGCAGAGTGTGTCGCTGTGGCTGCCGCGTTGACTGCGTGGCGTCCCGAGGGTGGCTTTTCCCTGCAGCATGCGTTGGCGGTGGCAGTCGCGGATCTGGGCGTTCCAGCGTGTGCGGTTGAGCGGTGGCTGACGGCGGTTGGCGAGCATGACGCTGGTGGTCAGGCCGACACATCCCCTGGCCGACGCAGTCGAGGTGAGCATCTGCTGACACGATTTGGTCGCGACCTTCGGCTGGCGGCTCTTGCTGCGGATCGGCGGGCAGAAGCAGAACTGCTCGTCGCTGCTGTTCGGCTGCTTCGCGAGCACCTTGGGCTTCGTGAACGGTTTGATGCAGCGTTGGCCGATGCACGGCTGGAGGCAGTGCGGCAGTTGGCCTACGGCGCCGGGCACGAAATCAACAACCCTCTGGCCAATATCGCGACGCGAGGCCAGTCGCTGCTGAGAGATGAGCCGGATCCACAACGCCGCCGGAAGCTCGCAACCATCGTCGACCAGGCCTTTCGTGCCCGAGACATGATCGGGGGGCTGATGGTCTTCGCCAAGCCACCGGTCGCGAGGCCGGCACGCGTCGACCTGGCTGCATTGGTGGAGTCGGTGATTGGTTCGCTCGGTGAGCGGCCTGGTGGCGAAGGGCTCACGCTGCGAAGCGATGTGCCAGCAGACGCTGTCTGGGGCTGGGTGGACCCCAAGCTGGTTGCAGAGGCGTTGCATGCAGTGATTCTCAATGCCATTGAGGCTGCCCAGAAGGCTGGCACGGTCACCGTTTCGCTGGCCGCGAGTTCAGAGGATGGGCTGCAGGCGATTCTGGTGAAGGATGACGGCCCCGGGATCGATCGAGAGGATCTGCCCGTTGTCTTTGATCCCTTTCACTGTGGACGTGAGGCGGGCCGCGGCTTGGGCGTGGGGCTTTCGCACGCATGGGCTCTCGCTCGGGCCTGTGGAGGACGCATGGAACTCGTGTCAGGTTCTGAGCAAGGGACTTCCGTTCGGCTCGTGTTGCCAGCCGAACAGCCTGGTGAGGTGATGGGGTCGGCGAAGAATCCTCTCGCCGAGACGTAGATTTTTACACGGAATGAGCAGCTCGCGAGTCGCTAGTCTTTGCGCAGCCCCCCTGTCTCTCCAGGCTCGCCGGCGTCTCTTGGTCCAGCCGGTCTTGTCGGTATTTCCTACGTTTTTTATTCTGCTGCCCCGCAGGGAGTTCCGGGATGGAGCCGCTGCGATGCAGCACCGCCTGCTCCCCGAGTGGAGCTGCGGTCTGAGAACGTAGGCGAAGGATGGACACGCCTGCTGCCAGAATCGCCGTTGGAAACGGGAAAAGAGACATGGATGTTTCATCGGGTCCGGGATGCGTTCGCAGCGATGATGCGACGGATCGGATGCCGACAGGCCGTCGCGTCGTGGAAGGACGCCTCCCTGCCGCAGTGATGACGCGGCCCCATCGTGGCCTGCGGCTGAGCGAGGCGTTTCTGACCAAGACGACGGACACCTCGTCTGACGTTGTGGTGGAGTCGCAACTGGGCCCGAGCGATGCCGCTCGTGAGGTGGCCGTTCGTCGGGTGACTGACTGGCTGCTCACGCGTCAGCATGCAGATGGTCACTGGCGGGCGGCGCTTGAGGGCGACACGATCCTTGAGACAGAGTACCTCCTGCTCTTAGCCTGGCTGGATCGCTTCGATCGGCCGGAGGTCGCCGGTGCTCTGCAGCGAATCAGGTCCTTGCAGCTTCCTGACGGTGGCTGGCCGATTTACCCGGGCGGACCTGCCGAAGTGAGCGCTACGGTCAAGGCCTACCTGGTGCTTAAGCTGGCCGGTCACTCACCCGATGAGCCAGCCATGCAGCGGGCCCGAGAGGCGATTCGTGTGCTCGGAGGGCCGTGGGCTGTAAACAGCTTCACGAGGTACTATCTCGCGCTCCTCGGCCAGATGCCCTACTCGGCCTGCCCGGCTGTGCCTCCGGAGATCGTGCTCCTGCCGAAATGGTCGGCGATCAACCTGCACAGTGTGTCGGCCTGGTCGCGAACGATGATTGTGCCTTTGTCACTGATGTGGACCTATAAGCCACAGCGGCAGGTCCCGGCCGAACGCGGCATCGCCGAACTCTTCACTGAAGGCCACCACGCGGCACCACGCGTGCGTGCTCGGGGCTGGGAGAAGTTTTTCCGTGTTGTGGATGTGGGCATCAAGTGGTGCGAGTCGCTTGGGCTGATGCCGCTGCGGCGGAGGGCTGTCGCTGCGTGTGAGCAGTGGATGCTGGAGCGGTGCGTCGACAGTGATGGCCTGGGAGCCATCTTCCCGCCAATGGTGTGGAGCATCATTGCACTGAAATGCCTTGGCTACTCCGACGAATCCCCCGAGGTCTCGCGGGCTTGGGAGCGGCTGCAGCGACTGGTGGAGCATGAGCCGGATGGCTCGACACGGCTTGAGCCGTGTCATTCACCGGTCTGGGATACAGCGATCACGATACGGGCACTCTGTCAGTCGACGCGGCTGGAGGGAGCTGTGGAGCATGCTCACCTGGCGCGAGCTGTTGACTGGCTGCTCGAGCGAGAGATTCGCACACCGGGTGACTGGAGTGAACAGGTCAAGGCGGCCCCGGCAGCGTGGTGCTTTGAGTATGCGAATCGCTTCTACCCAGATGTTGATGACACGGCGATGGTCGTGCTCGCCCTCTCTGACTACCGGCATGCCTGCCGGCGTTTGAAGATTCATCTGCAGCCCGCAGTCGCAGAGCGGCTGGCTCGGATTGCGGCCTGCCTGCCCAGGGCCACCGAGTGGCTCGGCGCGATGCAAAACTCCGATGGCGGCTGGGGAGCTTTCGATCGTGACAACACGATGGAACTGCTGTGTAAGGTTCCCTTCGCCGATCACAATGCGATGATCGACCCGAGTTCGCCCGACCTTGCCGGGCGTGTCTTGGAGGCGGTTGGGCAGGTCGGGCTGCGGCCAGGACACCCTGTCGTCGACCGGGCGGTGGCATATCTTCGGCAGTGCCAGGAGTCGAACGGCAGCTGGTTTGGCCGGTGGGGTGTGAACTACCTCTACGGCACCTGGCAGGTCATTGAAGGGCTGCGTTCGATCGGCGTGGAGGCAAGTGATCCGCTGATCACTCGTGCTATCGATTGGCTGGAGTCGTGCCAGCAGGCAGATGGTGGCTGGGGGGAATCGCCACGCAGCTACGAAGATCCATGTTGGGCTGGCCGAGGTGAGGTAACGGCTTCACAGACAGCGTGGGCAGTCGCCGGCCTCGCGGCTGCCAACCGGTCAGAGTCTGATGCATGCCGACGCGGGCTGGCCTGGCTCGTGCGGGAACAGCAGGACGATGGCAGCTGGCACGAGACGGCGTTTACCGGCACAGGTTTCCCGAAGGTCTTCTACCTTCGGTACCACTACTATCCGATCTACTTTCCGCTCCAATCCCTCGCCCGCACGCTCTCTGATGACCTGGCAGACGGGGAGGCGAACTTCGCCACGAAGTTCCGGGAAGCGATGACCTTGTCCGAACAGGAGACAGTCTGATGGGAGTTCCGTTCGGCCAGATGGCCGCTGTGCTGCGGCATGTGTTCTCGCAGAAGCTGGCAGGGAATAAACGGTATCCGCTCGTGCTGATGCTGGAGCCTCTGTTTCGCTGCAACCTCGCCTGCGCGGGATGCGGAAAGATTCAGCACCCCAACGATATCCTGCGACGGCACCTCTCGGTGGACGATTGCCTGGGAGCCGTGGACGAGTGCGGCGCGCCGGTCGTTTCGATCCCCGGAGGTGAGCCACTGCTGCATCCTCAGATTGTGGACATTGTTAAGGGCATCGTGGCTCGCAAGCGATATCTCTATCTCTGCACCAACGCCTTGAAGCTCGAGGAGATGCTCGATCGCTTTCAGCCTTCAAAGTATCTCGCCTTTTCTGTGCATCTCGATGGTCCACGTGAGATTCACGATGCGGCTGTCTGCCGTGAGGGCGTCTATGAGATGGCGGTTTCTGCGATTCGAGCTGCTCGCGAGGCGGGCTTCCGGGTGACCACGAACTCCACCCTGTTTGCCGATGCTCCGCCCGAGAAGTACCGCAGCTTCTTCGATCAGGTGATGGCCCTCGGTGTCGAAGGAATGATGGTTTCGCCGGGCTACTCCTATGCGAAGGCTCCGGACCAGGAGCATTTTCTGGCCCGTGATGATGCCGAGAGTCTGTTTCGCCGCATCCTGGGAAAGGCCAAGCGAAGCTGGAAGTTTAATCAGTCGCCGGTGTTCCTTGAGTTTCTCAAGGGTGCCTGGGACCTAGAGTGCCTGCCTTGGGGCACGCCAACCTACAACCTCTTCGGCTGGCAGAAGCCCTGCTATCTGCTCGACGAGGGGTATGTGTCGTCCTTCCGCGAACTGATGGAAGAGACTGACTGGGATGCGTATGGCCGTGCCAGTGGGAATCCCAAGTGTGCCGATTGCATGGTGCACTGCGGCTACGAGCCGGCCGCCGTCGAGGCATCGCTCGGCTCGCTGCGGGGCATGCTGGCCACCGCGCGGCTGATGGTCTTTGGATCGAACGACGGTGGCGTGCCTACTGCCCCGCCGCAGCCAGTCCGTCCGCAGCCTGTGTCGGAGCCGCTCCTGCCCATTCTCGATTGAGTGCTGGCCTCGATAAACAGTGCTGGCCTCGAAAAACAACGGGCGTTGATCGTCTCGGTTGCGAGCAGGTATCACTCCGAGTGCATCCTCGGAAACGTTGCGGGTGCGTTTGTGGCCGCCGCTGAGGGCTGTTGGTCGGTGCCAGGTCGGTCGGCTGTCAGACAGTCGGCTGTCAGACGGTGAAACGGCTCTAAGAAGCTGAGTCTGCCAGGCTGCGTACGACGCCCCGCTTCACGTACTCGATGATGGCCCGTAGGCCGCGAGTCCGGAGCATGCCGAGCACGTCGGCAAGGCCCAGCCTGTCGAGCAGGGTGTCGTCGACGGCCAGCACCTCGTCGGTCGGCCTGCCCGTGAAGGCTTTCGCGAGCATGGCCACGAAGCCTTTGACTGTCGGTGCTTCCTCGGCTACCTCAGCCTGCAGGTGGACGCCTGCGTGCCCATCAGACGTTGGCTTCAGCTCAACACGGATAAACACGGGCGACTGGCACTCGTGCACCCGGTTTTCATCCAGGCCTTTCTGGCCGGGCGGGAGTGGCGGGAGCGTGGCCGCATACTCCAAGAGCATCTCAAGTTTCTCGCGACCATCGAGGTCGACAAAGTCTTCCACGACCTCGTCGAGTCGTTCGGCAACGGTACTCATCGAACTATGCTCACGAGACTGCTGTGACCTACGCCCTGCTGTGACCTATGCCCCTATGCCGTCGGCGTGTCCGGAGAGGCAGGAGCCGCACTGCCGTCTGGTGTGGGGCCTTGGACTATAGGCATGCGAACCGCATTGCCCCACTCCAGCCAAGACCCGTCGTAGTTCTTCACGTTGGAGAAGCCGAGCAGATACGTCAGCACAAACCAGGTCAGGCTCGATCGCTCGCCGATGCGGCAATAGGCCACGGTGGCTGAACGACGACGAAGTTTGGCGTCCTTGACGTAGAGCTTCTCGAGCTCCTTCGCAGACTTGAAGGTACCGTCTTCGTTGACCGACAAGGGCCATGGGATGCTGATGGCACCAGGAATATGTCCGCCGCGAAGGGAGCCCTCGTTTGGGTAGTCGGGCATGTGCAGCCTGGCACCGGTGTATTCCTCCGGACTTCGCACATCGACCAGCGGTTTGCCCGCCTTTTGATGCTTGAGCACCTCGTCTCGCAGGGCGCGGATCGACATGTCCTGTTCGCTGGCGGTGTAGGTGCCTGGGGCTGGATCAACACGGTCTGTGGACCACGGACGCCCGTCGAGAGCCCACTTTTTTCGTCCGCCGTTCATGATCCGGCAGTCGGCATGACCGTAGAGCTTGAACGTCCAGAAGGCGTAGCAGGCCCACCAGTTGCTCTTGTCGCCGTAGAACACGACGGTGGTGTCGTTGGAGATCCCTTTGCGTCGACAGAGATCCTCGAAGGCGGCCCGATCGATGTAGTCACGCCAGGTGGCGTCCTGCAGATCGACCTGCCAGTCGATTTCGACCGCTCCAGGGACGTGGCCCTGCGTGTAGAGTGCCCGATCCTCGTCAGATTCGACGATCCGCACGTTTGGGTGAGCCTCCGGATTGGCAGCCACATTGGCCACCCATTCGGTCGACACCAGCACGTCCTCGTTTGCGTACGACGCCATTGCGTCCTCCCTCGGGTTCTAACGCCAGCACGTCCGGCATCGTAGTGAAAGGGCTGCCCACCTGCAACGAGCCGCCGTCAGGGCCGAGCCTCGCTGACAGAGCCCGACTTCGCTAGGATGCGGGTCTCGTGCCGACTTCGGTCTCGCGCGACAAAGATCGCTCGCATGGCTCCCGTGCGACCCCGCCTTTCCACACCCTCCTCACGAAACGCTTGGACGGATACCTGCATCTATGGGCGCTGCCTTCATCTATCAGATCTCGCACCTCACCAAGAAGTTTGGCCAGCGGGAACTGCTCAAAGACATCAATATCGCCTTCTACCCTGGGGCCAAAATCGGTCTGCTGGGGCGAAACGGCGCCGGCAAGAGCACGTTGATGAAGATCATGGCCGGCCTCGACAAGGAGTACGAGGGTGAGGCTCGGCTGGCCGAGGGCTACACGGTGGGCTACCTGCAGCAGGAGCCTCAGCTCGACCCCGACAAGACCGTTCAGGAAAATGTGATGGAAGCCGTGGCGGCGACCCGCGCAGTGCTGAAGCGGTTTGAGGAGATCAACGCCAAACTGGCGGAGCCGATGGAGCCCGAGGAGATGGAGAAGCTCCTCGAAGAGCAGGCGACGGTTCAGGATGAGATCGAGGCCAAGAATGCATGGGATCTCGAGCGGCAGCTTGAGATCGCCATGGAGGCGATGAACCTGCCTCCAGGTGACTGGCCGGTGACCAACCTCTCTGGCGGGGAACGTCGTCGCGTGGCGCTCTGCCGGCTGCTGCTGGAAAAGCCAGACCTCCTCCTGCTCGACGAGCCGACCAATCACCTCGACGCAGAGAGTGTTGCCTGGCTCGAACGGCATCTGGCCGACTACGAGGGGACTGTCGTGGCGGTGACCCACGATCGTTACTTCCTCGACAACGTGGCGAAGTGGATCCTCGAGGTCGATCATGGCCGAGGTATCCCCTTTGAAGGCAACTACACCGCCTGGCTGCAGCAGAAGAAGGCCAGGCTTGAGCTTGAGGAGAAGCAAGCGTCAGCCCGCCAGAAGACGCTCGACAAAGAACTTGAGTGGATTCGCATGTCGCCGAAAGCGCGGCAGGCGAAGAGCAAGGCACGCGTGGCTGCCTATGAGAAACTGGCAGCCGAGCAGGCCGCAACGCGTGATTCCGACGTGGAGATCATGATTCCAGCGAGCCGTGCCCTCGGCGATCAGGTGATTGAGGCCGAAGGACTCTCCAAGGCCTACGGCGACAAACTGCTGTTTGAAAACCTTTCGTTCCGGATTCCCGCGGGTGGCATTGTGGGAATCATCGGTCCGAATGGAGCTGGCAAGACCACGCTGTTTCGAATGCTTGTCGGCCAGGAGCAGCCTGATGCAGGCGAGATCAAGGTGGGCTCGACAGTTGATGTCGGCTATGTCGATCAGAGCCGCGATGCACTCGATCCAGAGAAGACCGTCTTCGAGGAGATCTCGGGCGGGCACGACACAATCGAGCTTGGAAAGCGAACGGTGAACGCTCGCAGCTACGTTGCCAAGTTCATGTTTATGGGTCCCGACCAGCAGAAAAAGGTTGGCAAGCTCTCAGGCGGTGAACGCAACCGCGTGCATCTGGCCAAACTGCTTCGGCGGGGCTGCAACCTGCTGCTGCTCGACGAGCCGACGAACGACCTCGACGTTGACACTCTCCGCTCCCTCGAGGAGGGCATCACTCACTTCCCCGGAAGCGTGGTGGTGATCACCCACGACCGCTGGTTCCTCGACCGGCTGGCGACGACGATCATTGCCTTTGAAGGGGATGGCTATGTCCATGTCTGCGAGGGCAACTTCGACGTCTACGAGCGAAGTCGCCGCGAGCGGCTCGGGATCGGTGCGGATGAGCCGCACCGCTTCCGCTACAAGAAACTGACCCACTGAGTGAGGCTGAAAGCCGGAGCTCGAGTTGTCTCTGCATGCCCAGGCTCTCTATATCCGGGGGCTCTCGCAGCATGTTGTCTTTCTGCGAGGGCAGGATGTCGTCAGGCCGGCGGAGTCGGTGGGGTGACAAAGCGTCGTGGCTGGCCCGTGGCTTCGAGCACTGAGAGCCAGAGATCACCGTTGGGGTCGACCTGATTGCGGCGGCTGACCGTCATCGGCATCGGAATGTGCACGAAACGACCGTGCCACCGGCCGATCACCATTGCGGTTCGGCCTGCCATGGCGGCGTGCACGGCGTTGTGGGCGAGCCGCAGGCAGTACACCGAGTCAAACGCATTGGCCCGCACGCTGCGAATCAGATAGCTCGGGTCGATGTACTTCATGTTCAGCTCGCACTCGGCCTCGCGGAAGCGGGCCTTGATCCGATCTTTGAGAAACGTGCCGATATCCGAGAGCAGCACATTGCCCGAGGCATCGGTCTTTTCAGGTCCGCTCGCAAAGGCGTCCTGCCCTGCTCCTTCCGCGACCACCACCACCGCATGCCCGCGTGTCTTTACCCGCGTTAGCAGGTGCTCAAGAAAGCCACCGGGGCCGTCGATGGCAAACGGCACTTCGGGAATTAGTACGTAGTTGGCATCGTTGCGGGCGAGTGCCGCATAGCAGGCAATGAAGCCGGAGTGGCGGCCCATCAGCTTGACCAGCCCTACGCCGTTCGGGGCTGCTTTTGCTTCCACGTGGGCCGAGGAAATCGCTTCAACGGCCTCGGAGAAGGCGGTCTGAAAGCCAAAGCTCTGATCGATGTAGGGGATGTCGTTGTCGATTGTCTTAGGGATCCCAACCACGGAGATCTTTTCGTTGCGTTCGGCAACGATCGTCGCGATCTTCATGGCGCCACGGAGGGAGCCATCGCCGCCGATCACAAACAGGATCGAGATGCCCATTCGCTCCAGGCAGTCGACGATCTGATCAGACTCCTGACGGCCCCGCGATGTGCCCAGGATGGTGCCGCCATCGTCATGGATGTTGGAGACAAACTCTGGCGTGAGCTCCACGACGCTGTGACCGTGCTCGGCAATGAACCCGCGAAATCCTTGGGTGAAGCCGTAGATCTTCTTTACCCCGTAGTGAAACCAGAGCTCCATCACCAAGCCGCGGATCACGTTATTGAGCCCAGGGCAGAGGCCACCGCAGGTGACAATGCCAACGCGTGTCTTGGAGGGATCAAAGTAGATCTGCTTGCGGGCGCCTGCCGGCTCGAAGCCGGGCAGATCGGCAACAGCGGTGCCGCGTTCTGTGACCATCGACGCGGTGTCGTCAAAAAGCACGCGGTCATGCTCGCCGACATAGTGTTGGCTCGTGTGCCGCCCCTCGAGCAATGGCTGCATCGGGGAGCGAACTGTGCAGGGCCCAAGCGTCGGGATCGTCAGGTCGAGGGGGCTGTGAGATGCCATTGGAAGCCTCGTGGGGAGAGCGGAGCGTTGCCTGGGCCAACCACGTCTTAGCCGGTCGTCCGCATGCCTGAGGCAATACCTTGCACGGAGAGCCGGAGGATTTCTCGCAGGCTGCCGTCGCCATCACCAGCAAGCTCGCGTCGACGGAGAAACTCCACCTGGATCAGGTTCAGGGGGTCGACCAACGGATTACGGGCTTCGATGGAACGCTTGAGCCATGGAGTTGTTTCCAAGAGTTCACGGCTGCCCACGATGTCGAGAACAGCCTGCCGAGAACGATCGCATTCGGCAGCCAGCCGTGGCCAGAGCCGCTGGCGCACATCATCATCGTCGATCAGTTCGGCATAGCGTTGTCCGATCGCGGGGTCGGCCTTGGCCAAGGCGACCGCCGCGTTGTCGATGGTGGCGGTGAAGAACGGCCAGTCACGATACATCTCGCGGAGCCGCTCCCAGGCCTGGCGGTCGGCATACTTCACATCGAGGATCGCTGTGCCGAGCCCGTACCAGGCGGGTAGCAGACAGCGGTTTTGGGTCCAGGCGAAGACCCAGGGAATGGCCCGCAGGTCTTGGAGTGATCGCTCGCCCCGACGACGGGCTGGTCGGGAGCCAATCGGCAGGTTCTCGATCTCATCGATCGGGGTTGCTTGCGAGAAAAACGTGATGAAGCCCGGCTGATCCACAAGCTCGCGATAGACCTCAAATGAGCGTGTGGCCAGCCGGTCGGCGAGTTCGAGCCAGGCCTCTGCAGGCGCGGCTGGATGAATCGTGGAGCCAACGAGTGTGGCCCAGCTGACCTGCTCGAGATGACGAAACGCAATCTGCACGTCGTCGTAACGCTCCGCCAAGACCTCCCCCTGCTCTGTCAGCCGAAGTGTGCCGTCGAGCGCCTCCGGAGGGAGCGAAAGAATGCCGCGTGCTGCGGGGCCACCACCACGACCAAGCGAGCCGCCACGGCCATGAAAGAAGGTGACCCGCACCTGATGAGCTGTGGCTGCGGCAGAAATCCGGCGTTGGGCGTCGTAGAGTCCCCAGCAGGCGGAGAGGTAACCACCATCTTTGGTGCTGTCGGAATAGCCAACCATCACCACCTGGCGGTTGCCCTGAGCTTTGAGGTGTGCAGCGTAGGCTGGCTCAGTCAGAAAGGCTGAGACCGTGGTGTCCGAACGCCTCAGGTCGCCGATCTTTTCAAACAGCGGCACGATCCGCAGCGATGACGTGACCTCGTCACTGGCACCACGGCAGGCATGCCGCCAGAGCCAGAGCACCGTGAGTACATCGACCCGCGACTGCGTGAGACTAATCACGCTTCCACCGAGGCATTCTGGCCCGAACCGCTCCACGGCTCGGCGAAGCAGGTCGTAGAGCGCCAGCGTGTCTTGCGTGAGCGGCTGCAGGCGTTCGACGGAAAGCTCTGGAAGGCAGCCCAGCGTGTCGATCAGTAGCTGTCGCCGCTGATCCTCCGAGCATGACGCAAATTCGTCGCAGCAGCCTGCCACCTTGAGGATGTCTGCGGCAATCTCTTCATATCGCCGCGAGTCTTGCCGGACGTCGAGCCGCGTCACCCGCAGCCCAAACGTGCGGACGAGGTCGAGCCACCGTCCTGGATCGCCGTCGAGAATGCTCGCGTCATGGTCGATCTCCAGACTGCGGCAGATGGCCAGGACATCCTCTTCCAGTGCCTGGCCGCTGCTGTAACCACCAGGCCTAGGTTCGTCGTCGATCGAGTCGGTTCTCGACTGTTCCAGACGCCAGCGAATCATCTGCAGCCAACGTCGGTAGGCCTCGTAAGAGGGCACTGAGCCAATCGCTTCGGTGAGACCTGGCCAGGTTGCTTGCAGACGGTCGAGATCGCTCGCGAGGGTCTCTGCTCCTGAGGTGCAGGTGAGCGAGACGGTCAGGTAATCGGAGAGCCGTTGGCACTCCTCGAGGTGAATGTCGATGGCCGCATTTCGAAGTTTGCAGAGCGTTGCAGCCGTGACTTCGGCGGTGACAAACGGGTTGCCGTCGCGGTCGCCACCCATCCAGGATCCGAACGAGAGAATGGTCGGGATCTTAAAGGTGTGGCCCGGGTATTCCTCAGCCAATGCCAGCCGCATCGCTCGGCAGACCTGCGGCACGACCTCGCGTAGCCGCGGCAGAATTGAGAGCCCACGATCGACTTCATCCCCCACCGAGGGTTTGGCCGGCTTGAGAAACTCGGTCTGCCAGAGAACGCGAAGTTCTGACGCGATCGCCCGCAGCAGCTGGTCGCGCTCTCTCGGGAGCAGGTTGTCACGGTCGAGGTCAGCAAGGTTGGTGCGAAGGCGGCGGAGTTTGGAACGAATGCTGCGACGCTTGGCCTCGCTGGGATGTGCCGTAAACACCAGTTCGATGGAGAGCCGATTGATTGCCTCCTGCACCGCTTCGGCGGAGTGTCCGGCGTGTCGGAGTTCGCGGAGAGCACCTGCCAGCGACTCCGACAGCGGCTGAGGGTGTCGCTCCTGCTCTCGCTCCCGCAGCACTCGGATCCGTTGTAGGTCTTCTGCGATGTTGGCCAGGTCGAAGAAGATTCCCAGCGCTCGTGCCACATTTCGGGCCGAAGGCTCCGCCAGGTCGGCAATCGCGGTGGCAAGTCGACGCTCGGCGTCAGGAACCCCACGCCGTCGCTCCGCCGCGATCTCACGGATCGTAACGAGCTCACCAAAAGCATCGTCGCCGGCCAGATCACGAATGACGTCATCCAATGCCGACGACAGCAGTTCAATATCCGACTGCAGTTTGGGCAGTTCCATCTCCATGCAGAAAACCTCGCCTCCCCTATGCGGGGCCGGCTGCTTGACGAATCTCTTTCGGTAACGGGAAGTACACCTCTTCCTCCCGGAGCGTTCGCTCTTCAACCGTTGCATCGTAGCGGTTTTTCAGCCACGCGATGCAGTCCTGTACCACGCGTTCAGGGGCGCTCGCCCCGGCAGTGATCAAGACTGTCTCGTCTCCGGTGAACCACTCTGGAGTGATCTCGTCGGCCCCATCGATGAGGTGCGCGGGCACGTCATGTTCACGGCCGAGTTCCGCCAGACGCTGGCTGTTGGAGCTGTTTTGGCTGCCGAGTACCAGCACGATATCGGCCTCGTCAGAGAGCACGCGGACCGCTTCTTGACGGTTTTGGGTGGCGTAGCAGATGTCGTCTTTTGGCGGCCCCACGATCTGGGGGAACTTCTCTTTGAGTCGCCGGATGATTCGGGATGCATCGTCGACGGAGAGCGTGGTCTGCGTGAGGTAAGCAAGTTTGTCGTCGGGCCCAAACGTGAGGGCATCAACTTCCTCGGGGCTCTCTACAAGTGTGAAGGAATCGGGTGCCTGCCCCATGGTGCCGATCACCTCGTCGTGGCCTTCGTGGCCAATCAGAATCAGCCGGTAGCCTGCCTTGGCGTACTTGATCGCTTCGAGGTGCACCTTGGTGACCAGCGGACAGGTGGCATCGATCGCTCGCAGCTGTCGCTCCTGGGCCACGCGACGAACCTCAGGAGCCACACCGTGTGCGGAGAACAGCAGCACAGCACCCTCGGGCACCTCCTCGACGGTGTTGACGAAAACAGCTCCTTCGCTGGTGAACCGCTCCACCACATGCTTGTTGTGCACGATCTCGTGATAGACGTAGACCGGCGTTCCGTAGATCCGGATGGCGGTCTCGAGGGTCTCGATCGCCATGTTTACCCCGGCACAAAAACCTCGTGGGCTTGCCAGCAGAATCTTCATCGCTTCAGTCTCGTTTTGGGGCGGCTGACCGCCTCCTCTACCTGCCGACGCGGCCGGGAGGGTATGAGGGGGCGAGTTCATGGAATCTCGGGTATCGTAGGCCCAGCGGCAGTTTTCCAACAGATGTTCCGACGATTCTCTGGGCTGCCGTCGGGAGGAGACAGGTTGATGGGCTGGAAGACGTCGCGGTCGGCGACGGTGCGGGACCCTGCTGCCTGGACCCTCGTGCAGGGCACGAAGCCAGGCGGTGTTGCGGCTTCACCAACAGCCGATGCCGCAGCAATGCCTGCAGAATATCCGCCTGCTCCGGCCGCAACGGCACTGCCAGATGCGGAGGCCTTCTGTCGGCAGATCGCCACGGGCCACTACGAAAACTTTTCAGTGGTCAGCTGGCTTGTGCCTCGGTCACTGCGGCAAGATTTTGCCAATGTCTATGCGTTTGCCCGCTGGAGCGACGATCTCGCTGATGAGTCCGAGAGCCCTGGGGCGGCGTCGGAGGCTCTTGATGCGTGGAGGGCTGAACTCGACGCCTGCTGTCAGGGAGATCCGCAGCATCCGATCTTTGTGGCCCTTGCGAAGACGATGCAACGCCACCAGCTGAGCGGTCAGCCCTTTCATGACCTGCTTGATGCCTTTGTGCAGGATCAGGAGGTGGTTCGCTACGAAACTCGCGACCAGCTCCGTGACTACTGCCGTCGCTCGGCGAACCCCGTCGGCAGGATCGTGTTGGCCCTGGCTGGCTGCCAGGATCCGCTGCGGCAACAGGAGTCCGACGCCATCTGTACGGGATTGCAACTCGTCAACTTCTGGCAGGACATCACGCGGGATCGAGCCGCCGGTCGCATCTATCTGCCGCGGGAAGATATGCAGCGGCATGGGGTGACGGAAGCTGATCTCGACCGGCCGACCGCATCACCCGCGATGCGACGACTCCTTGCCGAGGAGGTGACCTGGGCTGAGGAGTGTTTCACCGCGGGTGAGCCACTCGTGCAACGAGCACCTCGCGGGCTGCGGCCTGCGATCCGAGCGTTTGCAGGGGGGGGGCGGGCTGTGGCGGCAGCCATTCGTCGGGCAGACTATGACACTCTGTCCCGTCGCCCGGTGGTCTCGAAGGTCACGAAACTCAGCCTGGCCCTCACCGCACTGCTGGGCTGTTTGGCCGCAGTGATCCGCCGTGATGCGGAACCGATCACGGACAGGAAAGAGGGGCTGTGATGGGAACGGGCAGGTCAAGCATGGTGGACCAGACCGCGGAACAGGACGATGCCTTCTGCGGCGAGGTGCTCGCTGCGTCACGTTCCAGTTTTGCATTGCCGATTCGCCTGCTGCCGACAGCCAAACGACGGGCGATGACAGCCCTCTACGCTTTCTGTCGGCGGGCCGACGACATTGTCGATGCTCCTGCACCCGCGACGGCCGCCGGCATCGGTGACGAACATCGTGAGCGACGACAGGCTGAACTGGCTTCCTTTCGGCAGGGATTCACGTCGGCGGTGGCAGGTGGTGACTGTGAGGATCCCGTGCTGCGAGCGATGGCCCGCGTTGTGCGGGCGTATGCGATTCCCACACGGGCGTTGTTTGCGGTGCTCGACGGCGTTGAACAAGATCTGGCGCTTGAGCAATACGCTGGGAACAAGGCGTGTCTGTTTGAGAGCCTCGATGAACTACACCGCTACTGCCGACGGGTCGCTTCCGCGGTGGGCCTCGCATCGATCCATATCTGGGGGTTCAACGGACCTGCCGCCTTGCCTGCTGCGGATGCCTGTGGGCTTGCGTTTCAACTGACGAATATCCTCCGGGATGTGACCGAAGACCTCGACCGTGGCCGTATCTATCTGCCTCGTGAAGATCTCGCGGCGTGCGGGGTGTCGCCGGAACTCCTGCGGCAGGCCGCAGCGGGCACTGCGAGCCTTGAGGATCGGGGCCTCGTACGGCTGCGGGATCAGTTTGTGGTCCACACGCAACAGCTCTATGCCGAGGCGGCCAGACTCGATCGGTTTCTCTCGCGTGACGGACGACGGATCTTTCGGGCGATGTTCGGTATTTACCGCAGCATCTTTGCGGCAGTCGCGTCTGCCGGGACCGGCATCTTTCATGTCCGTCCCAAACCGACTCGGCTCCGCCTGCTGGGGTCACTGGCTGTCACCTCATTCGCCGGCACCGATGGCCGCAGCACAGTCGCCTCCGGTTCGCGGTGTGCCGTCACGCCGAAACGTGGTGTCGATGGTGAACCGTTACCGCTGGTGGTGGTCGGAGGTGGGCTGGCTGGATTGGCAGCGGCGGCATCGCTTGTCGAAGCAGGACTGATCGAGCAAGGAACACCCGTACGGCTGCTTGAGTCGCGACGGCATGTTGGTGGACGGGCAGCCTCATTCGCCGATCGTGAGACGGGTGGGCTCGTCGATGCCTGCCAGCATGTCGCGATGGGCTGCTGCACCAACTTCTTGGATCTCTGTGAGCGGGGCGGAATTGGTGATCAGCTGAGGCATGATCGAGAACTGTGGTTCATCGGGCCCGATGGCAAGCGGGCGGGGTGTACCCCGTCGACCTGGCTCCCTCCGCCCCTGCATCTTGCTCCCTTGCTCGGTGCCATGCCGCACTTCAATCTCGTTGAAAAGATGGCTCTCGCCCGTGGGATGCTGCAGCTGGTCTGGTGGCGGCCTGGCCGACAGCAGCCGGAGGAAGCCTTCGCCTGGCTGGTGGACCGTGGGCAGCCGCAGCGTGTGATCGATCTGTTCTGGCAGCCAGTGCTGGAAAGTGCGTTGGGAGATTCCATCCACCAGGTCTCCGTCGAAGCATCGCGGAAGGTGATCCTGGAGGGCTTTTTAGCGCATCGCAATGCTGCCGACTTGTACGTGCCCTGCCGGCCGCTCGGTGAGCTGTTTGGTGGTGGGCTGGCTGGATGGCTGCAGTCGCAGGGAGTGCAGATCGACCAGAGCACGGTGGTCTCCTCGCTGGCGTATGACGACGACGGTCGGGTCGAGGCGGTGATGGTCGATCGCCGTGGTGAAGATGGTGAGGCACGCATCGCCTGCCGCGGTGTGATCCTGGCGGTGCCCTGGCGGGCGGCGGCTCGGCTTGTGCCCGACGAGGTGCCTGAAGGTGGAGACGGCCTGGCCGGTTCACCGATCACCGGCGTGCACCTGTGGTTCGATCGACCGGTGATTGATCTGCCGCATGCGGTGCTGCTGGGCCGTCTTTCGCAGTGGGTCTTCCGCTCCGGAGACGCAAACGAGGCTTCTGAAAGCGGCTACTGTCAGGTGGTGATTAGCGGTTCGCATGATCTGCTAGGCACCGATCGCGAACAGCTGCTGGCCCGCGTGGTGGGCGAACTGCGTGAGCTCTTCCCGGCGGCCCGAGAGGCCACACTGCTCGACTCGCGGATTGTGACCGATCCCACAGCGGTGCTCTCGGTTCGCCCCGGTGTCGACGCGTTGCGGCCAGCGGCCACAACCGGCGTGCCGAATCTGTTCTTGGCCGGAGACTGGACCGCCACCGGATGGCCATCGACGATGGAGGGGGCCGTGCGGAGCGGGAGGCTTGCGGCGGCCGCCTGCCTGACGTCGTGTGGCGCGGTTCAGCAGACGCTGACAGCTGATCTCCCGCCTGGCCTCTTGGTGCGGCTACTCACCGGCGGCCGAGCATGATCTCCACGGCTGCTGCGAGGCGATCCGCCGCGGCGCAGGCATGTTCGCGAAGTTCTGCGAGGTCGCCGATTGCAGAGGGCCGAAAGAACAGCAGCCGGGCTGCCGCTCCTGCGAGCCGGGCGGGATGTTTGACCGATGCAAGGTGTGCCACGTCTTTGGGAATCCGGTCTTCAGCCGTGTCGGAGATGCTGCGAACCACTGCCCAGGCGGTATCAGTGGCCTCAGCCGCTTCAGCGATCCACCAGCTTTCCATGTCGACGACGTCGCCGTCGGTCGCTGCTCTCAGCTGACGCTTCCCTTCCGGAGTCTCGACGACGCTGTCAGCGGTGACCACGCGTACCTGCCGCAGACCGTCGGTCGTGAGCAGCCCCTGAGTGCGAATCGGTGTCAGCGAGCCGCCACTTGCCCGGGTGACGGACTGGCCAATCACCACCTCACCACGACAAAGATCCGGAGCGAGGCCGCCGCAGAGGCCTGCAGCCAGGATCAGCTGCGGGCGATGGCCTGCGATCGTGATCTGCGTGCCACGAACGGCGGCTTCCCGACCGACTCCGGTGGTCACCACCGCGACACGGCGTTCTTTCAGCTGGCCCACGGTGATCTTGAGGCCGGCAGCAGCGGTCAGGTTCACCACATCATGGAGCTTCTCCACGAGGGGAGTTGCCTCGAGTGAGAGGGCAACAAGAATCGCCACATCGACTCGTCGGAGTGCGTCGTCATCGAAGACGGGAGTCATGCTCAACGCCCTTCAGGAATCCCTGCTCTGGCCCGCAGACAACGTCTGCGGCATATTCGGGTGAAGGTATCTTCTTGCCCTGCCCCGTCCACGCAAACAGCATTCTGGCGAGAACCTATCGCACCAGCGGGCGACGTCATGACTCGCCGCCGCGGGCTTCGACGGAGGCGTTGGAGGCGGCCGCTGCTTGAGCTGCCGTCGGTTGCTCCGCGGCGGATGCTGAAGCCCACGGCAGGGTGACTGTGACACGCGTCCAGCCGGGCCCCTTGCCTGCCGGTTGGCTCTTGAGCGAGATGCTGCCGCCGTGTGACTCGACGATTGCTTTGCAGATCGACAGGCCCAGGCCACCACCCCGTCGCCCGTCGCGGCGGTCTCGTGAGGAATTCGCCTGGTAGAAGCGTTCGAAAACCCGAGCGGCATCCGCTTCTGTGATGCCACTGCCGGTGTCTTCGACGACCAGCGAGATCGTGCGGTCTGCAGGATTGCTTTCCAGGCTCACGCGGATCGACCCTCCTCGCGGGGTGAATCGCAGCGCGTTCTCGAGCAGGTTGCTGACAACTTCTCGCAGTCGCGTGTGAATTCCTGCGACACGGCTCGTGTGTGGACGACCGCTTGTGTCTTCGCAGGTGATCGTCACGCCGGCTTCTTCGGCAACTCCGGAGAACATGTCCACCATGCTGGTGGCGACCTCCTGGAGGTCGACGGGATCGGTGGCAGGTGCAGGAGGTGCATCCGAGGATTCTGCAAGCACCAGCAGGTCGCTGGCGAGTTTGGACAGCTGCTGCGTCTGTTCGATTGCCTCTTCAAGCAACTGCTGAATGTCTTCTGCGGCGAGTTGCGGCGACATCGCCAGCTCGAGCGTGTTGCGGACGGCGGCGAGAGGGCCTCGCAGTTCGTGGGCCGCATCAGCGATGAACGTCTCCTGACGCTGCACATGCTGGGCAATCTGATCGAGGAGCCGATTGACCGTGGCTGCAAGCCGATCAAGCTCGTCGTTCGTGCCACGCACCGGAAGACGGTCGGTGAGCCTCGTTGGCTGCAGGCGTGCGGCGGCTTTCAGGATGTCGGCGATCGGCCTCGTGGCCCGTACGGCCAGCCAAAAACCACCCACCGGCGTCAGGACGCTGATTCCCACGCCGATGGCGATCAGCAAGCGTGCCAGCGCATTGACGTCTTCATCGAGGTAGGCAGTCGACATGCCAATCCGTACGGAGAGCGGCGCATGCGATGGCGTGTCGACTTTTTGCCAGGCAAAGCGGTAGTCACCCACCTGCACGAGTTCGGGGTCGCTGGTGATTTCAGTCGTCGTGGTGTCTGAGAACCTGAGGACCTCGTGAGGGCATCCATCGCTCGACCAGAGTGTGCTGCCTGATGCGTCGAGAAGCTGCGTGAACCAGCCTCGCTGCTCATGACCGACGGCTTTGCGACGCAGTTCGTCGGTGACGGCCTGTGTGTCGGGATGAAGGTCACGGATCGCCAGCACAATCTCAGCGACTTCGCCGGCAAGGACCGCATCGGCCTCACGAAATAAGGCCGCTCGAGCACCAAACAGCACTGCCCCGAGGGTGGCTAGCGTTGCGAAGAGCACAACGGCTGTGTTCCAAAGCGTCAGTCGGAGACGTAGCGTGGCCCAGTGGAGGAGACCCTGGCGAAGGGTGGAAGCAGTCGTCTTACTCGGCGGCGAGGGCATAGCCGCGGCCTCGAATCGTTTTAATCAGTGACTGGTCTCGGCCGTGGTCGAGTTTGCCTCGAATGCGGGTGATGTGCACCTCGATCACATTGGTTGGGCCATCCCAGCGGAAGCCCCAGATGTGTTCGCAGAGCATGGTGCGGGTCACCACCTGCCCTTTATACCGCATGAGCATTTCAAGGATGCTCAGCTCCGTGGGGGTCAGGTCGACCTGACGGCCGTCGAAGCTGACCCGTTTGGTGGCCAAACTCAGTTTGAGTGAACCAGCCACCAGTTCGAGTGTGGGGCGATATGCCGCTCGACGATGCATGGCGTCGAGACGAGCGACGAGTTCAGCGGTGTCGAACGGTTTGACGAGGTAGTCATCGGCCCCTCGGTCGAAGGCCTGAAGCTTCTCCGGTGTCGCACCCAAGGCCGTGAGCATGATCACCGGTGTGCGGATGCCCTTCTCCCGAGCGTCGGCAAGCACCTCAAGGCCAGTTGCACCAGGCAGAGTGACATCGAGCACAGCCACGTCACAGCCAGCGAGTCCCTGAGCATCGATCGCCTGCCGGCCATCATCAAAACAGATGCACGAGTGACCTGCGTCACGGAGCGCTCGATCCACCGCGCGACAGACCAGCGGGTCATCTTCAACAAGGCAGACGTGCATGCGATCAGAACCGGACGGAGAAAATACACCTATCCTGTCTCACTGCGATCCGCCCGTGAAGGATGCTTGCAGCTTTGACAGGAACTCGCCTACTCCCACTCAATCGTGGCTGGTGGCTTCGAGGAAATATCGTAAACGACTCGGTTGATCCCACGAACCTCGTTGATCACACGGCTTGAGATCGAAGCGAGCACCTCGTAGGGCAGATGGCTCCAGTCTGCCGTCATGAAGTCTTCCGTTTCGACAGCACGCACGGCGAGCACATCATCGTAGGTGCGGGAGTCGCCCATGACGCCTACACTCTGCACCGGCAGGAGCACCGCAAACGCCTGCGAGACCTTTCGCGAGAGTCCTGCCTTGTCGATCTCTTCAAGCACGATGGCGTCTGCCTCGCGGAGTGTCTCGAGGCGAGGCTTGGTCACTTCGCCCAGGCAGCGGACAGCCAGCCCTGGTCCAGGGAAGGGATGTCGCCAGACGATCTTTTCGGGCAGGCCCAGTTGCAGGCCCAGTTGCCGAACTTCGTCCTTGAAAAGATCTCGCAGCGGTTCGATTAGCTCAAAGTCTAGCTTCTCCGGCAGTCCACCGACGTTGTGGTGAAGTTTGATGGTGGCGGCAGGCCCGTCTGCGGCGGCACCGCTCTCGATCACGTCTGGATAGAGTGTTCCCTGAGCCAAGAAACGCACATCCTCGATCCGCAACGCCTCCTCCGCAAAGCAATCGACAAAGGCTTTTCCGATGCGACGACGCTTCTCTTGTGGTTCCGTGACACCGGCGAGCATTTCCAGGAAGCGTCCCTCCCCCTCAACGACATGCAGGTCGGTCCGGAAATGGTTGGTGAACTCTTCGATCACCGTCGCGGCTTCATTCTTCCGCAGCAGGCCGTTGTCGACGAGGATGCAGGAGAGCTGATCACCAATCGCACGCGACAAGAGTGCCGCCACGACTGCGGAGTCGACTCCACCTGAGAGCCCACAGATCACCCGACCGGAGCCCACCTGCTCGCGAATCTTGGCGATCGAGGCCGCCGCGAAGTCGTCGAGTCGCCAGGTCCCATGGCAGCCGCAGGTGGCCCGGAGAAAGTTGGCAAGCATCACGTCGCCGTGAGCGGTGTGGGTTACCTCTGGATGGAACTGCATGCCGTAGACCGGCAGTGTGGTGTGTTTCACTGCTGCCAGTGGGCAGGTCGATGTCTCTGCCAGAGTGATGAAGTCGTCAGAAACCTCCGTCACCTGATCGCCATGGCTCATCCAGACTTCAGAATGCTCAGGCACGCCATCAAAGAGCGTGTCTTCGCCAGTGACATCAAGCAGGGCTCGGCCATACTCGCGGCTTGAGACGCCGCCGACTTTGCCTCCTAGCGCGTCGCAGACGAGCTGCATGCCGTAGCAGATGCCGAGCACCGGGATACCACTCTCGAAGATCGCGGGATCGCAACGAGGGGCTCCTTCGGCATACACGCTCGAAGGACCACCTGAGAGAATCAGACCTGCTGGTGCCAGTTCGCGGATCCGCTCCATCGGCAGGTCATGGCGAACGATCTCGCAGTAGACGCGCTGTTCACGAACACGCCGGGCAATCAACTGGGCGTATTGCGAACCGAAGTCGAGGACCAGCACCTTCTCAGCGGTGATACCGTCAGTGGTGGTGGTGTCGGGCGAAGGCCGCCGGTCAGGTGTCGTGGTCACAGTCGTTAGATCGCAGGAACGGGGAGGAACATCTTGAACGTCTGATTCGCCAGGCGGCGAAAATCCCTCAGTATAGGCCGGCTGCTTTTTCTTGGCGATTCCCCGCTTCAGACCCCGGAAATGGCACTACTCGCTGCTATAGTAGCGGCCTTCGCTCTCTGCTCCCCTCCCTCCGATGACGAGACTTCGATGCGTGTGCTGCTGACCAATGACGATGGGATCTACGCGCCTGGCCTTGCGGCAATGGAGAAGCAGCTCCGTGGGATTGGCGACCTGACGGTGGCCGCTCCGTCGACCGAACAGAGCGGTGTTGGGCATGCGATTACCTTTCTCACGCCGCTCACGGCCAAGGAGGTCTTCGACGGGGACCGGCTGCGAGGCTGGGCTGTGGATGGCAGTCCAGCAGATTCGGTGAAACTCGGGATTGGCGAGTTCTGTCCTGAGCGGCCGACGCTGGTCGTGAGTGGCATCAATGGTGGGCTCAACGCCGGTATCAACGTGCTCTACTCAGGAACCGTCGCCGCGGCGATCGAAGGAGCCTTCTTCGGGATCACAAGCATCGCGGTGTCGTTGGAGTGGAATGACCACTTCAACTTCGCTCGCGCCGCCGAGATCGCGATCGATGTGATTAAGGATCTGCTCGCGACAGAGCCCGCCGCCGGCAGCCTGTTTAACGTGAACATTCCCACGGCGGCCCTCTCTGGACTACCTGAGGTGCGGGTCGTGCCGATGAGCATTGCCCGATATGGCGAAGCGTTTGAACGACGTGTCGATCCACGGGGTCGCTCCTACTACTGGGCGACCAACGATCCTCCACCTGCCCCCTCACCTCATGAGTCGGATGTCACCGCGTTGGCTGCGGGGGCAGTCACCGTCACGCCGCTGCATTTTGACCTCACGCGGCGAGACATGCTCGCGAGCCTCGCGAGCTGTCCCTGGCAGCTCCGTGCCGGCGTCTGAAGGTGGCATCGTGCTGTGAGCCCATGACGCATTCATCGATGCAGCACGGGCTTCGATGCCGTACGAGAGTCGTTGATGGAACTGACAATGGCGGCTATGCACCGCCCCGCATCAGCAGCTTTGCTGCCAGGGCTGCGATCAAGCCGAGGACGGCGAGCATGGCAAGCCAGAGTCCGAGGGGCTGGCCCAGCCAGTCACGGCTCAGCAGCGGCTTTGATGGAATCGGCTTCTCTACGTCGCGGGTGCGTCTGCCTCGGCGACTTGAGGTCGTGCTCACCCGGCTGCTCCGGCCGACGTTGATGCCGCTCGATGAGGCGATCGAGATGTCAGATGAGGTGATGCCAGACTGTCCGGAGTCAGCAGGACCACCGATACCGATCCCAGAACCGCCGCTGCCCGTGGCGTCGCCATCGCTTGAGGCGGGACCAATCCTGCGGCTCTCCGATCGTACGAAGGGCCTCGATGCCGGTGTGGTGCCGGCACGTCTCACGGGAGGCTTCTTCACAGGACGGCGGACCGGCTCTGTTGCAGGTCGCTCAGGAGCTGGGTTGTTGGTCTGCCAGGTCGCCAGCGTCTTGGCGATCTCCCCGGCATCCTGAGGGCGAGCCTCGGGATGCTTCTCCATCATTCGCAGGCAGGTTTCAACGAGTTCCGGCGGAAGGTCCGCACGTACCTCGAGTGGGTTTGGGGGCGGCTGTTCGCGGTGGGCCTTGATCCGCTCGGCTGCCTTGCCGACATGAAAGGGAGGCTTGCCCACTAGCAGGTAGTAGAACGTGCAGCCGAGGCTGTAGATGTCACTCCGCCGGTCGGCGAGATGACTGTTTCGCGACTGTTCGGGGGCGAGATAGTCAGCGGTGCCCAACACTCGTTCGCGATGGCGTTGAGTCAGCGAGGTGGTGTCCTCTTCTTCCGGAGGGAGTGCGAGGCCGAGGTCGAGGATTTTCAGCGTGCCTCGCCCGTCAAGCATCAGGTTGGCCGGCTTGATGTCGCGGTGCACGAAGCCTTGCGAGTGGGCGTAGTCGAGCCCGAGGGCTGCCTGGCGAATGCAGTCGACGGCTTCATGAACACTGAACGGGCCGTCCTGCTTCACGCGTGCGTAGAGGTCGGTGCCCTCGACATACTCCAGCACCATGAAGTGAACTTTACCGGCTTCGTCGAGATCGTACGCACGGGAGATGTTGGGGTGATTGAGACGTGCAGCCGACATGGCTTCCCGCTTGAACCGTTCCAGGAAGCTCGTTTTCTCCACGCTCTTTTCCGGCAGCACCTTAATCGCCACCTTGTGGCCAAGCGTGGTGTGTTCGGCGAGATAGACGCTGCCCATCCCTCCCGCCCCGAGCAGGCCGAGAAGCTTGTACTTCCCAAGAAAGAAGCCTTTGTACTTGCCTTTTCGCAGGAACCCGTACTGCCAGATCGTGATCAGGCCGTTTTCCACGAGGGCATCGACGAGTGCCTTGGGAATCGGGCCTGTTGCCTCCGCCCAGGCCGCCACGACCGCGTCGATCTTGTCGACGGGAGCAAGGTTGCTTGCTCTCAGGGCCGTCAAAAACTCCGGCGTCTCCACCGAACTCGCCGGCTTCCGCGGCGGTGGCGGCGGCGAGTCGTCGATCCGGGTCTCAGGGGTCTGTGAGTCGTGCTCGAGAGCAGACATAGGAGAACGATGGGGAAGAACTACATGGATCGAGCGGCCTGTGGCCCACGGGCCGTATCGTACTCGGGCCCCCGCAGACTCGTCCAAAGATTCCCGGCATCGGTTGTTGCGACACGGCAGATGAGCCACAGTTCAAGGGGCAGGAGGAACCGTTATGACGCTGAAACTCTACACTCGTCATGGCTGCGGGCTGTGCGAAGAGGCCGAGGAGATGCTCGCTGAAATGCTCTCGGAGATTGAGCTGATCGACGTCGACAAAGATCCCGCGGCGGTTCGTCTCTATGGCCTGCGGGTGCCGGTGCTCACCCGGGGGGACGACGTGCTCCTCGAGGGCCGGTTTACCGATATCGCGGTGGCAGCTGCGATCTGTCGGTGACTGAGGTGACTTCTGTCAGCAGCGGGGGTTTTGCCTCTCGGGGGACGTGTGCGGTGGCCGAAGAATGGCTATCCGTGGCAGCCGAGCTGGCTGTTCACTAGGCTTTGGCGAGGTTTTTGCTGCGCGTGCCACCCCATCGGAGGGCACCACGCCGCGGCTGCCTCGTAAGCCTGTCTGAACTCGCAAGGATGACCGTATGTCCTCGACACCGAACCGTTACAGCTCCCGCATCACTCAGCCACGTAGCCAGGGAGCGTCTCAGGCGATGCTTCTGGGAACAGGCTTGTCGTCTGAAGACCTGAACAAAGCCCAGGTCGGCATCGCGAGCATGTGGTACGAGGGCAACACCTGCAACATGCATCTCAACACCCTCGCGGCGAAGGTTCGCGAGGGCGTGGTGGCGGCCGGCATGGTGGGCATGCGATTCAACACCATCGGTGTTTCCGACGGCATTTCAATGGGCACCGAGGGTATGAGCTTCTCGTTGCCATCACGCGACCTGATCGCCGACTCGATCGAAACGGTGATGCAGGCGCAGTGGTACGACGGCCTGGTAGCGATTCCAGGCTGCGACAAGAACATGCCAGGCTGTCTGATCGCGATGGGGCGGCTCAACCGCCCCGCCCTGATGGTCTACGGCGGCACGATCCGACCGGGGCATCTTGCGGATGGCACGACCCTCGACATCGTCAGCGCGTTTCAGTGTTACGGCGAATACGTGGCTGGCAGAATCGACGATGCCAAGCGTGGCGATATTGTCAGTCATGCCTGCCCTGGAGCAGGCGCGTGTGGCGGTATGTACACAGCCAACACAATGGCGTCGGCCATCGAAGCGATGGGGATGGCCCTGCCCAACTCCGCCTCCATTCCCGCGGAGCATCCGGAGAAGCAGCAGGAGTGTGAGCGAGCAGGCGAAGCGGTGCGGCTGCTGCTGGAGAAAGACATCAAGCCTCGCGACATTATGACCCGCGAGGCGTTTGAGAACGCGATGGTGGTGGTGATGGCGGTCGGTGGTTCAACCAACGCAGTGCTCCACCTGATTGCCATGGCCCGCAGCGTAGGCGTGTCTCTCACCCCCGACGACTTCAAGCGGGTCTCAAAGCGAGTGCCGTACCTCGCCGACCTGAAGCCCTCTGGGAAGTTCGTGCAGGAGGATCTGCACTCCATCGGTGGTACCAGCGGTCTGATGAAGGTCCTGCTCGACGCGGGCCTGCTCAACGGAGACTGCCTGACGGTGACCGGTAAGACTCTCGGAGAGAACCTGCAGGACAGCCCAGGACTCAAGGAAGGCCAGAAGATCGTGCGGCCTCTGACCGATCCGATCAAGCCGACCGGGCATATCGCGATCCTGCATGGCAATCTTGCACCCGGAAGCGCTGTGGCAAAAATCACCGGCAAGGAAGGTTCCCGGTTCCGCGGGCCTGCCCGCGTGTTCGACAGTGAAGAGGCGATGCTGGCGGCCCTTGAGCAAGGGGGCATCGAAAGCGGGGATGTCGTGATCATCCGCTACGAAGGTCCCAAGGGCGGTCCAGGTATGCCTGAGATGCTCACGCCGACCTCGGCGTTGGTGGGAGCAGGCTTGGGAGCTGATGTCGCCCTGATTACCGACGGGCGTTTTTCCGGTGGTTCCCACGGATTTATCGTCGGGCATGTTGTGCCAGAGGCGCAGGAAGGTGGGCCGATTGCCCTCGTTCAAGATGGCGACGTGGTGGTCATCGATGCTGATGCCGACACGATCGACATGGAGGTTGCCGACGACGAACTTGCCCGTCGTCGCGAGGCCTGGACGGCTCCCCCTGCCAAGGCGACCCGAGGGATGCTGGCGAAGTACGTGCACTGCGTCGCTCCAGCCTCAGAAGGCTGTGTGACAGACGAGTTTACGGCCTGAAAATCGCTGCAACCCGACGGAAAATGATGGTTCAGGAAGGGCGTTTTTCCCCTTGAGTCCTCAGGGGGAAATCGCGACCATCCGGCCGTCTTTTCAGTGAGTTGTCCATATGCGCCCGTTGCTGTTTTCGTTCGTGCTGGCCGTGCTGATGTCGCCTGTGGCGATGTCGCAGAGTCCGCCGTCGATGTCGTTCGACCCAATGAAGCCGCTGCCGGCGGGGGCGGTTGTTGGCGTGAACGGGCCGGTGATGCCTGCGGGGCCCACCAATGCCCCGAACACTGTGACGATTCCACCGATTGATGCTGAAGTGATCTGGAATCGCCTTGTCGATGTGGTCGATGACTACTTCAAGGTTTCGCGTGAGCAGCGTGTGGTATTTGCCGCAGGAGTGCCGACTGAGGGGCTCATCGAGACCTTTCCTCAGACCGGAGCGACACTCCTGGAGCCCTGGCGTGGTGATTCGGTGGGCTTTCAGGAGCGGCTTGAGTGCACCCTGCAGTCGATTCGTCGCCGCGGCGTGATCCGCATGCAGCCTGATCCCTCGGGCTGGCGGATTGAGGCCGTGGTCACAAAAGAACTGGAGAACCTGCCGCGACCGATGCGGGCCACGAGCGGTGGAGCGAGTTTTCGAAACGACGACTCGCTGTATCGCTACGGCACACCACTGCCGACGCTTGGCCAGCAGGTTGGTGATCAGCCGAGGCCAGTCGCCAGTCCATCTCGCAGCGCGGGATGGATTCCGTTGGGGAGGGATCCGCTGCTTGAGAAGCGTATCCTCGACAAACTGCTCGCACGGCTCGGTGTGGCGCCGGTGCCGCAGATCACGTCACAGCCGTATTACCAGCCTCCAGGAGCCGTGGGTGGCGTTCCAGAGGCCGTGGTGGCTCCACCGCCGGTGCAGCCTATCCCAGCCGAGCAGCTGCCGCCCGGAGCGATGATTGTCCCAGGGCCTCCGGTGCCCATCGAGACCCTGCCGGTGCCTCGCTAGGCGGCTTTACTCAGCTCCGAGGCGATGCCGGAGCCGTGAGAACTCTCGGCTGTAGCGAGAGTGGGACGTGTGCAGATGCTCCCCCTGCGAGATGACCTGCATCTGGTCGTCGCGTGGAAGTCCACCTGCTTCCAAAACGGACGAAAACGGTGCCCGCGACGGTGCGTAGACGATCAGCAGTTTGTGCTCGTCGAGCTGCACTTCCATCGGCAGCTTGGGATGCATGATCGCAATCCCTGTGCAGCCGTCGTTGGTCAGCAGGTCTTCAAAGTCCCACAGCAAGCTCTCCAGGACGAGCCGTTCCATCGACTCACGGACAAACTCCTGCCGATCCTGGCTCTTTTTGTCGTGGCTAGACTCGAGCACCACGTCGCAGCTGTCGCCGAGCGGCTCAAGCAGGTCGATAAAGGTCTCAAAAAGCCGTTCCTTCGAGACTGCCGCGATAATCGCAGGCAGGCGAGCGCGGGTCTGAGGATCGGCGTAGGTGTCGAAGCGGTAGCCCTCCTGGGGCACCACGCCGGCGTGCCAGCCAGGCCGAACGGCCTCGGTCAGCGTGAACCGTCCGTAGCTGCTGCGAGCCAGGTGGGCTTCAAAAGCGGCACGATCCGGGTGTGCAAATGGGCTCTCCGCCTCCGGGGCGGTCTGCAGGGAGCTGGTCGAACGATCGTCGGTGGAAGACATGAGTTCAGGCATCACGGACGGGAGCTGGGGGAGCTGCGACCCGTGCCGCAGCATGCACAACCCTAGGACACGGTCGGTGTCGGTGTCGGATTGTTCGTTGCCCGAGCCATCGGATTGCGAAAACCGGTTCATTCGCCGCATAATCCCAGGCTTTCCCACGCCGACGGAGTTGCCATGGACGGAAAAATCATCACAAACGGAATCACGTTCGACGATGTCCTGCTCGTGCCCCGCTATTCGGAGGTCGTGCCCTCCGAGGCGGATGTGACGACCCGTTTTACCCGAGGCATCAACCTCAACATCCCCATCGTGAGCTCTCCGATGGATACCGTCACCGAGAGTGCGATGGCGATTGCCCTCGCCCAGGAAGGCGGTTTGGGCGTGATTCATAAGAATCTCACCATCGAACGCCAGGCAAACGAGGTGGACAAGGTGAAGCGGAGTGCCAATGGCATCATCGCGGATCCGGTCACGCTTCCCCCCACGGCCACAGTGGCCAAAGCCCGCGAGCTGATGGATCATTTCAACATTTCAGGGGTGCCGATCACGACTGAGGGGCAGCAACTCGTCGGAATTATCACCAAACGCGACCTGCGGTTCCTGGAAAGTGGGGAAACACCGGTCGCCGAGATTATGACGTCTTCCAACCTGGTAACGGCGACAGGGAATGTGTCGCTCGAGCAGGCTGAGAAGATTTTGATGGCGAATAAGGTCGAGAAACTTCTGCTGATTGACGAAAAGAATCAGTTGACGGGCCTGATCACGATCAAAGACATCGACATGATGAAGCGGTTTCCGCGGGCCTGCAAAGACGGCGTTGGCCGGCTGCGAGTTGGGGCTGCGGTCGGTGTGTTCGATTTCGAGCGGGTGGAGAGCCTGATCTCAAAGGATGTCGACGTGCTGGTTGTGGACAGTGCCCACGGCCACTCGTCAAACGTGATCACCACCGTGCGGGAGATTAAGCGGCAGTGGGACATTCAGATTGTTGCCGGGAATATCGCCACACGCGAGGGATGCCGCGGCCTGCTCGATGCAGGGGCCGACGGGGTCAAGGTGGGCATCGGTCCGGGATCGATCTGCACCACGCGGGTGATCTCCGGGGTGGGGGTGCCGCAGATTTCAGCAGTCAACGATGCTGCAGCGGAGGTGGCCGGAACGGATGTTCCAGTCATCGCCGACGGCGGCATCCGCTACTCCGGCGACATGACCAAGGCCATCGCAGCGGGAGCTCATGCCTGCATGATCGGCGGTCTGCTTGCCGGTGTCGAAGAGAGTCCTGGCGAGACGGTGCTCTATCAGGGCAGAACGTTCAAAGCGTATCGCGGTATGGGGTCGATCGGGGCAATGGTCAAGGGCTCAAGCGAGCGCTACGGCCAACGCGGTGGTCGACAGGACAAGCTTGTGCCGGAGGGTGTCGAAGGGCGGGTGCCGTTCAAGGGGCCATTGAGCACCTTTGTGTACCAGCTCGTCGGTGGGTTGCGAGCGGGCATGGGCTACTGCGGGACGAAAACGATCGAGGAGTTGCGGCGCGACGGCCGATTCATTCAGGTATCCGCCGCGTCGGTCAGGGAGGGCCATCCGCATGACATCGTCGTTACTCAAGAAGCGCCGAACTATACGGCAGAACACGCTGGGGGCGATTGACGCCAGAAGAGCGGCAGCAGGGCTTGTTGCACTGCTGCTGGCGTTTGTCTTGGCGGGAGATCTCCACGCCGCCCCGTGGCAGGACCTTTTCGGTAAGGCTCCGGCGGGAAGAATCCAGACGCAGCCTTGGGGGCAGGCTGGTTCGCTTGCAGACAAGGTGGCTGATGACCTGGACGTGTCAGTGGGGCTTGAGCGCCTCGGGGCGTCCTCCCGAGCCGGTTCCGCACTGACTCGACTTCGTGAAGCCGTTGTCAGCAATGCAGAGATGGGAGCGGAGCCTGTTCGGCTCGCCCAGGCTGATGCAACTCCGTTGGCGTCCACGGCGTCTGCTCAGCAAGGAGATCCCGCGGTGTGTGCGGCTGAAGCGGAGGCGTGTCGTCAGGCCTTGGAGCAGCTCCGGCTGGACCGCATCTCTGAGATCGATCTCGACATCCGGGTCAGTGGCGTGGCAGGCAATGACTACCCCTGTGAGTGTCGGCTCGAGGGAGAGGTATTTGAGCCTCGTCGCTTTGCCACCACCACTTTCACCTGGAAGGCGGCAGGCTACTGCCACAAGCCGCTCTACTTTGAACAATGGAACTTTGAGCGGTACGGCCACTCCTATGGCTGGGCTGCGGACCCGTTCATCTCAGCAGCTCATTTCTTCGGGACGCTGCCTATCCTGCCCTACAAGATGGGCGTGGAACTCCCCTGGGAGTGTGTCTATCCGGTGGGCTACTACCGGCCGGGCAACTGTGCTCCCTGGACGGTGCCTGCATTCCCTGTCAGCGTGCGAGGGATGGCAGTCGAAGCCGCCACAGTCACCGGTCTCGTGTTTCTGCTGCCCTGATCGGCTGCTGAAACGTGGGCGACAGAAACGTCACCGTCAGAAGCGTCGCCGGCATTTTGTCGTCGACAGTCGGCGTGGCTATCGCTTGCGAACGATCGCGATATACGCGTAGCGTTTAGCGACCGACTCAAAAGAAACGTCAGCCCGTCCCGATTCGCCCAGCGCTGTGAGCGCTGTGTGCACGTCGGGCCTGTAGAAAACGTGGAACAGCGAGAGCCACTTTTTCAGGCCTGCGGCAAACCAGCCTGGCAGGTCCGCCTGGTCCCAGAAGTCGACGATGACCAGTTGGCCGCCCGGACGGAGGTTTGCCAGAGCCGCTTCGATGGCTCCCTCCCAGGCCGGCACCATCGAGAGGCAGTACGAGAAGAAGATCGTGTCAAATCCGTCCGCACGGCCAAACATCTTCTGTGCGTTGAGCTCTTCAGCGAGGCCCTGACGAAGGCTCACTTCGCCCACGCCCGCCTTTCGAATAGAGGCAGCCGCGGTCTCCAGCATCTCATGCGAGGCATCAAGGCCGTAGAGGCTGCCACAGTGGGGCCGCCGGGCGAGCTTGATCAGGTTGCGAGCCGTGCCACAGCCCACTTCGAGTGTCGCGGTGTCGTCGGACGTAACGACTCGCTCGAGCATTCGGTCACGGCCGAGCAGGTAGTAACGGCGTGTGATGTCGTAGATGTGTCGCGTGACGCGATACATCCGGTCCATCGCCCTGGCGGGATCGTCGTTGCTGACGTCGGCAGGGGAACTGGAGCGACCGCTCGAGACGGCCCCCGCGGCATCGTGGTCTGGCCCGACTTCATCTGTCACTGGGGCTGCCCGTCAGTTTTCTCGTAGATGTGAAACATGCCATAGATCGCTGAGCGATCATGAGTGTGGAGCTCTCGGGCACGTTCTTGGTGATAGTGGAACTGGGCCTTGGTTTCCGGCGAGAGTGCCTCTTCGACTGGAGAAAGCTCACCTGCTGTCCGGAAGATCACCCTCGTGTCGGCAGCTCCCACGCGGGCGATCTCACTCCAGAGCGCCTCGATCACGTTTGGTGGCATCCAATCCTGGCTGTCGAGCAGGATGAAGCCGTTGAGGCTGCCTGGTTCAGCGGTCGACAGAAAGTCGCCGAGGCTCGCAATGTGCGTCTCAACCCGGTCGGCCATCTCCTTGATCGTCTCGTAGTTCTCCTCGCGGAGGTAGTCGGGAAGCGCCTTGCGGCCTTCGTGGTCGTAGCGACGGCCGAACGCCTGCCAGGTGAAGTAGTTGTCGTCGAGAGGAAAGCCGCAGGCGAGTCGGCGGATCCGTTCTTTGTACGTGTCAAAGAGTTTCTGGCCGTTGCCTCCCGACTCTGCCAGCATCGCGGCATGCTGGCTCGGCGGAATACCAAGGCTGTAAACCGCCACCGGCTGGCGGCCCATCCAACGCACGAGGCGATTCTCAAACAACGAAGCGTAGTACTCGTCAAAGATGCGTTCCTGCTCCGACTTGCTTTGGGCAGTCAGAAGCCTCGCAGGGTCACGGCGAACTGCCTTGGCAATGCCATGTACCACCCTGAAGAACTGGCCGAGCTTGGCTTTTTCGTAGAGGCCTGTCTTGAAGTAGTTGATCCGCTTCGGCCCAACCGTGTTGCCCGGCCAGTCACTCGATTCCCAGAACTGACGAGTCTGCTCGTCGAGATGTTCGCGGATGTAGGTGCGGTAGTTGTGCAGGTTGTCGGGGTGCTGCCCGAGGCCGAAAAACTTGTAGAAGCTCTCGTAGTCAGGCAGGTGCTTGACGGCTGCCAGCTTGAGCCGCGTCAACGACATATGGTTGTGGTTGAGGTCAACCGCCACGATCCGCTTGGGACGGTGCACCAGATAGTTGAGAACGTTGCAGCCACCGCTGGAGATGGTCAGCAGCTGAGACTCCGGACCGATTCCCAAGGCCTCAGCGTCAACCCGTGGATCTTCCCAGATCTGGTTGTAGACGAAGCCCTTAAACCACATCGTGAACATCCGCTCCAGCATGCCACGGCGGCTGGCGAGGCTGTGGTGGTGTACCGCCTTGCGGAGGTGGTTGCGGGTGCTTGGTCGAGCTGCGAGCGATGATGACGATGACATGGAACAGCGTGTTTCCCTGGTGCGAAACCCCACGAAGACCTAAGCATAACCAGCCGTGACCATTGACGTGAGGGACACGACTCGAGAGCGGAGAAACGGCGTCTTTTGCTCGCTCTCCGGCGGAGTCCGGCAGCCAGCAGTGTCGAGAGCCGTGACCAGGTTGTGAGGGGCCTGCGTGGCAGTACGAGGCGAACGATAAGGGCTACTGAACGGAGGCCCCTGCTGCAGGCGGAGCCTCAAGGAGATCTGGCGGTGGTGTGCGGCGGTCGATTTCCGCTGTCACGTTCGCCGTCATTTGTCGCAACTGCTGGCCGAGCAGCACGATAGCGTCTTCAGTTGCCTGAAGTTCCGCATCGATCGCCTCGTAGCGATCTTTGACTGAGGCCTCGATGCGGTCGGCAGCCTTGAGATCTGCGTCCCAGCCAGTCTGATCGGCTTTGAGATCAATCTCTTTCTGGTCGAGCAAAGCAAGCTGATTCACCGCATTCTGGTAGGCAGCAGTGAGGGCGTCGGTGCGGGCGGCTGAGTTTTCGAGAGTCCGCTCCAGGTCTTGGCGAATCCGGTACAGGCCGAGTGACTGCAGATTGTCGAACACGGTCACGGGAGCCTCGTTGCCAACGCGTTCGGTAATCGCGTCGGAGCCAAGCATCTCTGTCTGGCCGTCGGTGAGTGGGCGACGGAAGAAACGCCGGAGCACTTCGGTCACCCCGCCAGTTGCCATCTGCTCTGCAAAGGACAGTTCGAGCACAGCGGTGCTGCCTGCTTCAAACACGAGCGGCTCTTCGTTGGGGTCGGTTTCATGCGTGTAGGCCTCAGTGAATCGCACTTCAGCCCAGTAGAGTCCTGGCGGGATCACCCAGCGATACTCGACCTCAGGCGTGTCCGCGAGCAGTTGGGGGAGTTGGCTTGCTGGAAACGCAGGCACGACTTCACCAGCGAGAAACTTTGTGACCGTGCCGTCAGGCCAGGTGAAATCTGTGTCTTCGCCGAAGGTCACCTCCGCCCAACCAACACCGGGCGGCGGTTCAGGCGTGCCCTGCAGTGCCTCAAACGTCCGCCCCGCGTCGACGACATCCGCAGGCAGGAGCGGGCCGCCGCCGGCGAGGGTGAACTCGCTGATGTCGGTTTCCATCTGTTCCAGATTGGCAACGCCGGCGGGGACATTGTCGCTGGTAGGCGGCTCGATGGCAGGCCAGGTGGGGGCGTCTGACCCTTCGTCTGTGCGATGGAAGGCCATCCAGCGGTCGATGGGAAGACTTTCCAGAACGAGCACGTCGTCGTGCGGCTGTGCCCAGCGGCTGCTATCAGTGTCGTCGGGAGGCAACAGCGGAGTGATCTCGAGCGAACTGCCATTTACTGCGGTGACCTGGAACGCACCGACGTAGCCGCCCTGCTGTTCTTCAGTGGCCTCATCAAACACGTACACAGGAGCTCCCTCGTTGATCGCGGGAGTCTCGGATGTGGTGATTTCGAGGGTGCCAGGCTGACCGTTGCCAGGAGCGGTGAAGCTCGCATGCCGCCACCAGATGCCTCGCCACGAGTTCACGCGGTCACGCTGCCGTACCCAACGCTCACGGATGTCAATCAGGTCAGCAACGGAGCAGTTTTGCAGGGTCTCAATACCGCATTCCCCCGCAGGTGTTTCCGTGCCGTCGGCATTGACGATCAGGCCATCTCGTGCCCGGAGTAGCTCAGCCTGGACGGCATTCACCCGCGTCCGCCAGTTGCGTTCTCGCTCGGTCAGCATGCTCGCGAGAAAGAGGTAGCCGAGTGAGGAAAGAATCACCAGCACGGCAGCAGTGATGGTGCCGGCGTTCCAGCCCTTTGCGCCGACACCGACGAACACGAGTGCCGCCAGGAACAGAATGCCGATGATCGCAAGGATGACGTAGGTCATGGGGATACCCTTGACGCGTGGACAAATCGTCAGGCCCGCCGTAGTCGACGGGCATGGCCAGGGAGTATAGCCATGCCACCCCCTTTCCCTGGGAGGCCGTTTTTTCGGATTTTTTGCGGCTTCTCTGATGTTTTTTCGGAGACGGGCCATTCGCAAGGGGTGTCGCCGCAGGGCGACAGTGGTGTCGTCGCCTGTTGCCCGCAGGGAACAACAGCCGCTGAGTCGTTCGGTCCGAATGCCCGTTTCCTTCGTGAAAAGGCGAGGTACTGTCGCTGAGCCAGGTTTTGGCATGAGAGCTGCTTTTGAACACATCTGAGCCGTGCGGTGGTCCGACCGCAGGCCTTCGAGTGTTTCCCTGGAGCTACCGCGGCCATGCCCTCAACCACCCTTGATGCCCCTCCCACCGCAGCTGTGAGCCGCACTCGAGCCCGTCAGGCTGACCTGATTGGCGTGACGGAAGACCCAGTTCGGCTCTACCTGAGCCAGATGGGCGGGATTCCCTTGCTGACGCGTGAGACAGAGGTTCAGAACGCCAAGGAGATCGAACGGTGGCGACGGCAGTTTCGGCACACCCTGCTCGAGAACGACTTTGTGCGAGGTGGGGCCATCCGTCTGCTTGAGCGGGTTCACGAGGGCACGCTACGGCTTGACCGCACCATCGAAGTGGCGGTGACCGACACCAAGGAGAAGAAGCGGATCCTCGAACGTCTCGGGCCCAATCTGGTCACGCTGCATCGCCTTGAGGATGAGCATCGCGACCTGTTCCGGCTGGCAACCTCGCGAAAGGCCACGATGAAGGTGCGGCGGCAGGCCTGGAAGCGGCTTGTTCGTCAGCGGAATAAGGCGGTTCGGCTGGTTGAGGAACTCCATCTGCGAATCCAGCGGCTCTATCCACTCCTGGAACAGCTCCGCAGTATGGGCCGTCAGTTGGGACTCCATGCAGCTGGTGCTGAGCGGAACGGACCGTTCACACAGGATGAGCGACGTCTCCTCTGGCGAACGCGGGAAACGCGACCAACGCTCTCGCGTCGGCTGGCACGGCTGAGCACGCTGCAGACTCGCTATGACAAGGCGAAGCGAGACCTTGCTGCCGGTAACCTGCGGCTGGTGGTCTCAATCGCCAAGCGATATCGCAACCGGGGCATGAACTTCCTCGATCTGATTCAGGAGGGAAATGCAGGCCTGATGAGGGCTGTCGATAAGTTCGAACATGCCCGCGGTTTCAAGTTCTCCACCTACGCCACCTGGTGGATCAGGCAGGCGATCACCCGAGCGATCGCCGATCAAAGCCGCACGATCCGCGTGCCCGTACACATGATCGACACGATGACGCGACTGCGGAACTTGACCCGCGATTTCCTCCAGGTCAACGGACGCGAGCCCACCGTCGAGGAACTCGCGGAGGTGTCGGGCCTCACACACGAAGAGACGTTGTGCGTCTGGCGGATGTCTCGGCAGCCGTCGTCGCTCGATCAGCCTGCGGGCGAGGATGAGACCGCTTCCTTTCGTGACGTGGTTGAGGATCACCGCCAGGATGACCCGCTGCTCGGACTGAAACAGCAGTCGCTCAAACGGTCGATTGGCCAGGCGCTCGCTGGGCTGAGCTACCGAGAGCGAGAGATCCTGCGGCTCCGCTTCGGGCTTGCCGATGGCTACTCCTACACCCTCGAGGAGGTTGGATCGATCTTCAGTGTGACGCGTGAACGCGTTCGACAGATCGAAGCGAAGGCTGTGGAAAAGCTTCGTGACCCAGGTGTTGACGGCCACCTGTCACAGTATCTCGACCATGAGCCGGTGCCAGCAGCCTGCTGAGCACCGCAGGAGCGGTTGCGGTCGTTCGTGACGAGTATGCCGAGACAAAAAAAGGGGCGGGCGACCAAAACTGGTTGCCCGCCCCTCTTATGTTCTCGCTACAGATTGAAAGAAGCGAGGCGACCTCGTCGCAGCGACTACCCCTTGGCCTCATCGAGCGCCTGCTGCAGGCGTTCCTTGGGCTGAACGCCCATGAACTGCTGTACAAGCTGGCCGCCCTTGAAAATCATGATCGCCGGGATGCTGGCCACGTTGTAGGCCATCGCCGTGCTGCTGTTCTCATCGACGTTCACCTTGCCGATCCGGCAGGTGCCTTCATTCTCAGCGGCGAGTTCATCAATGACCGGGCCGATCATTCGGCACGGACCGCACCACGGAGCCCAGAAATCGACCAGCACGGGCACGTCGGCGCTGAGGACTTCCTGCTGAAAGTTGTCGTCGGTGAACTCGAGGGCATTCCCCATCCGCTGGCTCTCCTTGATTGGCTGTAGGCATTGTCTTTGTCTGCTGGTTCTTGTGAACCGACCGCAGTGACGGCAGTATAGCAGCCGGCGTGTGATCAGGATTGGACGGTGGCGTCAGTCGCCCTCGGGGTGATGCTCGATCCTGTGACACCCGGCAGGAGGAGCAGAGTGCCCAATGGCTGAAGGTGTGCACGAGATCCGGCTGACAGCCGCCTGGGAACAATCGGAGACAGGGGGCTGGCTGCGGAGTTTTGGGATGCCGTCCGGGCTCGATGGCGGAGCTCAGGTCTGGCTGGTGGTCGTGGGGGGACGGACCGATCTGCAGCCGAGTCTCAACGGGCGGCTGCTGGGGGCGGCCGCGAGCGTTGACGAAGATCGATCGGCCTGGGAGGTCACGCAGCTGCTCGCCCGTCGCAACTCATTGGAGTTTTCTGTGATCGGGGATGCAGCAGCACCGCCGCCCACCGGTCGTCTGCCACTGCCGGCGGTCTACGGAGAGGTGCTGCTCGAGATTGATGAACGAGAACAAGCGACGCTGCCTCAGGAAAACAACGCTTGACGGCATCAGGCCTGTCGCGATAGGACGACGCTTCACAGCGGCAGCATCCTCGACACGCCTGAAGTGTCACACGCCGCAGGTTCTGGGAGTCATCTGAGCATGTCCATTATTCGAGTCGGTTCCACCAGCAGTTACGCCGACGGTTGGGAAGCGATCTTTGGTGCGGGTGGCGGAACAGGCAGCGGGCGTCGAGGCAATGCAGCTTCTAAGAAGGCCGCCTCCAAGAAAGCCGGCACCAAAAAGGCGGCTGTCAAGAAGCCCGTGACGAAGAAGCCAGCCGCCAAGAAGGCTGCTGGAGCGAAGAAAAAGGCAAAGTCGTAGTCGCTGGCCGGGGCGTCACCGCTCCGATCAGTCCTTCGGGCTCGCCAGTTCGGCAGAGCGGTCGGCGGCGGCTTTGACGGCTTCGATCAGCGCCGCACGTAGGCCCATCCGCTCAAGCGTTGCCAGCCCCGCAATCGTGGTGCCCGCTGGGCTTGCAACGCGGTCTTTCAGGCTCGCCGGATGTTCGTCGGTGGCTTCGATCAGTGCAGCGGTGCCTGCAAGCGTCTGTACGGCTAGTTGACGAGCGAGTCCGCGCGGCAGGCCGGCCAGTACGCCACCGTCGGCCAGGGCCTCAACAATCACTGCCACATAGCCAGGCCCTGAGCCAGAAAGTCCGGTGACTGCATCGAGCAGTTTCTCTGGCAGCGTGTGCACATGGCCCACGGTGGAGAGCAGGCTGCAGACCTGTTCGGTCATCGCGGGGGAAACTGCATCGCCTGATGCCACCGCAAGGACGCCACGGCCGACGAGGCATGGGGTGTTGGGCATCACTCGGATCACCCGCGAGCTGCCCAGCCACTCGGCGAGCTGATCGATCAGTACGCCAGCGATTACCGAGACGACCGTCGCGGAGGCGTCGAGCGTTCCCGCCAGACTGCGACAGGCATCTTCGGCATGCTGCGGCTTGACGGCGAGGAAGATGAGGTCTGCGGCCTCGGAAGCTGCCGCCGCGTCGCGGTCCTGCTGGGCACCAGGAACAGCGGCGAGAAATCGCTCGCTCGACTCGGGTGACGGGTCGTAGAAGCGAATGTCTGAGGCCTCAATCTGCCCGCTGCGACAAAACCCCGAGGCCAGGGCAAGGGCCATCTGGCCCGCTCCGATCATGGTGAGTTGCTGGCCGGCGGTTGAGGAAGCAGAGACGCTGGTCACGAGAAAGGCTTTCCGGAAGAAGGTGCGGAACGTTAGGGCTGCAAGGCGGAATCTTCCGCAGCGTTGATGGCCTGCTCGATGGCCACAAGATCGAGTCTTGCGAGCCAGAGCTGGCTCGATCGATCCTCCGATCGGCCTGCCGTCCAGAGCAGATGCAGCCCGTCAGGTGAAAAAACCGGCAACACGTCGGCAGACGGATGGTCAGTGAGCCGCACCGGTGGTGTCCACGAGAGCCCGTTTCCTGCGGTATCGACGGAATACCGGGAGATCCAGAGATCGTAGTTTGGCCGAGCGGTGGGGTCGGAGTGGTCTGCCCCGGTCCAGATCAGCCAGGGCTTGGACGGATGCCAGTAGGGTGCCCATTCCACGCTCTCACCGGCAGTGACCGCCATGTCGGCTGAGCCATCAGCCCGCATTACATGGATGTGCAGCCGGTCTTTCTCAATGCGGTCGGTCCGGTAGGTAATCCACTTTCCGTCTGGCGAGAAGAACGGGCCGCCGTCGTAGCCTGGCTGGTTAGTCAGTTGTCGCACATCACTGCCGTCTGCGTTCATCAGATAGATGTCGGGATCGCCGTCGCGGTCGCTGACGAAGAGGACCTGTGAGCCATCGGGCGAGAACGAGCATTCCGCGTCGTAGCCTGCGGCTGAGGTGAGACGAGTGAAGCTGGCGGGGTCCCCCGCCTTGCCATCGCCGTCGAGCGGTGCCGTGAAGATCTCCATCGCTGGATCGAAGTCCCATGCGTAGCGACGACGTCGTCCACTGGCCGCATCCTCGGCGGCCTGGCGTCGAGCAGCCTCTTCCGTGGCATCGAGGGCGGGATCGAGGTGACTCGAGGCAAACAGCAGCCGTGAGCCGTCTGGTGCGAACCAGCTACAGGTGGTTCGGCCGCGGCCAGTGCTGATTCTCAGTGGCGTGGTGGGACGTGGTGCGGTGAGGTCAATCGGCTGCAGATAGATCTGGTAAAAGGGGTAGCCCTGTGGGATCGCCTGGTAGCAGATCGTCCGTGAGTCTGGTGAAAAGTAGCCCTCGCCTGCCTTGGTCGCCCCAAACGTCATCTGGGTTGGGGCAGCGAAGAACGCCTCTTCCAGCTTGGAAGCAGGTGAATCTTCGGCAGCCAGTCCATCCGCCGGACCGACCGCAAGTATGCTCCCGATCATCACGGCCGCTGAACTGATAGCGGCTGCGGTTGTGATGCCCGCAGTCTGCCAGTTGGAGTCCGCAGGTGAGCGACGGCGATGGGTGTGGCGTTGGCGAAAGAGCATGGCAGAGAGCCTCACACGGCGGTCGGAAGAAACCAGTTTGCAGACTCAAGGCCTGATCACCCACAGTATAGACCGCGGCGGGCGAACGCCTCGGCCTGACGGCTCGGTGGATGAGCCGACAATCAGCGACCCCCAAGGAAGGCAGTGGGACGACCTGGCATGAAGATCTACACCAAGACCGGCGACGCGGGTGAAACGGGGCTCTTTGGAGGTCCGCGAGTTCGCAAAGACCATGCGCGTATTGAGGCGTTCGGCACGGTCGATGAACTCAACAGCCAGCTGGGCGTCGTCCGCACCCTGCCCCTGGCTGACGGCTTGGATACGCTGCTGCGGAGGGTTCAGTGCGAACTTTTTGAGATGGGCGCTCAGTTGGCGACCCCCAACCCGGCCCAAGACCGGATTGGCCTGGAGCATGTTGAGACCCTCGAGCGTGAGATCGACACGTTCGATGCCACGCTCGCGCCTCTTGACTGTTTCATCCTGCCAGCCGGAACGCCAACAGCCGCGGCGTTGCATGTTGCCAGGACGGTCTGCCGGAAGGCTGAACGCCGCGTGGTTTCGCTGGCGTCGGAGCCGGAGACGGTGATCCCTGCAGCAGCCATTGAGTATCTCAATCGTCTCGGTGATCTGCTATTCGTGCTCGCCAGGCATGCCAACGCGCAGGCAGACACCGCAGATGATCCTTGGCATCCTGCCTAAAGCGGGAAGGAAAGGTCTGCGGGCGGCCGACCTCCTTCGAACCAGCAGTGAATGACAAGAAGTCAACGCGTGACCTCCAGCCATCAGCATCTGCCCGACTCCCCTCCCCTCTCCCGGCCTGTGGTTGCGCGGGCTGCCGCCGGCGTTGCCGAAGCTCGTGAACGGATTGCCGCTCAGCAGGCTGCGGGATCTCCAGGAACACAGATCTGCACGCTTGCGAGTGATCTCTTTGAGATGATCGTGCTGGATGTCTTCCACACGACGGTCGAGGCACTTCCTGCGGAGACGGCAGCCTTTGTCCGAAGAGAAGTCGCGGTGGTTGCGCACGGGGGCTTCGGGCGTCGAGAGATGGCGCCCTATTCCGACGTCGATCTGATGCTGCTCTACGAGAGAGATCAGCACAGCGTGGTGCCTGGGGTCGCGCGGCAACTGCTGCAGGACCTTTTCGATGCTGGCCTGGAAGTGGGGCAGAGCGTGCGGACCGTTTCCGAAGCTGTCGGACTTGCCTCCCATGACGCCACGATCTTCAGCACGCTGATAGAAAGTCGGGTGATTGCCGGTCCGAGTAGAGTGCTCGAGCGGCTGCAGTCGCGACTGGGAGTGTTGGTCGAGCGACATCGTCCGCGTCTGCTCAAACAGCTCTACGGGGCGCGGGGGGAAGAGCGAGATCGGCATGGCCGTTCTGCGTCGCTGCTGCAGCCGAACGTGAAACGCTCGCCCGGCGGCCTCCGCGACATTCAGATGGTTCGCTGGATCGGCTTTCTTGCCTGGGGCGAAGCGACGTTCAGTGGGCTCGTGCTGCGAAACGCCCTCTCGGCAGCTGATGCTGACACACTCCGCGAAGCGAGGTCATTTCTGCTCGGGGTGCGAATCGATCTGCATCTCGCGGCAGGCCGAGGAAGCGATGAGCTCTCGCGTGAAGAGCAGGCGCGGATTGCTGGCGAACGCGGGATTGTCTCGAGCGACGGGCTGCTTGCTGTTGAGCGGTTCATGCGGGACTACTGCGGTGTCACCCAGGGCGTGATGCGGATCCTCTCTCGGCTTGAGAATCAGCTTGGGCCACCGCCGTGGAGACGTCAGCTTGTCGATCGTCTGCTCGGGCATGATGTGGAGGGACGTTTTTGTGTTGGACCACAGACCGTGGGCGTCTGGCCATCAGCCTTGCCTGAGGTGGTGAGTTCGCTGCCGGAGATCATGCAGCTTGTGCAGCTGTCTATGCGGCACGACCGTCCCGTGGAAACCGACGCCTGGGAGGCGGTGCGGTGTCAGTGGGCTGCCGAGGAACCAGGAGGCGTGCCGGACGACGTCTCACGACTCCGGTTCTTGGCGATGTTTGAGCATCCGACCCGGTTGGCCGACTCCCTGCGGGCCATGCACCGCATCGGTCTGCTTGAGCATTTCATTCCTGCGTTTGAGCATGCCCGTGGCCTGTTGCAGTTCAACAACTACCACAAGTTCACCGTTGACGAGCATTGCCTGCACACGGTGGAACGCGGCTTGGAGCTGGCCGATGATCCGGGCTGGCTCGGTGACGTCTGGCGGTCGCTCCGTTGGCGGCGTCCACTCCTGCTCGCCCTGCTCCTGCACGACATCGGCAAGGGGCATCCAGGAGATCACAGTGTGGTGGGGGCTGCGATCGCCCGCGATATGGCTGTCAGCCTGGGACTTGCGGAGGACGAGACGGAGATCGTCGAACTGCTGGTGGCAAAGCATCTGCTGATGGCCCACCTTGCCTTTCGAAGAAATGTTGGCGATCCGAGTCTGGTAGTGGCGTTCGCCCGCGATGTGGAGTCGCCGGAAGTCCTCCGCATGCTGACGATTCTGACCGTGGCGGATGTGAGTGCGGTGGGGCCGGGAACCTGGACCGGTTGGAAAGCGGATCTGCTCTCAGATCTCTACCATCGAACGCTCGCGTACCTCGATGGTGAGAGTCCGACGAGGCCCTCGGACCAGCGTCGGGTGGAACTGCAGCAGCTGCTCTCAGAACGCGGTGTTGGTGAGCCTGTCCTGCGGCTGTCGAGGCTGCTGACGCCGTCCTATCTCCAGGCAACCGAGCCAGCACAGATGGTGGAGGAGCTTGAGCGGGTGGTGCTGCTTCCGCCTGGCGACCTCCTCGTGCTCACGCGGTGGCATCCGGAGACGGCGACGGTTGGGGTCACATTTGCGGCAAGGAAGCCGATCATCCGTGGCGTGTTTCATCGCGTGACTGGGGCTCTCTCGAGCCTGCGACTGGCAGTGCTCTCGGCGGATATCCACTCGTTTAACGATGAGGTCGTCATTGACCATTTCGTCGCTCAAGACCCCGACTCTGTTGGTGAGCCACCACCGCACCGAATGCAGGAAATTGAACGGGTGATTGCTGAGGTGATCCGCTCCGGGCAGCGGCCGTCGTTCCCCCTGATCTATGAGGATCCCGATCAGCCTGCCGCGTTGACGGATGAAATGCCTCCACGCGTGCGGATCGACAACTCGAGTTCGACGACGACGACGATCATCGAAGTGTTCGCACACGACCGAGTCGGGCTCTTGTATGCGGTGTCTCGGGCGATCTATGAGGCAGGCCTGTCGGTGCAGGCCGCCAAGATCGGCACCTACCTCGATCAGGTCGTCGACGCCTTCCATGTGACCGAGCAGGATGGTGGAAAAGTGGAAGACCCCGATCGCCGGCGGCAGATCCGCTCGGCGATCGAGGCTGTCCTCAGAGCCGCTGCAGCTCAGCGCAGCTAGGCCCAATGTCTCTGCTGGCCAGTGTCTCTGCTGGCCCTGTCGCTCGCAGGGTCTGTCGCTCGCAGGGCCTTGCTTAGAGACACCGCAGCGGCACTGGTTGCCGGCTCAGGCGTTATCGAGATAACGGTTGATCACGTTCTCGAAGAGTTCCTGTCGGCCGCTGGTGCACGGGGTGGCATCGCCCTTCTCCAGCATCACCTTTTCCAGCGATGCAAAGCTCTCGTTGCCTGCCTCAATCTTCTTGCCCAGGTCGCTCGACCATGACGCGTAGCGTTCTTCGACAAGGTTCTGGATGGCACCATCTGCCCGCAGGGCCGCTGCGATCTTCAGGCCACGAGCGAAGGCATCCATCCCGCCGATGTGGGCGTGGAAAAGGTCGGCAGGCTCGAAGCTCTCGCGACGCACCTTCGCATCGAAGTTGATACCACCGGGAGCGAGTCCGCCGTACTTCAGAATCGAGTACATCATCTGCGTGGTCATGTAGATGTTGGTGGGGAACTGGTCGGTGTCCCAGCCCACCAGGGTGTCGCCGGTGTTGGCGTCGACAGAGCCGAGGAAGCCCTGCATGCCCGCATACTCAAGCTCATGCTGAATCTCGTGGCCGGCCAGCGTGGCATGATTGGTCTCAAGGTTCATCTTCACATGATTCTCAAGGCCATACGCCCGCAGGAAGTTGATGCAGGTGGCAGCATCGAAGTCGTACTGGTGCTTCATCGGCTCGCGGGGCTTGGGCTCGAAGTAGAACTGACCCGAGAAGCCGATCTCCTTGGCGTAGTCGACCGCCATATGCATGAACCGCGCGAGGTGGTCCATTTCCCGCTTCATGTCGGTGTTCCACAGGCACTGGTAGCCTTCGCGGCCGCCCCAGAAGGTGTAGCCAGCACCACCGAGACGGTGGGTCACCTCAATCGCCTTCTTCACCTGAGCCGCGGCATACGCAAACGACTCGACGTTGCAGCTGGTTGCAGCTCCATGCACGAAACGGGGATTGCTAAACAGGTTGGCTGTGCCCCAGAGTAGCTTGATACCGGTCCGCTCCTGAGCGGCAGCGAGCGCATCGGCAACGCGGTCGAGGTTGGCGTTGGTTTCGGTGAGGTTGGCACCCTCGGGAGCCACGTCACGATCGTGGAAGCAGTAGTAGTTGACGCCGAGCTTCTCCATGAACTCAAACGCGACATCGACACGAGCGACGGCGTTCTCAGCGGAGTCGACCGCAGCTTCCCAGGGGCGAAGCATGGTGCCGGGGCCGAAGGGGTCGGCGCCAGTGCCACGGAAGGCGTGCCAGTAGGCGACCGCGAACCGCAGATGATCACGCATCGGCTTCCCTTCGACGATCGCGTCGGCGTCGTAGTGGCGGAAGGCGAGCAGGTTGGTCGAGTCGGGGCCCTCGTAGCGAATCTTCTCAATGCCGGTAAACGCCTCTGCCATCAAAAATCTCTCCTCGCCGAAAAGTTGCAGCGGGCTGAAATGTCACAGTTCCCACGCTGGTTCGCTGCCGACCAGAGGGATCTAAGGTATACCGTTGCGGACGGTGTTTGTCGTCTCCTTCGGCTCCTGGGAGTGGCGTGCATGAATCAGGGCCGTTCGGGGAGCCCAGTTCTGCTACACCGGGCGTTCGCTCCGGCATCCCTGCCTTCGCTCACTCGAGGTTTCTCGCTCTCGTCCTCCGAGCTTCGCTCGAAGACCCACGCCGGTGTCGCAGCACGGGGCTTCCCCTCACTCGTCGATTG